>JAYMNP010000001.1:3582500-3635000 GCA_036941025.1 Lachnospiraceae bacterium JLR.KK002
TGCGAAAAGCCGCGGGGAGGAGCAAATATCCAAAGAGCCGCGGATATCTGAATGGGGAAACCCACATGAGTACACCTCATGTATCCATGCGCCAATCCATAACGCATGGAGGGGAACCCGGTGAAGTGAAACATCTGAGTAGCCGGAGGAAAAGAAAGAAACATCGATTTCCTGAGTAGCGGCGAGCGAAAGGGAAGGAGCCCAAACCGGGATGCGAGCATGCCGGGGTTCGGACCGCAGGAAGGACTGCAGGAGGCAGGGGAATGGTTTTGGGAAAGCCAGCCAAAGAGGGTGAAAGCCCCGTAACCGAAGCCGAAGGCAGCCAGGCGGGATCCAGAGTACATCGAGACACGTGGAACCTTGATGGAAGAAGCGGGGACCACCCCGTAAGGCTGAATACTACTTAGTGACCGATAGCGCAGAGTACTGTGAAGGAAAGGTGAAAAGAACCCCGGGAGGGGAGTGAAAGAGAACCTGAAACCCTGTGTTTACAAGCTGTGGGACCGCGGAAGCGGAACCGCGTACTTTTTGTAGAACGGTCCGGCGAGTTGCGCTGTCCGGCGAGGTTAAGCACTGAAGGTGCGGAGCCGCAGGGAAACCGGGTCTTAAAAGGGCCACAGTCAGACAGCGCAGACCCGAAACCGGGTGATCTATCCATGTCCAGGCTGAAGCTTCTGTAAGAGGGAGTGGAGGGCCGAACGCACATCCGTTGAAAAGGGTGGCGATGAGGTGTGGATAGGGGAGAAATTCCAATCGAACCCGGAGATAGCTGGTTCTCCTCGAAATAGCTTTAGGGCTAGCCTCATGAGAGTCTTGCGGAGGTAGAGCACTGAATTTCCTAGGGGGCGTCAAAGCTTACCGAAGAATATCAAACTCCGAATGCCGTAAAGATGGTTCATGGGAGTCAGACTGTACGAGATAAGTTGGACAGTCAAAAGGGAAAGAGCCCGGACCGCCGGCTAAGGCCCCCAAGTGCGTGTTAAGTGGGAAAGGATGTGGGATTTCAAAGACAACCAGGATGTTGGCTCAGAAGCAGCCATGCATTCAAAGAGTGCGTAACAGCTCACTGGTCGAGAGGTCCTGCGCCGAAAATGTCCGGGGCTGAAACACGCCGCCGAAGCCGCGGGATGTAGTAATACATCGGTAGAGGAGCATTGCCGCCACGAAGAAGCAGTACCGGAAGGAGCTGTGGAGAGGCGGGAAGAGAGAATGCCGGAATGAGTAGCGAGAGGAAGGTGGGAATCCTTCCGGCCGAATATCCAAGGATTCCAGGGTAAAGCTGATCTGCCCTGGGGAAGTCGGGACCTAAGGCGAGGCCGAAAGGCGTAGCCGATGGACAACAGGTTGATATTCCTGTACTGCGGGATAACAGAACTGTGGGGACGTATGCGGGAAGCATGAGCCGGGAACGGAAAGCCCGGTGCAAGCAGAAGAGGTGGCGGGGAGGCAAATCCCCCCGTTAAGCCGAAGCTGTGATGCGGAGCGAAAGAAAGTAGCGAAGCATGTGGAGCGCGTACCGGGAAAAGCCGCTATTGTTTATCCTGTACCCGTACCGTAAACCGACACAGGTGGATGGGGAGAGAATCCCAAGGCCGACGGGAGAAGCATTGTCAAGGAACTCGGCAAAATGGCCCCGTAACTTCGGGAGAAGGGGTGCCTGCGGAAGCAGGCCGCAGAGAAAAGGCTCAGGCAACTGTTTAGCAAAAACACAGGTCTATGCAAAACCGGAAGGTGAAGTATATGGGCTGACGCCTGCCCGGTGCCGGAAGGTTAAGAGGAGGGGTTAGTATTTGCGGTGCCCTTCAGGGTATCGCGGTGCGAAGCTCTGAATCCAAGCCCCGGTAAACGGCGGCCGTAACTATAACGGTCCTAAGGTAGCGAAATTCCTTGTCGGGTAAGTTCCGACCCGCACGAAAGGCGTAATGATCTGAGCACTGTCTCGACAATGCACCCGGTGAAATTGAAATGCCAGTGAAGATGCTGGCTACCCGCGCCAGGACGGAAAGACCCCATGGAGCTTTACTCCAGTCTGGTACTGGGATCTGGTGCTGCATGTACAGGATAGGTGGGAGGCTAAGAAGCAAGGGCGCCAGCCCATGCGGAGCCGCTGTTGGGATACCACCCCTGCAGTACCGGGTTTCTAACCAGCCGCCGTAAGCCGGCGGTGGGACAATGCCAGGCGGGGAGTTTGACTGGGGCGGTCGCCTCCGAAAGGGTATCGGAGGCGCTCAAAGGTTCCCTCAGGATGGACGGAAACCATCTGGAGAGTGCAAAGGCAGAAGGGAGCCTGACTGCGACACCGACGGGTGGGGCAGGTACGAAAGTAGGACTTAGTGATCCGGTGGCAGAACGTGGGATTGCCATCGCTCAACGGATAAAAGCTACCCTGGGGATAACAGGCTTATCACTCCCAAGAGTTCACATCGACGGAGTGGTTTGGCACCTCGATGTCGGCTCATCGCATCCTGGGGCTGCAGCAGGTCCCAAGGGTTGGGCTGTTCGCCCATTAAAGCGGTACGCGAGCTGGGTTCAGAACGTCGTGAGACAGTTCGGTCCCTATCCGGCGCGGGCGAAGGAGATCTGAGAGGAGCTGTCCCCAGTACGAGAGGACCGGGATGGACGGACCACTGGTGCATCTGTTGGCACGCCAGTGCCATGGCAGGGTAGCCAAGTCCGGACGGGATAAACGCTGAAGGCATCTAAGCGTGAAGCCCCCCTCAAGATGAGATGTCCCATTCGAAAGAAGTAAGACCCCTTGGAGAGTACGAGGTAGATAGGGCAGGAGTGGAAGTGCAGCAATGGATGGAGCTGACTGCTACTAATCGGTCGAGGGCTTGACCAGAGGAAGAAAGAAGGAAGAAGATGTAAGACGGGAAGAGGAGATGTAAGGGCTGTAGGCTGTATGGGTTTTTCAGGGTACAGAAAAGAAAACTGAACAGATAATCCTCGATAGCTCAATGGTAGAGCACGCGGCTGTTAACCGCGGGGTTGTTGGTTCGAGCCCAACTCGGGGAGTGAAAAGGAATCCTGTAGGCAGCAATGTTTACAGGATTTTGTGTATCAGAAATCCGAACAGGAAGAGATGAAACATGTTTATAAATAGTTTCATCTTTTTCTGCTGAAAAATTTAAGAAAACTTAAGAAATAATTTAAGCCCTATTTAAGAACTATGGTTTATATTTATGTAGGAAAAGGAGATATGTATGCGCAAAAAAATGCAAATTGTACCGAGAATTATGCGGCTGCCCCTGGTTCTTACCCTTGTATGTAATTCCATAGCCTATAATGGGACAAGATTGTTTATGTCAGACAAAGTGCATTACAATCTTTCCAATGCTCTGGACGACAGGATTCCCTTCGTACCCTGGACAGTCACCATATATCTGGGCTGTTACGTGTTCTGGGTTGTAAATTATGTAATTGGATGCAGACAGGACAGAGAAGAAGCATTTCGCTTTCTAAGTGCGGATTTGCTGACAAAACTGGTATGTTTTCTCTGCTTTCTTTTTTTACCGACTACAAATACCCGGCCAGTCATTGAAGGAAGCGGTATATGGGATGAATGCATGAAACTGCTGTATCAGTTGGATGCGGCCGATAATCTCTTTCCTTCCATTCATTGTCTGACAAGCTGGTTTTGTTTTATTGCGGTAAGGAAAAATGAAAAAATACCGAAATGGTACAGGTTTGCTTCTCTTTTCATGGCATTAAGTGTCTGCGTATCTACTCTTACCACAAAACAGCATGTGCTGATTGATGTGGCGGCGGGAGTTGCCATAGCAGAAATAAGTTATCTGTTTGTGGAAAAATGCGGATTTTCCAGATGGTATATGAATTTCATTCTGAAAGCAGAAGGCAGGATGGGAGGAAAGAAACTGCAGACGGAAAAATAAAACAGCGGGAAAGGGACTGTATGGTAAAAAAAGTAAAAATACTGGTAATTGCAGGTGTGATTATTCTGGCTCTGATTTTTATAAAAGATATCTTTAACCAGAAATTTGATTCCGTAGAATCCCTGCAGGAATATATGAAAGGTTTCGGTCTGGCAGCCCCGTTGGTTCTTACCGTATTTCAGGCATTTCAGGTGGTGGTCCCGGTACTGCCGGGTTATCTGGGCTGTGCGGCGGGTGCGGTGGCATTTGGAACCATGCCGGGATTCTGGTGCAATTATATAGGGATTAGCGCCGGTTCGATTATTGCTTATTTTCTGGCCCGGAAATATGGGATTGACCTTGTCCTTACCCTGTTTCCCAAAGAGCAGTATGTAAAATGGAGCGGGCGGATTGGGAGGAGCAGATCTTACGACTGGCTTTTGTTTATGGCCATATTGCTCCCGCTGTTTCCGGATGATTTTCTCTGCTATTTTTCCGGTCTGATTCAGATGAACAGGAGAAAATTTATATGGATTATCATTTTGGGAAAACCATGGTGCATTCTGGCCTACAGTATTGTGTTTGGACTGATATAAAGATAAACGGATGAGGAGAAGATGATGAAGAAAAAATTGCTTGGATATTATGATTATACGGTAATACTTACATATTGCGGTATGCTGTCAGCATTTGTGGGCATACTTCGGCTGCTGAGTCAGGATTACTGGAATGCGGTGGTCTGTCTGATGGTAGCCGGAGTCTGTGATATGTTTGACGGAGCCGTGGCGGCCACCAAAACAAGAACAGAAAGTGAAAAAAGATTTGGTATTCAGATTGACTCCCTGAGTGATTTAATCAGTTTTGGCGTTTTTCCCGGAATTTTTGTTTATATAATTTCCGGAAAGCAGACCCCTGTGGGAGTGATAGCCGCGTTATTTGTACTGTGTGCGCTGATAAGGCTGGCATATTTTAACGTACTGGAAGAAGAACGTCAGAGAATGACTTCAGAAAAGCGTGAGAGCTATCTGGGGGTTCCGGTGACCACCATAGCAATTCTGCTGCCGGCCGTTTATCTTCTGTATGACCACAGACTGCTGAAAAATCTTATCTGTTTTCCGGTATTGCTGCTGCTGACAGGAACGGGATATCTGCTTCCCGTAGAAATAAAAAAACCGGGGGTTTTGGGAAAGGCAGGAATTCTCATTCTGGGAATTGCCGAGGCAATTGTAATGCTGTTTTTTATGGGAGTGGACATAGTATAAAACCGGAGGAGTCCGGAGAAATCAGACTTCTCTGGTTTCGGAGCCTTTCTTTCAGGCTGCGGAGAAATTTTTCATTTCCCAGAACTTTAAGCATGGGGCCGAAAGACAGAACCTCTATTAATAATTCCGTTTCCATGGCCTGATTGTAGTAAATCAGGCATTCATAAGTGTTCTCATCTGTTTTTTTGGTATTTTTTTCATAATTTGCAAAATGAAGCATTGCCCGCTCAAGGGCATTGCGGCGGCTGGCAATCTGAATCCGGAGAGGCTCTCTGTAATAAGATTGTCGGATTACGGCGTTTACATCCACCTGAGAGGAAAGGATTTTCTCTGTCAGGCGAAGACTCTGAATCCGGGCGATATTCAGAATTTCCGGACGCATAGTATGATTCCCGGCAGCTTTCAGGGCCAGAATCCGGAATTTGTCATTTTTTACAGAATATTCCAGCCGGGCAGGCACGTAATAATGATGAACCCGATGTCCGGAAGGAGAATTGTAGTCAATATCCACGTATCGTTTCTCTTTTTGGGCCAGCAGAAGGGTACGAAAATGGCTGCGGTAGAGGTCGTCGTCACAGGGGTCTCCGTCCGCAAATCGGTCATAGTAATAAAAGTGCTCCTGTTTCCAGAGAGGAGGCACAGAGGCCAGCATCTGATTCAGAACTTCCTCCTGTTCCGGATGCAGAAAAAGCGATATGCGCGAATCAGCCAGCAGAGCTTTCAGATAGGATTTTTCCAGATTTGAGACAGGCGTAAGAAAATCTGATTTTAATCTGGAAAGATAGAGATTTCCTTCTTTCTGAAATAAGTTCCAGTCCCCGTTTTCCAGTTTGGGAATGATGGAGAGAAGACTTTCCTCAAATCCCTCTCTGTGAATCTGACTGCGGATTTCTTCTATGGTAAGAGGATTACAGTTAGAGAGCAAATGGCGCAGCACCTGATAATAGCAGCTGTACACTTCAGAAAACAGTTCCATTTTATGCTTCCCTCCCTTTCATGTTCCATTGGTTCCGTACATGCGGTACATGGCCTGTAAATCCTGATAAAACCTGTGTTCTACCGATTTGGCAGTACATTCCAGTGAAAGAATCCTGCCGGTAAAGGTACGGACCCAGGGCAGCATTTCGTTGCAGTCGAAAGCCTTCCGCTCATAACGGTAAACATTTTTTCCCAGTCTGGTAACAGTACCGCCTCTGCCTTCCCGGTTCAGCCGTTCTACAATATAATGTTCTTCCGGTTCCTGAATCTGCAATGTCATGGTCAGTGTGTCCAGATGACGGCGTTCCGTTCCCTGGAAAGACACTCCCCAGAGATGACAACGGTTCCGGTTCAGTTTTTCTTTCAGTTCTTCATATGATGCCGCAGATCCTCCCAGAGTGACAGCTTTAATGGTATCCAGCCGAAAACAGGTAAACCGCCTGTTTTTTTCCGTGTATCCGCAGAGAAACCGTCTGCCGCTCCTGGCACTGACAAAAATCTGCAGAGGAATGCAGCAAACCGTATGTTTCATATTGCGTTTGGAGCTTTTCAGCGTAAGCTCCGTCTTTAACTTCCCGTTCATGGCTTCCAGCAGAAGCAGAAGAATTTCATCTTCCAGTGTATGTACAAAAAAACTGTGTTTTACCCGAAAGGTCTGATTCTTATAATCAAACTGTTCGGACAGTACGTTACCGATAATGCCAAGGGCTCCCGCCATCTGATAGAATGCCAGTGCGTCCAGAGCCTGTTCATTGGATTTCAGCCAGCGCGCCAGCGTATTGTCCAGAAAGAAAACAACTTTTTTCCCGGCTTTCTGTTTCATCAGCAGGCCCTCTTTTTCATAAACATTGCATTTCCTTCGGACAGTCTGCACTTCAAAAACCACTTCATATTCTGTGAGAAGACAGTCTGTGATTTCCTCTGCGGTCAGATGTTTTCCGTCCTGCAGTAAATCCAGAATCAGAAAATGCAGGACAATGTCGTTATCTGTAAAACTTTTTGTTTTCCAGACCCGGAACAGGGGATTGACGTCCAGAAGATTGCTGTCAATGGCAAGGGAAATGTTGGAGCCGCCAGATACATAATCTTTCCGCACATAAGGGCTCAGCCAGCTTTCCAGCCGCCGGCGCTCATTGTCATAAGTCCGGGGGCTTTTCTCCTTAAATTCGCTTCTGGTCTTAAATCCATAGACAAAAAAATCCCGGACGTATTCTCTTGTTTTGGAAAAACTCCGTATCAGTTCCTGAAAATCGGACATCTCATTTCCTCCTGTGTCCACTTTGTTCTCAGTTCTCATTATAAGGGACGGAACATAAAGTTCGCAACCTTTTTGAAATGATAAATTTCCGGTTTCTGTATATAATGAGTGCAACAACAGGAACAGGCAATTGCGAAATTCAGTAATTATACTAATTTCATGTACAATTCAGAAAGTTTGAGTACAAATATTTTCTCATACAAAAGGTGAGAAATGCATTTCAGCACCATGGAGGCGAGACTCAAAGAAATATGGAAGCCTTTGCTGAACATGATTCTTTGTATTCAGAGGCTCGCCGGAATGTCCGGTGCGTCTGGCATTTCGGCCTTTTGTATGATGAAAATATTTAAAAAAATTGTGGAAATTGTACATGAAATTTTGATAATTGAAGCGTTTCGCAATTGCCTGACAACAGGAAAACAGAAAGGATGAGGATGATATGTTTGTACTTTATAACGAGAACACCAGATTTCCGGTGAAAATCTGGCTGGAAAATATGGAGCATCTGGAGGAGAGCTGTCTGGAACAGGCATATCACCTGTCGCAGCTTCCATTTATCCATAAATGGGTATGTCTCATGCCGGATACTCATACAGGAAAGGGAATGCCAATCGGCGGGGTGATTGCAGCTAAAGACGTGATTATTCCCAATGCGGTGGGCGTTGATATCGGCTGCGGTATGGATTATATCCCCACCAATATCCGTATGGAGGAAATTCAGGACATACAGACTGGAAACGGAAGTATCATTCAGGCAATAATCGGTAATATTATGCGTACCATTCCGCTAAATACCGAGCGGTATAAGAAGCCCCAGGAGTCGGAAGTTCTTGACCGGGCAAAACAGGAATCTGATTACTATGAGAAAAATCCGGAACTGGTTCCTCTGATTGAAGACGGGTATTTTCAGGTGGGAAGTCTGGGAGGGGGAAACCATTTTATAGAACTTCAGGAGGATGAGGAAGGATATCTCTGTATTATGATTCATTCCGGCAGCCGGCACCTTGGAAAGGCCATCTGCGATTATTTTCATGAGAGGGCCAGGGAACTGAACCGGAAATGGTACAGTCAGGTGGAGGAAGAATACCGGCTGGCTTTTCTGCCCGTTGACTCTGAGGAAGGGCAGCAGTACATCCGCTGGATGAATCTGGCTCTGGACTACGCTTTTGAAAACCGGGCCCGTATGCTGGAGAAAACCTGTACCATTGTAAAAGAAGTGATTGAGAAACATACGGAACTTAAGGTGGAATTTGGGGATGAGATTAACTGTCACCACAATTATGCCGCTCTGGAAAATCATTATGACGCAAATGTGTGGGTACACCGCAAAGGAGCTACCAGAGTCCGGGCGGGAGAACTGGCTGTCATACCGGGAGCCATGGGCTCGTACAGCTATGTGGTGGAGGGAAAGGGAAATCCGGAGTCCTTCTGTTCTTCTTCCCACGGTGCAGGCAGAAATTATTCCCGGTCAGGAGCCATGAAGACTTTTTCCGTGGAGAAAGTCATGGTGGATTTAAAGGAGCAGGGAATTATCCTTGGAAAACGCAAAAAGAACGATGTGCCGGAAGAGTGCCGGTTTGCCTACAAAGATATTGACCAGGTGATGGCGCAGCAGGCGGATCTGGTAACACCGGTGAAAAAACTGAAAACAGTGGGCGTGGTAAAAGGTTAGACGTTCAGGATGGGAAATAATGTAACAGTTCAGTCCGCGCCTTTAGACAGGCCCCAGACCGCCTGTCAGGCAGGCTATCCGCTGCCAGAGGCAGCTCCTGTCTGAGGCTTAAGTGGCGCTCCGCTCATAGCCAGCATTCTGTGCTCATTCATGCCAGCATGATTCCCACAGAACACAGGCTATGGCTGAACTGTTACAAAATAATTAGTAAAAAATTTAAAAAAGTACTTGCAAAAAGAATAAAGTTGTGTTAGTATTTTATTTGTTGCTGACATAACTAAGGCTCCTTGGTCAAGCGGTTAAGACATCGCCCTTTCACGGCGGTAACACGGGTTCGATTCCCGTAGGAGTCATTGATAAAATTTCTCAGAAGATAATTCTTGACGAATATTTTAATGTTTGCTATAATATAATAGATTCAGGTATGAATTTGTTATATGGAAGCCAGTATTCTGGCAGTTATATTGCGGCGCAGTAGCCAAGTGGTAAGGCGTGGGTCTGCAACACCCTGATTCACCGGTTCAAATCCGGTCTGCGCCTCTGGTAAACCTCGGAAATTTGAAATTTCCGGGGTTTTGTTCTCTTATAGGAAAGACTTTGTCACGCTAAAGCGTGAAAGCGTCTTCCTATAAGATAAAACCATTATGCGCAATCCCCTCAAGATTGAGGGGCAGGGGAGTTGAAGTGGGTTTGCCCACTTTGTTCTCTCACAGGAAATCCCGTGTCATGCTAACACGTTGTTTCTCCTTTCCGCACAGCCGAAGGGGTACACCCGTAAATTTCCTTAAAGGTCCGGTTAAATAATTTCTGGCTGGTAAATCCGTTCGCCTCCATGATTTCAGAAACAGGGGCGTCTGTATTCTGTAATTCCCGATAGATATGGGTAATCCGTATTTCATTCACGTACTGCAGAAAAGAAAGCCCCATATATTTTTTGAAAAAACGGCAGAAATATTCTTTGTTCAGGCTCAGCAGTGCGGCAGCATCCGAAAGAGCTATGGGTTCCCGGAAATGTTCTCCCACATAAGTGATGATGTCCCGCAGTTTCTGGCGGGCCTGCATATCGCCGGAAGATAATTCAGGTGCTGTTTTGCAGGCGAAATGCCGCATCAGGTGAGCCAGAATCTGCAGGATAATGCCCTCGGATTCCAGCAGTGTGGCAGGCAGTTCTTCAATGTAGAGCCGGGTCAGTGTTTCGGCCATCTGGCACAGGTGCAGATATTCCCCGAACTGTGAATCGGTGATTTCATCCGGAATGCAGTGAATCCGGAAGCATTCAATATCCGGCATGTAACGTCTCATCAGAGATTTGGATATGTGGATGCAGAGACACATCAGACGGTCGCTGCTGGTATTTGTACTGTGTACCTGTCCCGATTCCACAGCCAGAATCTGGCGGTGCCTTAACTGAAAGGTCTTTCCGTCTATGGTGACAGCAGCATCTCCGTTCAGAGGAAAGAGCAGTTCCAGTTCTTCATGCCAGTGAAGGGGATGATAGCCTCCGGGGATGGTATGGTATGCAAGCTGTATGCCGGCTTCATTGATTTCACGGAAAATTTCATAATAGGGTTCTGCCATAAACATATGCCTCCCGTATACAGTTTTTCTGGCTGAAATTATATAAAAACCAGCAGAAAAAGTCAATATCGACTTAAAATAAGTCAAAATATCACCTGTTTTTTCGGACTGCAGGATAGTATGATAGACAGCGTAAAGAGAAAACATCTTATGGAAAAGGAGAGGAACTATTATGAAAATGATTCAGAAAGCAGTAAAAAATTACATGGAAAAATACGGAGCACAGTTCGCAGCAGCAACCCTGATGATGGGCGGAAATCTGAATGTGGAAATGCTCAGAAATCTTTCCCGCAGAGCGTAGGTATACGGGAATGAAAATACGGAAAAACAGAAGAAAAACAGGGATGATTTGTGGAAGACAGCCATAAATTGTCCCTGTTTTTTTCAACAGGCGATTGTAATTTTAAATCACAGTGATATAATAATTCTATAACGTGTTTGAAAAAGATCAGATGAGGAGTGATACTATGATTATTACAATTGGCAGGGAGTTTGGAAGTTATGGACATGTGATTGGGCGCCAGCTTGCCAAAAAACTGAATATTAAATATTATGACAAGGAGTCCATGGCGGAGGAAGCCAGGAAAATGAATAAATATGATGAACTGCGGGATTTTTACGAAGAACAGTCCGTCAACAGCCTGCTGTATGTCATTGCAACAGACATAAGATCCCATGGACAGAGAAAAGTACCTTTTGAATTTATGAAGAATCTGGCAGAGAAAGAAGACTGTGTGATTGTGGGAAGATGCGGAAACTTTTTCCTGAAAGATAATCCGGATATGACCAGCGTATTTATCCATGCACCCAAAGAATACCGTATCGACAAGACAGCCACGGACCGGAAAATCAGCACGGATAAGGCCAGAAGGCTGGTGGAAAAAGAGGACAAGGCCAGAGCCGGATTCCATTCCTATTATGCCGATGAGAAGTGGAATGAATGCGACGGATACCATCTTACCATTGACAGCAGCGTTATCAGCATTGAAGATGCTGTGGATCTTATCATTGATTTTGTCAGCAAAAGACAGAACAGTAAAAATTAAAGGAAATCAGTATGGCGTTGGTAAATAAAAATCAGGCAGCGGACCTGGGAAAAGACCCTCTGGGAAAACTTCTGCTGAAGCTGGCACTGCCGGCAATTCTGGCCCAGGTTGTCAACATGCTTTACAATATTGTGGACCGAATTTATATCGGGCACATTCCGGATACAGGGGCCATTGCCCTGACAGGAATCGGCCTGTGTCTGCCGGTAATTCTGATAATTATGGCGTTCAGTGCGCTGGTTGGAATCGGAGGAGCGCCCAGAGCCGCTATTTATATGGGGAAACAGGATATGGAAGGCGCCAGAAAGACATTGGGGGCCTGCGTGGTAATGCTGACGGGCCTTGCGGTGCTGCTTACGCTTCTTTTTCTGTTTACCGGAAAAGAACTGCTGTTTCTGTTCGGAGCCAGTGAAAATACCATTTCCTATGCCTGGGGCTATCTGCGGATTTATGTGTGCGGAACCATATTTGTCATGCTGGCAATTGGACTGAACAGTTTTATTACAACGCAGGGATTTGCCATGGAAGGCATGGCCACCATTCTCATAGGCGCTGTGCTAAACATCATCCTGGATCCGGTTTTTATTTTCGGTTTTCATATGGGCGTGTCAGGAGCGGCGCTGGCCACTATTCTCTCCCAGGCGGTGTCGGCAGTGTGGGTGGTGCGGTTTCTCAGAGGCAGGAAAACGAAACTGCGGATTGAGAAACAGTACATGAAGCTGAAAAAAGAATATGTGGCTCCGGTTCTGGCCCTTGGCATATCGCCTTTTGTGATGCAGAGCACCGAAAGCCTGATTAATATATCCTTTAATACCTCCCTCTATCGGTATGGCGGCGACCTGGCAGTTTCTTCCATTACGATTCTGGGCAGTGTGATGCAGATGATTTTCCTGCCTCTCAGCGGTCTGACGCAGGGAGCCCAGCCCATTGTCAGTTACAATTACGGAGCCGGAAACGATGAACGTGTAAAAAAGACTTATCGGCTGCTGCTGTGCTGTTGCGGGATTTTTGCCACTTCAGCCTGGATACTGGTGATGGCGGTTCCGGGCGTATTCGTAAAAATATTCAACAGCAGTTCACAGGAGCTGTATGAAATGGCCAGCTGGGGGATGCGGTTTTATATAGCGGGAGCCTTTGCCATGGGGCCTCAGATGGCGTGCCAGCAGACATTTCTGGCGCTGGGACAGGCAAAGGTGTCACTGTTTTTCGCCTGCTTTCGAAAACTGATCCTGATGATACCGCTGATTTTTATTCTTCCGGTGTTTCTGGAAAATAAGCTGATGGCAGTGTTTCTGGCAGAGGCAGTTTCTGATTTTGCTGCCGGGGTGGCCACTACTGCCGCATTTTTGATACTGTTTCCGAAAATTCTGCAGAGAGAACGGTGATGAGAAAATGCGCTGATGGAAAAGTAAAGTAAATAAAAAGAAGGGAAATGTGATAAGATGAGAAAAGTTCTGAAAAAAATATGTTTGCTGGCGCTGGCGGTATCTCTTTGCATAAATGTGGCGCCCGCTGACGTTCAGGCGGCAGGCAGTAAAGGCATTAATGTAAAATATCATTCAAAAAGTGAAATCCGCCGCTATCTGAAATCAAAGAAAATTGATATTAACGAGAAGGTGAAATTCAGCAAAGCGCCGAAGTTAAAAGCCCCCTATTCCGCAGGAAAGATAGATAAGAAAAGTCTGAAATCTGCCTTAAAGACTTTAAATGCCATCCGGTACATTGCAGGAATCAATGACAATGTAAAACTGGATGACAATTATACAAAAAAGGCCCAGGCAGCAGCTCTGATTAATTGCGTGAACAACAGTATGAGCCATTATCCGGCCAAACCATCCGGAATGAGCCAGTCTTTTTATCAGCTGTGTTATTCCGGAGCCGGCAGCAGTAACCTGGCAACATCATTCGGAGGTCCCGCGGGGCTGAATTATCCGTTGGTCAGAATGTGGATGTATGACGGAGACAAGGATAATATTCCACTGGTAGGCCATCGCCGCTGGATTTTAAACCCGCCTATGAAAAAAACAGGGTTCGGTTTTGTATCCGGAACGGAAAAATGGCCGTCTTCTTATTCCGCCATGTATGCCATAGATAATGCATTCGGAAAATCATCGTATTACGGCGTTGCCTGGCCGGCTCAGAACATGCCGCTGGAATTTTTCGGAGATTCTTATCCCTGGAGCATCAGTATGGGAAGAGAACTGAATGCAGACAAAGTAAAAGTGGTACTGACCAGAAAAAAAGACGGAAAAAAATGGACCTTTTCAAAAAACAACAGGAAATATGGGTATTTTAATGTGGAAAACAATAATTACGGAGCCAAAGGCTGTATTATCTTCCGTCCCAATAATATTTCCTATCGTTCCGGGGACCAGTTTCAGGTAAAAATAACAGGCGCAGGAAAAGCGATTTCCTATCAGGTGAATTTTTTCTCCCTGTAAAAACCGGGGAGGAATTAAAACGGGCCTGTCCACTTTGTTCTTGTTTTATGGAAAAAACCGTGCTATAATGTCTACAGATATTATAGTGCGGTTTTTATATTGTGGGATGATAAAGGTAACAGAAACGGGAAAACCTGCAATGGGATAAGATTTACGAGTTGCCGGGGAAAAGGAGAAGATAATTATGGAAATACTTGATTTAATTGATCAGGAGAAACTGCAGAGACTTCAGGATTTGTTTGCTGATGCAACGGGCGTAGCTGTCAGTATGATTGACAAGGAAGGAAAACATGTTACGAAAGTCAGCAATTTTCTGGATTTCTGTATGAAATATACACGTGGCAGCGAGATCGGATTAAAGCGTTGTCAGAAATGTGATATGGAAGGCGTGGGAACTTATTTCTGCCATGCGGGTCTTATGGATTTTGCAGCGGACATTGTGGTGGAAGGAGAGAAGCTGGGTGCAATCCTGGGGGGACAGGTATTGCCGGCGCCGCCGGACTTTGACAAATTCCGTAAAGTGGCTGAGGAAATCGGCGTGGATCCCGATGAATACATTGAAGCTCTGAAAGAAGTACCGGTTAAGACAGAAAAGGCAATCCGTGCTTCCGCAGCTCTGATGGAAGAAATGATCAACATGCTGGTGAATTCAGAGTACACCCGTTACAGAGAGAAGAATAAGATTAATACCATAGATAAAGAAATTGATGTGACCACTCAGAATGTGGAGCAGATTGAGAGTATGGTACAGGATCTGACCAAAGTATCCAGAAAGCAGAATATTCTGGCGCTGAATGCTTCCATTGAAGCAGCCAGAGCCGGAGAAGCCGGAAGAGGATTTAATATTGTGGCCGGAGAGATGGGCAAGTTATCTTCCATGGCTACAGAGAAATATTCTGCAATCATTGCCAAGGCAGGAGAGATTGACGAATCACTGCGGAAGATCAATGAGGAATTCAGCAAGAGTCTGGAAAATAAAGGGGAAGAGTCAGAAATACCGGAAAACTTATAAGGTATTGTGTGAAAAATGACTGACAGGAAGCAGCAAGGTACAAAAGCCTTGCTGTTTTTATTCTTCTATAGGAAAGACCTTGTCACGCTAAAGTACGAAAGTATCTTTTGTTGCGGTACAATCCGTCTACGGGCGGTGAACAGGCTGTGATGAACAGGAAAGGCATCGGAAGGAGAACAGAAATGGAAAAAAGAAAAACAGAAAAACTGAACGTGGAAACCAGCCTGCTGGGCTTTGGATGTATGCGGTTTCCAACTACTGCAGAAGGTAAAATTGATGAAACAAGGGCAGAAAAAATGCTGGATATGGCTTATCAGGCAGGAGTAAATTACTTTGATACTGCCTATACCTATCATGAACAGGAAAGCGAAAGGTTTGTGGGAAAAGTGCTGGAGCAGTATCCCAGAGATTCTTATTATCTTGCAACAAAACTTCCCATATGGCTTCTGGAGAGGAAAGAGGACGTCCGCCGGGTATTTGAGGAACAGCTGAAACGTCTGGGGAAAACATATGTGGATTTCTATCTGTTTCATGCGGTGGATAAAGGCCGATGGGAGAAGATAAAAGAGCTGCAGGTTCTGGAAATCTGTGAGGAGCTTCAGCAGGAAGGAAAAATCCGTCACCTGGGATTTTCTTTTCATGACAGCTATGAAGTATTTGAGGAAATCTTAACCAGCCGGGACTGGGATTTCTGCCAGATACAGTATAATTACATGGACACGGAAGAACAGGCAGGCCGCCGGGGCTATGAACTGGCAGAAAAACGAGGGGTACCCATGATTGTTATGGAACCGGTGCGGGGCGGAAGCCTGGCGGGATTTTCAGAAGATATCAACGAGAAATTTTACGGTCTGAGCCGGGAACGCTCCATCGCTTCTTATGCCCTCCGGTGGGTGGCAGATCATGAAAATGTAAAAGTAGTGTTAAGCGGCATGTCCACAGAGGCACAGACGGAGGATAACTTAAAGACCTTTGGGAATTATATGCCCCTGAGCCGGCAGGAACAGCAGACCATTGCAGATGTGGTGCAGACGCTGCGTTCCAGGGTACAGAACGGCTGTACCGGCTGCGGTTACTGTATGCCCTGTCCTGCAGGGGTGAACATTCCCAGGAATTTCAAAATCTGGAATCAGTACCACATTTACCGGAAATATGATATGATAAAAGGAAGCTGGGAACAGATGGGTGAGAAAGAGAAGCCCCTGAGCTGTATCAAATGCGGTAAATGCGAGGAGGCATGTCCCCAGCATATCCGGATTCGCGAGGATCTGGCCAGAGTGCAGAATGAGCTGGATGAGGAAAGAAATGCAGTGAAAAAGTAAAACAACAGGAAAGGATACGTGAAAACCATGGATTACAGAACATATTTAAGAAATTATCCCAATAAAGAAGGAAGATTCGGAGAATACGGCGGCGCCTATCTGTCTGAGGAACTGAAACCGGCTTTTGAAGAAATTACGGAAGCATATCAGACCATCTGCCATTCTTCACAGTTTATCAACGAACTGCGGAGAATCCGCAGGGAATTCCAGGGCAGGCCCACACCGGTATATCATTGTGAGCGCCTTTCCCGGCAGATTGGCAACTGCCAGATTTATCTGAAACGTGAAGATTTGAATCATACAGGAGCCCATAAGCTGAACCACTGTATGGGCGAAGGCCTGCTGGCCAGATTTATGGGAAAGAAACGCCTGATTGCAGAGACAGGTGCCGGACAGCATGGTGTGGCGCTGGCAACAGCGGCCGCCTACTTCGGACTGGAATGTGAAATTCATATGGGAGAGGTGGATATTGCAAAACAGGCGCCGAATGTTACACGCATGAAAATCCTGGGGGCAAAGGTGGTGCCCGTAAGCCATGGGCTGAAAACTCTGAAAGAAGCCGTGGACTCCGCCTTTGATTCCTATGCCAGAAATTATAAAGATTCCATTTACTGTATCGGTTCTGCTCTTGGGCCCCATCCCTTCCCCCTGATGGTTCGGGATTTTCAGTCTGTGGTAGGATATGAAGCAAGAGATCAGTTCCGTGAAATGACAGGCATTGATCCGGATGTGGTATGTGCCTGCGTGGGCGGCGGCAGCAACTCTATCGGCATGTTTATTCCGTTTCTGAACGACCCTGTTGACATTGTGGGAGTGGAGCCTCTGGGAAGAGGCGAGAAACTGGGAGACCATGCAGCCTCCATGAAATACGGAGAGAAAGGCGTTATGCATGGATTTGAAAGTATTATGCTGAAGGATGAGGCAGGGGAGCCGGCGCCGGTATATTCTATTGCCAGCGGGCTGGATTACCCTTCCGTAGGGCCGGAACATGCATTTTTGCATGATGAGGGAAGAATTCAGTATGAGACCGCAGGAGATGAGGAAGCCATGGAAGCCTTCTTTAAACTGTCCCGTTATGAAGGTATTATTCCCGCTGTGGAAAGCTCCCATGCAGTTGCCTGGGCCATGAAAAAAGCCAGGGAAATGGGACAGGGTTCGATTCTGGTGTGTCTCAGCGGCAGAGGCGATAAAGACATTGATTATGTAGTGGAACACTATGGTTATGGTGAACAGTTTTTATAAAAACGGCGGTGAAAGATGATTTCAGATAAACTGTATGAACTTGCGTTTGAATATAAGAAAAGAAAGTTGTGGAAAATCCTCTGGGATTTGCAGCTTTTTGGGGTAAAACTGTCCGATGGCAGAATCGGTTACATCAGTATTATGGGGGCGGCAGGAGAGCATTGCGCCCTGGGCCTTTATGTTGGCGATGAAGGAATGGAAAGTTTCCGCACCATAGCCAGAGCCAACAGATATCAGCTTTCCCCTCTGGAATTTCAGGAGCATCTGCTGCAGCAGAATTGTCTGCAGTGTGCCTTTGAGGGGAAAAATGAACTGTCGGAACAGGAGCTTGAGGAAGCCAGGGCTTATGCCCGTGCACATGATATCAGGATTTCCGGAAAAAATGCCTATCCCCAGTTTGTGAAATATCAGTCCAACCACTATCCCTGGCATCTGCAGACAGAACAGGAGCAGGAACTCCTCTGCCAGGCATTGCAGGCAGCCATTGAGCTGTCGGAAATTCTGAAAAGCACCACGCCCATTGCGTTGGGACTGGCGCCGGTAAATGACCTTACAGAAGAGATTCTGATGCTGGAACCCGGTGAAAAGGGTTTTGTGCTGACCAGTACAAAACTTCCCTGTATAAAGCCGAAAAAGTGGCCGGCGCCCAAAGCCGGCAATGATATCGGCATAGCCAGCCTGAAACGGATGGAACGGATGGGGGTATGGGAATGTGAGCTGCTCCGGTTTCCGGAGCCTGTTCGGAACAAACCGGAAGAAATTCCCTATTTCCCCATTATTCTGCTGGCAGTGGAGTCCTCCACAAATTATATCCTTCCGGTGCCTCCGGTGGAACATTATGAAGATAATCCGGAAGAATTGCTGAATCTGTTTATGGAATCTCTTCAGCAGCAGAAAATATGTCCGGACCGGATAAAAGTACGGGACCAGCGTACCGCTGCATTTGTGAAAGCCTTTTGCAGCAGGCTGAAAATTACTGTCAGTATGGAAAAAGAACTGCCTGCACTGGAGACTGCGGAAGCTGATTTTCTGAAACATTTTTCCATGAGCGAAGAGGAAGAAATGGATGAAATGATTCAGATGATGGAAACGATACTGGAACTGAATAAAGAACAGGTGGAAAGTCTGCCGGAAAACATGGTGGAACAGATTGACATGATTCTGGAACAGGGGATTTTGCCGGAGGAACTGGAGTGGAAAGTCAGGCGTCTTCTGCATCCGGAACTGGCTGATAACCGGCCGGACAAATCGGCGTTTCGAACTGTAAAGTCCGGGAGAGACCATTCCTATGTAATCAGTGTTTCCCTGGGGACAGGCTGTTACCGCCATATCCGGATTTCCGGCAGAAGTACACTGTGGGATCTGCACAGCATTATACTGGAAGCCTTTGGGTTTGACGACGACCATGCCCATGCATTTTTCATGGATAATGTGCAGTGGAGCCGCCGGAACTGCTATTTTATGAGGGATATGGAAATGGAATACGATGGTCCGTCCACAGAGGAATGCAGCCTGGACCGGGCAGGTCTGTGCAAAGAGAAACAGTTCAAATTTCTGTTTGATTTCGGAGATGAGTGGCTGTTCCAGTGCAAAGTGCTCCGGGTATTGAAAGAAGGCACCGAAGAACCGGAAGTTATCAAAAGCAAAGGGGAGGCGCCAAAGCAGTATCCCGACTGGGAGGAGGATGACTGGGAAGGCGAGTGAGAGGGTGAGAAGCAAAAGTGACCAGACACATAGGAAATATGCTTTATTCCATGCGGGAGGAGATTGGAATTTCCCAGAAAGAGCTGGCAGGAGGCCTTCTGAGTATTCCGGAGCTGTCCCGTCTGGAAAAAGGAGAAAAAACAGCAGATAAAGTATTGCTGGAAGCGCTGTTTCAGCGTTTGGGGAAATCTCTGGATAAACTGGAGACTGCCATGTCCCAGGAGGAATATCAGATTGTTTTTCTGCGGACATGTATGTTGGAAAGCCTTATAAAAAAAGATCATCGGTGTGTGGAAGCCCTGTTGGGTGAATACAGATTATGCACCGGAGAGCAAAAAGTATTGCACAGGCAGTTTCAGCAGATGATGCAGGCGGTTGACAGATATGTGCAGAATCATATTGCAGAAGAGTGCATGGAAGCATTGACGCAGGCCCTGGAACTTACGGTTCCGAAATGGAAACCGGAAAAAGGCAGAAGATATTACCTTTGCGTACAGGAAATACGGATTCTGCTGCTGATTTGTTATCTGATGATGGAAACTGAATATTTTAAGACAGCAGAAAATTACCTGGAAGTTCTGTTTCAGTACCTGGAAGACCACTATACGGACGGAGAAGAAAAAGCAAAAATATATCCTCAGTGCGCATGGCTTTTGACAGAGATTTATCTGAAGCAGAACGAGACAGGGAAAGCATATAAAATCTGCAGGCAGGGGAAAGCATGTCTGGTTCAGAATGGTGTACTGACACTGATGGAGGAATTTTTAAAACTGGAAATAAAGTGTCTTAAGAAGCTGGAAAAGGCAGAAGAACAGCCTGAACTGGTACATGAACTGGAAGCAATTCAATTTCTTTCTCAGTTTGCAGGAGAAAAACCTCCGTTAGAAAAAGTATGTTATTTTCTGATGACAAGCCAGCAGAGCGAAGTGGTGATAAGCAATGAGATGATTCGGGAATTCCGTCTGGCACAGCATTTATCTCAGGAAGCATTAAGCGCAGATATCTGTACGCAGGAAACCCTTTCAAGGATTGAAAGCGGAAAACGCAGTCCTAACCGGAATAATCTGTATGCCATGATGGAGCGGATGGGTTCTGAGCGAAAAACCTATTACGGATTTATTGTGGCAGATGATTACAGTCTGTATGAAAAGGTCAGGCTTTTTAAACGCGAAGCGTCGAGAGGAAGAAATGAGGAAGCGCATGTTCTTCTGCAGGAACTGGAAGAAAGTCTTGACAGGAATATTCTCCTGAACAGGCAGTTTCTGGAGACTGCCTGGCTGCAGGAACAGTGGAGTACAGGAAGAATCTCTGAAGAACATGCCATTCAGAAGCTGGAAGAACTGCTTCAGTATACGATGAAGGAATATGATGGAGAGATTCATCGGATTCCTTTCCGGCAGGAGTTTGTAATATTGAATCAGATAGCCCGTTGTATGAGAAGAAGCGGGAATGTCAGAGGAGCAACTGACCTGTATAAACAGATATTAGGCAGATACGGGAACAGCAGAGTATTAAAACAGCATCATGCCGTGTCGTTATTTCTTTTGTATATTAATTATACGGGGTATCTGGAAGTGGAAAACAGGCTGGAGGAAGCAGAACTAATTGGAAGAGAAGGAATCAGACTGACAATGGATTGTCAGAGAGGTGACATAGCAGGAAAGATTATGGGAAATCTTTCCTGTGTGTACGAAAAAAAGGATGGCCAGGAAAATGAGGTGCTGGCAGAGACCTGTATGAGATACAGTTATTACATATTAAAGCTGTATGAGGATGATTTTGAGCATACAAAAGAATATTATCAACAAAAGTATGAGACGGGCAGGCATTAATTTACATTTCCACAATCATGGAGTTCGAAAGTCTGGATTGGTGTATGACAACAGTAGGGTAATGAGATAAAGGGAGAAGTTAATGATATACTACATAAAAGAATAATGATTGTTTTTTCATTAATGGTAATCCTCCTGAAAATTTTTTATTTATTTTATATAGTTTTATGGCAAAGTCTATGACGTTTTTCGAAAATATGCGTTGATGCTGATTTTCGAAAAACGTCATAGACTTTGCATTTAAAGGTATTATACTTATTATATTATACTTATTATTTTATTTACAGGAGGAAAGTGGTATGATAAGAAAAAGTGGGGAAAATTTCTGGCAGCATGTATAACAGCAGCACTTTTTACAGGAATAACTATGAATGTACATGCACAGTCCGTGAAGGAAACTGAGCCGAATGATACTATGGAAACAGCAGAAACAATATCAGCAAACAGGCAGACGCCACAGGAGTATATGAAAGGGGATAATAGTAATTCCTATGTTGTGAAAGGGTATGTTTCTACAAGTGATGAAGACTGGTTTAAGGTGTATTTAAACAGCGCACAGGACAGCTACTTTTCTATATATTCAGACATATTGTATTTTCAGATATATGATTCAAATGGAAATCCTGTGACAGAGGAGATTTATGAAACAGATGCTACCAGCCACTATCATGTTTATGATTTTAATCATTTGCCAACGGGGTATTATTATGTTCGTCTGAGAGGAACAAGAGTAATCGACTCATATCAGTTTTTGTTTGGCAATCCCGTATATCGTACTGGTAAAGTGATACGAGAAGGAGAAAGAATTTCTTTGTCTTCCGGTAATACAAAGCAGGAGGATATTATAGATTTTACTTATAGTGATTGTCCGGAAAAAGCACAGGTTACTACTATCCTGATTGGTGGAGTAAATTCAGGTTATGCGGATAAGGTTGAAGTGGCTTATTCTGAATCTCCCAGCACTTTTATAAAAACATATTCTGCTGCATGGGGAAGTATTGACGTACCATTCAGTTATAATTATGGATTAGACGGAGCTTATACATTTTCGTATACCTATAAAAATGATAAAACTTTTACGCCAATATACAGTTTTTATTATATCTATCCGACATTACCATGAAAGGAGATTTGAATGTTCGAGATAAATAATATGGATATTATTCAAAAAGCCAGGTTGAATCAGCTTCAGATGGAACAGGATGCATTAAAAGTTATATTTTCAGCCAACAAGGGAAAGTCCCGTGGGATGTCCCTGGGAAAAGATTCTTATATCCGGCAAAGCCAGGAACCATACCTGTATGCAGATTATACGGAATCGGGTGTTTTGCGGTCGGCAACCGGAAAAGTGGCCAAAGAAGATATCTGGGATTATCTGAATAATCTGAAAGATCTGAAAGGATCCGTTGTAAATAATCAGTTTGTGGTAAAAGGTAAGGTATGTGACATCAGTCAGATTGAAAAATTAGACAGGGAATTGCTGACAGAGATGAGAGCGGTTGATAATGTTCTGACTTTTGAGTCTGGCGTCTGCTATGGAGTAACAACGAGAGATGGCGGAACGGAAAATACATGGGGAATGAGGACAGGAGGTAATGGAAAGCTGTATGTTGCCCGGTCAGAAACCTTATATGCGTTAGAAAATGGTATTATGTTGAAAGAACTTGGAGAATGGAAAACATTTTTTTCTGCTCTTACAAATCGCGGTAACGCTGCGGCGGGAGGTATTACAATTTTGCTGGACGAAAGCAAAGTAAAAAGGATGATGGATCAGCTTGGATTTGAACCAGGCATGTGTACTGTTATGGTTGATGGAAAGGAAAATACTTTTTTTTACGGTCATGATGGAAGACTTTATCCTAAATATCAGTATGACGGGGCTTACATTGGAATGACTCAGGGGGATAATTTAATAAATTATGAGGTTGGAGACGAATTTAATTACAATGGAACGATATACAGGATGGATCAAAACGGTCATATCAATGTTCCTTATGGAGAAGATATATTCCATTGTCTGAGTCGTCCGGAAAGCAAATTTGCGAAAAAACTGCGGGGAGAAATGCAAACAGGTTAATAGCAGAGAAAATATGAGAGAGTAGTTACTTCGGGAATAATCAGATACACATAATGTCATCTCAGTTTGAGGATGGCGTTATGTGTATTTTTTACTAAGAGAATATTTGACGATATGGTTGAGTTTTTGCCGTACAAATGGTATGATTTCCTATATAAAAAATGGATGCGATAAAATATTTATGAAAAAACAGATAAAAATCCTGCTTTTGGCAGTTGTTCTGATTATAACCATGGCCGGGTGTCTGCCGGAGAAAGTGCAGGAAAACAGAGAGAAAAGAGTAATTTCTCAGGAACCGGCACAGGAGAAAGAGGAAACAGTACCCGATGGCCCCATATACCATGAAGATGGAACCATTACTTTGAGTGAAGGTTATACGGCTTTTGGGTTTTATGATATTGAAACAGGAAAAATCTATGATTCCGGAACGATATATCCGGTAAAGGACAAAAAAATAACGGGGCGTGTTTCTTTCCAGCAGAATTTTCCGGAAACAAGGCATTATCTTTTTATTGCCATGGTGGATTATCAGCAGCAGGAATTTGTGGTAGAGGGAGAAAAATATACGGGCTTTCCATTTGAACTGACAGGGGACACGGAGATGAATTTCCGGATAGAACTGGATGTAACGGAATCTGCCGAAGAGTTTTCCTATATAATTTTGCCGGAGCCGGAAGAAAAAGCATTTATGAAAGACGGAGAATATCAGGACTGTGTCTTTGAGCTTCAGAGGGGATATGTCTACCGGATTAATCTTATGAATGAATCTGGGGGTCAAAAGGCGGAACCGGATGAGACTGTGGAAAGCATGGATATTACAGATGCACAGATACCAGACGGATTCATGCTGACAGAAAAGCATGACAGTGTAAAAAATGCAATTGAGATGGTTGTGGAAGGGAAGTCCGGAGAAATCTGCGAGCTTGTGATTTCAAATAAAAACGGAACAGCAGACGTGGAATATGTGCTTACGGCATTTTTGAACTGGAAACAGATTCCTCTGAAAGAGGGAGCAGAAAAAGGATATATTAAAGTTCCGGCCGGAAAGGCATACGTTGTTCCCATTACTCTTCCAGAAGCAGAAGCAGATTCCGTATATCAGATTTACGGATTCGGATTTCCTTACGGCAAATTAAACAGAAAAGAAATCAGAGAGGATCCGGTCACATTTCGTATGGTAATTAATCCCCGGAAATAGAAGGAGAAATTGATGAAATCAACAAACAAAGTAAAATACCGGGAACTGGTCCGCCTGTTCCGCAACCTCAGAGGAAAACAGCTGCATTTGCTGTTTTTCTGTATGCTCTCCACGGTACTGGAGCTGTATTTTGTGTATCAGATACAGGGATTTGTGGATTTGGCGGTATCAAAAGCCCCCTGGCAGGAAGTCCTGAAAGAATTCGGCAGGATTGGACTCACAGGCCTTCTGGCCTTTGGAGCAGGTCTTTATCAGACGCGGGTATGGCATGTGTTCCGTTATACCCTGATGAACCAGATGCGCACCATGATGTACGGGAAACTCCTGAAAAAGCGGGCGGTATTTTTTGATGAGAGAACTACGGGAGACATTGTTTCTGCAGTGATGAATGATGGTTCCCTGATTGCGGAATCGGCGGGAATCAGCGTGCTGATGCTGGTACTGAATATGACGAAAATTGTCATCATAATCGGCGTGCTGCTGGCCCGAAACCTTCTGCTGGGCAGTGTGGAGATTCTGGTGGGCGCCCTGTATTTCCTGGCAGTCAACCGTATAAATAAGAAAATGAGGGAGAATTATCAGGCATTTTCCCAGGAAACCGCCAATCTGAGCCAGCACCTGACAGAAGATACCAGAGCGGTGCTGGAAATCAAAACTCTGAACGAAAAAGAATTTTTTGAAAAAAGATTTTATTCCCACATATGGGAGAAATTTTTCCAGGCTGCCAGAAGGATTATCCGTCTGGATGTCTGCTCCTATGGTGTGAATTCTCTGATTTCCATTATATTCCCGGTGTTTATGGTTCTTCTGGGAAGCGTGTTTCTGTACAGAGGGGAAATTACCGTAGGCTGTATTCTGCTGTTTTACACGTATACCCAGAAGCTGGTGGAACCTCTGAATAATATGGCAGATTTTTACCGCGGTACCCAGAGGTGTGTGGGAGCTGCGGACCGGATTTATGAATATCTCACGCCGGAAGAAACAACGGAGGGAGTAAGAATTGCTCCGGAGGAAGAAACCAGGGTGGAACTGGACATCCGGCGGTTTGCCTGGAAAGAGCAGGATATCCTTAACGATATCCATGCATCCTGGAAGAGCGGAGATAAAGTATTTATAGAGGGAGAAAGCGGTTCCGGAAAGACCACGCTGCTGAAGTTAATCTGCGGCTTTTATCCGGTGACGGAAGGTGTGGTAAAAATCTGCGGCCGTGACGCCCACGCCATACCGGAAGAAGAACTGTTTGACCTTCTGAAAATACAGTTTCAGGAACCTGTGATTCTGGAAGGGACTCTGCGGGAAAATGTGGCCCTGGGCGGCCGGTATGAAGACAGGGAAATTCTTCAGATACTGGAACTGGTACAGCTAAAGGAATTTGCCCTGGCACATGGTCTGGACTATTGGATACAGGAATCCGGCGGAAATCTTTCCGGCGGGCAGAAACAGCGTCTGGCTCTGGCCAGAGTATTAATACGCAGGCCCAGGATTCTGATTATGGACGAGGCTACCAATGGACTGGATGCGGAAAATGAACGGATAATTCTGGAGAATATAGAGCGGTTTGTGGCGGAAAACGGAAGCATTTTGATTGTTACCTCCCACAAGGACGGACTGCGGAAGATATGTAATAAGAAGCTGTCCCTGTAGTATTTACGAAATAAGAGAATTTCGGTGAAAAGAATGAGGGCTGCAGGAAAATGTGATTTCCATACCATATATTGCGGAATCACATTTTTCTGCAGCCCCTTTGTTATATTCCTCTGAGGCGGCAGACACTTCGGTTTCTGTAAATCCAAATGCATCCTCGTACTTAT
Source organism: Lachnospiraceae bacterium JLR.KK002 (assembly GCA_036941025.1). Classification (NCBI taxonomy): domain Bacteria; kingdom Bacillati; phylum Bacillota; class Clostridia; order Lachnospirales; family Lachnospiraceae; species Lachnospiraceae bacterium JLR.KK002. The sequence goes on from JAYMNP010000001.1 coordinate 3,608,806, forward strand.
CAGAAGTGGTTGTGACAACTTCCAGATAAAACGCCTTTTCTTTTTCGTTCAGCAGATAATCGTTTTGTTATACTGTTCTTCCAGGGTTCGGCAGATGCTTTTCCTTGCTTCCGGAAAGGTGTTCTCCTTAATTCCTGCAAAACTCATGGATATCACCGGAAAGGTGCCCTGCAGGTGACGATATTTTTCTTCTTTCCATATGGAAAGGCCTTCAAACATTATATTGTATCCCGTTCTGATTCACAATGCATGATTTGAGCAATGTTCCGGGGTATGCGTCTGTATGTATTTTCTGTTAAATATCGGAAAAAGGTATTGAATTTTCAGCGGGCAAATAGTATGATTCAGGAAACAGACGGTTATGAAAAGGCAGGAGGTCAACATGACACACAGAGAAAAATTAGTGTTTTTAATTCAGAAACTGCAGGAGGATTCTCCCTACAGGGGCATGGAAATCCCGGAGGATTCGGAGAAGCAGAAACGCCTGCTCCGGACGCTTATGAATATCCGGGCGCCTCAGCCGGTGGACGCGGTGCTTTTGAAAATACAGGATGAATATCTGCAGGAGGAGATAGAGGAAAAAGGGATTGTGGACGGTGATGAACTTCCTGCGGTACCGGGGAACAGGCGTCTGGTGCTCTGGAAAGGAGATATTACCACCCTGAAAACAGACGCCATTGTAAATGCGGCAAACAGTGCTCTGCGGGGGTGTTTTGTGCCCTGCCATGGCTGTATTGACAATGTGATTCACAGTGCCTGCGGTATGCAGCTTCGCCTGCTCTGCGATGAAATTATGACAGAACAGGGACAGGAAGAACCTACAGGACAGGCAAAGATTACCCCGGCTTTTAATCTGCCCTGCCGTTATATTCTGCATACGGTAGGCCCCATTGTTTCCGGCAGCCTGAAAGAAATCCACTGTGAGCAGCTTGCGGGCTGTTACCGCTCCTGTCTGGAGCTGGCGGCAGAGCAGGGGCTGAAAAGCGTGGCGTTCTGCTGTATTTCCACAGGAGAATTTCATTTCCCGAAAAAAGAAGCTGCCGAGATTGCAGTAAAGACCGTGACGGAATATCTGGAGCAGAATGCTGAAATGGAACGGGTGATATTTGACGTGTACACGGAAGAAGATTATCAGATTTACCGGCAGATTCTGAACGCATAGACATAGAAAAAAATAATATTTCCACAGAAGGAGAGAAAAGAATGGATAAAGTAAAAGGACGTGTTACCATACCCACAGATTTGGATGTGATACCCCAGACGCTGGAACTGATGGAACGATGGGGTGCGGACGCGGTACGTGACTGTGACGGGACGGATTTTCCGGAAGAACTGCAGCAGGTGGACGCAAAAATTTATTCCACCTATTACACCACCAGAAAAGATAACGACTGGGCCAGAGCCAACCCGGAGGAAGTGCAGCAGATGTATGTGATGACGCCTTTTTATATGGCGGAGGGGAGTACACTGAGCATTCCGCTGATGAAAGGATTATATCCGGATATGTTAAAACCCAACAGCCGGGATGATATCACTCGCTGGTGGGAAGTGATGGACCGGACTACGGGACAGCCGGTGTCTTCGGAGCACTGGAGCTATGAGGAGAGCACCGGGGAAGTGACGGTTCAGTCCGTACCTTTCCATGATTATACGGTGAGTTTTCTGGCTTATATTATCTGGGATCCGGTGCATATGTACAATGCGGTGACCAATGGCTGGCAGGATGTGGAACATCAGATTACCTTTGATGTGCGCCAGCCCAAAACCCATGCATATACCATGAAGCGGCTGCGGAAATTCATTGAGGAACACCCTTATGTAAATGTGCTGCGGTTCACCACCTTTTTCCATCAGTTTACGTTGATTTTTGATGAGCTGGCCAGGGAAAAATATGTAGACTGGTACGGATATTCCGCCTCGGTCAGCCCTTATATTCTGGAGCAGTTTGAGCGGGAAGCAGGCTATAAATTCCGTCCCGAATATATTATCGACCAGGGATATTACAATGGCCAGTACCGGATTCCCACCAGAGAATTCAGGGATTTTCAGGAGTTCCAGCGTCGGGAAGTGGCCCGGATTGCAAAAGAAATGGTGGATATCACCCACGAATGCGGCAAAGAAGCCATGATGTTCCTGGGAGACCACTGGATTGGCACGGAACCTTTTCTGGAGGAATTTGCTTCCATCGGAGTGGACGCTGTGGTGGGAAGCGTGGGAAACGGTTCTACACTGCGGCTCATCAGTGATATTGAAGGGGTGAAATATACGGAAGGAAGGCTGCTGCCTTATTTCTTCCCGGATACGTTCTGTGAGGGCGGCGACCCGGTAAAAGAGGCGAAAGTCAACTGGGTAACGGCACGAAGGGCCATCCTCAGAAAACCCATTGACCGGATTGGCTACGGCGGTTACCTGAAGCTGGCGCTGGAGTTCCCGGAATTTATTTCCTATGTGGAAAGTGTCTGCGAGGAATTCCGGGTACTGTATGAAAATGTAAAAGGCTGCGTGCCTTATTGTGTGAAAAAAGTGGCTGTGCTGAACTGCTGGGGCAAAATGCGTGCCTGGGGCTGCCATATGGTGCACCATGCGCTGTATCAGAAGCAGAATTATTCCTATGCAGGGGTGATTGAAGCGTTGTCCGGCGCACCCTTTGACGTAACTTTTATCAGCTTTGAGGATATAAAGCAGAATCCCGCCGTTTTAAAAGATGTTGACGTGCTGATTAATGTGGGAGGGGCAGATACCGCTCATACCGGAGGCGAATGGTGGTGTGATGAGGAAGTGGTGACTGCCATCAGGAAATTCGTATACGAAGGAGGCGGAATCATCGGCGTGGGAGAGCCCTCTGCCCATCAGGCCAACGGAAGATTTTTCCAGCTTGCAGGCGTATTCGGCGTGGAGGAAGAACGGGGATTTACCTTGGGTTACGATAAGTACAACTGGGACAGCCACAGCCATTTCATTACGGAAGACTGTCAGGGAGAGATTGACTTTGGGGAAGGCCAGAAAAATATTTATGCGCTGGAAGGAACGGAAATTCTCGTGGAACGGGAGAAAGAAGTTCAGCTTGCAGTAAATGAATTTGGAAAAGGCCGGGCGGTTTATATCAGCGGCCTGCCCTACAGCTTTGAGAACAGCCGCCTGCTGTACCGCTCCGTGCTGTGGAGCTCCCATGAGGAATCCCGCCTTCATCACTGGTTCAGCACGAATTTCAATGTGGAAGTTCACGCCTATCCGGCAAATGGCAAATTCTGTGTGGTGAATAATACCTACGAACCGCAGGAAACTCTGGTCTACAAAGGAAACGGAGAGAGTTTTTCTTTGAAATTAGAGGAGAATGAGATTATCTGGTATCAGATTTAAGGATTGTCGGAGGTCATTTTCGACAAAAAGGTATATAAGCCTGTCGAATAATATGCTATAATCTATGTGTTGCTCACCGATACCCGCAACAGGGAGGAGGTGTTCACATGGAGTTATTTGCATCCTTTTTAATCGCCGTTATGGCTGGTGTGGCTTGCCACTACATCATCAAATGGTTAGACGGTGACGACAGGAGCAACAAATAGCCTGGCGGGTGCTTTGCCGCTAAAAAAGAAAAGAAGAATCCCCGGACTGTGGTGCAACACAGTCCGGGGATTTCATTCTTTGTTCACATGGAACTTTTGCATCTCTTTTGCCTGACGGCATTATAGCATATGCATAAATGTTTTTCAATATGTTTTTATTCAAAAATTTTATCTGTAGTATCAGTTCAGCCATCGCCAAATTTATGGACGAATCATGCTTGCATGAATGAGTTCATAATGCCGGCGATGAGGGGAACGCCCCTTAAGCCTCAGACAGGAGCTGCGTCAGCAGCGGATAGCCTGCCTGACAGGCGGTCTGTGGCTTGTTTGAGGGGTGTGGACTGACCTGTTACTATCTGTAGTAACAGGTCGTTACTGTTCACACGGCACTGTGCACCACGCTGCACGGTGTCCGGTCAAAGAAGTAGTGACTGTCAGGCATCCGGCTCCTCACCGAAGGTGACTTTAAATGGCCGGATGCCGTTACTGGAACACCAGTAGGGTGTGAACAGTAACACAGTTCATTATTACGGTATTTTCTGAAACCGGGTGCAGGGTGGACGAGATGGTCGGCAGTAAATGCAGAGGAGACATAACGAAACCCTGACAGGAAGAAAGGGCAGAACAGGCATAGCGTGAACCCTGACAAAATAACGTAACAGTTCAGACAAGCTGCCCTGTTACATGCAAAAATCCATTTAAAATTGCTTCGCAATGGGATTTTTGCTTTCCTGAATCATATTCTCACGGTCAGCGCAGCAGGTGCGCAGACCTGTCTGAACTGTTACAAAATAACCAATAAAACAGAAATAATTCCCATAATATTGTGGAAATTTTCATTCCGGTTCGCTATAATTAAGTTAATAATGTTCAGTCAATGGTAAAATACGGAATTACTGTGCCCGCATCACAAGGGAGTGTGATGTTTAAAACAAGGAGTGTGTTATGAAATGAAAACAGCCAAAGAGAATTTTTCGGAAAAATCCTTATCTCAGAAAAGGAATCCCGTCCGTCAGAAACTGCTGTCGGTTCTGCTCTGCGCCTGCCTGCTGCTGGCGTCTCTGCCCATGGAAGGTTACGGTTCCGAAGTGCAGGCGGAAGAACCTCAGAAAAAGGTACTGTCTTTTTCTGAACTGCCGGAGGAAGTGAAATACCAGACCGTGGAACCGGGAACGTCCCTGGAGGAGTTGAACCTGCCGGAGACCCTGGAAGCGGTATGTGTTTCGGCGGGACAGGATAGTAACGTGAATCCGGAAACTCCGGATGTGAAAGGAACAGCTCCGGAAGGCGGAAGTCTGCCGGAAGAAATGCAGGAAGTTTCTCAGCATACAGAGGAAACAGAAGCACCGGAAGAAACGCAGGAATTTTCGGGTGATGGTAATAGTGAAGTTGAACTTCCGGCGGAACATGAAACGGAAGAATCGGAACCTCCAGCAGAAAACGGGCCGGAAGAACAGCCGGAATCTCCGATTCCTGATACAGAGCCAGGTACAGGGGAAGTGCCGGAAGGAAATCCGGAGACAAATCCGGATACAAATTCAGAAGAAACCGTTGTAATAGAACATGTCACATGGACAGGAATCCCGGCATATGACAGTGAGACAGAAGGGGTGTATGTCTTTGCGCCTGTGCTGCCTGAAGGGTATGTGCTGGCGGAAGGAGCGGAGCTGCCGGAGATTCAGGTGACGGTAAAGTCCGGGGAGAATATAGAAGGGGAAGGAGCAGGGCAGGAAACGTTTTCCGAAGGGAAGAAAGAGGAATCCGGGGCAGGGGAAGAATTGACAGAAGAATATAGAAGGGGAAGGAGCAGGGCAGGAAACGTTTTCCGAAGGGAAGAAAGAGGAATCCGGGGCAGGGGAAGAATTGACAGAAGAATATGTGAGTGGAGCGGAAGAAAAGGAGTATGGGGCGCGGGCTGTTTCTACTATAAGAGAGATTAGTGAAGGTGGTGAGACCTGGGATGGCCCTGTAACTTTATCCGATGTGGAACTTGTGATTAATGAGGGAGTTACGCTGATAATCGAGGATACGGTAAATATAGATGGAACAGTTATAATTCAGGGAGGAGGGACGATAATCCACGGGAGTCATGCAAGAATTGAAGTGAATAAAGGGGCTGACTTAACGATGGAAAATATTACGATAGATGGTCAGGAAGTAAGGGCTTATTATTCGAAGATACGTGCAATGGGTTCTCTTACTATGAACAACTGTAAGATTCAAAATTGCAGGATTTCTACCGAGGCGTCGTCTCTTATTACTTATGTAGCAAGTGCAGTTACTTTGGAGAAGAATGCGACAGGAAATTTTAATGGCTGTATAATTGAAAATTGTGCCGGAAAGGTAGACCAGGACAAGACATGGGGAATAATAGTTCGTATAAGAGATGGTTCAACAGCGGTTTTTAATGATTGTACAATTGAAAACTGTAGAAATAATCTGTTTTCGTGTGAGCACAGTACCTTAACAATGGAAAATAATTGTAGAATTCGAAATTGTGAAAGCGGAACCGTATTTGCACTCACTGTGGCAACAGGAAACTTTAGTGATTGTACAATTGAAAATTGTGGAAACGTTTTGACGGCAGGTGGTGAAAATAATGAATGTTCAACAGCAGTTTTTAATGGTTGTACAATAGAGAATAGTGGTGGAATGTTTGTCGCCACTAATGGGGTTTTAACATTGGAGAATGGTTGTAAGATAAAAAACTGTGTGAGAAATGATAGCTTGGGAGAGGGAGTAATCAAGATTTATTATGCAACAGGAAATTTTAGTGATTGTACATTTGAAAATTGTACAGCTTATCCACATGCAGCTTTGCCAGGTCGTCAAATTATGGGAGGAGCAGTTTATCTTGAGTGTTCAACAGGAAATTTTAATAATTGCATCATTGAAAATTGTTCAGCAAATTTTGGAGGAGCAATTGCTTGTTGTGGAAGTACTTTAAAAATAAATGGAGGAAGTTACAGAAATAATAAAGCTTTGATGATTGGAAATGGTGCATTTTATGATGGATATGGAGGATTTCTTTGTTGCCGGGATGTAAGTTCTGATTCTCATCCTGAAACTTATTATAAACGTTCTTCTGTAATAATTAATGGAGGAAATTTTAGTGGAAATAGTGCAGAAAATTGTGGGGGAGCTATTTTTGCTTGCACTGCAAAAATATATATAAATAATTCAAATTTTCAGGAGAATATATGTAATCAGGCAAAATATTCGGGAAGCGGGGCTGTTATGTTTTCTTCGTATAACACTCCATATAGTAAGGATGGTTATCTGCAAATATCCGGCGATAACAGATTTTCCGGGGATGGAACAAATTCCGGTATGGACGGTATTTATCTGGATTCACAAAATTCACTGCCCAGGAAGATTGGGGTTGATAAGAGGTTAGGTGGACTGGTAACTGTTTATTTGGAAGCAGAGGAACATTATGTGATTGCAGAAGGAACAAGATCTTATTCTCTGACAGAGGAGGATCAGGAAAACATATCTGTTGTGGCTCTCAATGGTGGAAAGTGGTATAAGAAGTTGGATACAGAAGCAAACCAGATTTATTTGACGAAAGAGGAGACTGTCTGTAAAACCCTCTCCGCCGACTTCTATTCCGGAGGTCCTGATCCTTCCGAACCCCATCACGAGAAACAGGAAGTGGAAGAAGATGTGGAGAGTGTAACCATAGCCGCCCCGGCCCTGCAGAATTTTCCCGACTGGACGCCCATGGGCTGGACGGAAAACGCGAAAGGTGATGAGGCATATCAAAGTACCGTTGCAGAAGGCGGGGACTGCACCCTGACAGAAGAGGGAAAAAAGTATTATGGAGTCTATCAGAAAGAAGTTACCCTCACCTACGATTCCACAGATAAAGCAATTACGGCAGGTATATCCATGCCGGAGGCAAAGAAAGCCCTCTGCTACGCCAACGTCCATAAGGATGAGATTACCTGTCCGGGCACAGACTTTACCCTTGCCTCCGGGCCGGAGGTTTCCGGCTATACTTTCAAAGGCTGGAGTGAACAGGAGAACGGAAGCGGAACGCTGTACGGGGCAGGCACAGAATTCCATGCAGAGAAGAATGATACCCTGTACGCGGTCTACGAAGAAAAAGGGAAGAGAACTTTTGCTGCTGATTTCTATTCCGGAGACCCTCTGCAGATAAAATCAGAGAGCGACATAAGGGATGAAGACGCAACAGAAGGAACCGTTACAGTTCCGTTCCCGGAAAACATAACGGGCTGGACATTCCTGGGCTGGAATAAGAACAAAGGAGCGTATACAGCAGATACTGACATCCGGTCGGGCCATACCCTTACCTTAACGGAGGAAAAAACAGAATATTACGGAATCTATGAAACGGAAATCACCCTCATCTACAATGCGAACGGAGGGGACAGCACGCCTCCGGAAGATACACAGAAGCGGTATGCCAATGTCCATGAAACCACAGGGTATCAGGATCCGGACTTTACCATAGCTCCGGCCATCCACCGGGAAGGCCATACTTTTGTGGAATGGAACACGAAGGCGGACGGAAGCGGGAACCGTTACACAGCGGGAAGCCGGGAATCTTTTACAGAAAACACCACCCTGTATGCCGTTTTCCTTCCAGAGGGCCAGAAGCAGCTCGCTGCCGACTTCTACTCCGGAGGGGCGAATCAGAAGGAAACCATAGTGAATACCGTGGAGGATACCGTGTCCGGAGCGGATATTACCATCCCGGAACCTAAGGAAATGGCAGGCTGGACAGCCCTGGGCTGGAATAAAAGCAAAGGGGCGTATACAGCAGACGATGATATCCGGCCGGGCCGGAGCCTTACCTTAACGGAACCCCTGACGGAATATTATGGAATCTACGAAAAAAGCATTACCCTGTCCTACGATTCCAACGGGGGAGGGGAAGCGCCGGTTCCGGAGAAAAAGGCCTGTTATGCCAGTGTCCATCAGGAAATCACACAGAAGTATCCGGACTTCACCATAGCCGGAACCATCCACCGGGAAGGCCATACCTTTGTGGGATGGAACACAGAGGCGGACGGAACCGGAACTTCATACGAACCGGGAAGCACCCGGAAGCTGGAAGAGGATACCCTGCTCTACGCAGTATGGCGGAATTCCGCAGCCCCGGAACCATCTGAGCCATCCGGCCCCTCTGAGCCGGAACCCTCCGGGCCTGACGCCCCTGCCCCGGAGACAGTCCCTTACCGGGTGGAATACTACTGCCAGAACCTGACGGGAGAGGAATACACCAGGATGGACAGTGATACAGAAACTCTGACAGGGACTGTGGGAACGGAAGCGGAAGCGTCCCGGAAAACCTATACCGGATTTACCCTGAACCTGTCCCATCCTTCCGGAAAGCCAAAGGGAACCGTGGAAAGAGACGGAAGCCTGGTGTTAAAGCTGTACTATGACAGGCTCATCTATGAAGTGGACTTCAGCCTGAACGGAGGCTACGGGAAAGCACCGGACACACAGCATATCCGTTACGGAGGCCTGCTGGGGCAGGTGAGCGACCCGCTGCGGAGAGGCTATAATTTCAAAGGCTGGTACATGGACGATAAGGGACTGGACGGAGGAATCTGGGACTTTGGAAGCCCTGTGGAACAAAATACGGGAACATTGAAAACCACCCTGTATGCAAAATGGGCGGATGAGCTGGCTCCTGCGATGGGGAAGGCCTCCTTCAGCAGGGGGAGCCGGGACTTCCTGGACTGGCTTATTCAGAAGGAAAGCATGGTGGTTACCGTGCCGGTGACAGAGGAGGGGAGCGGCCTTGCCAGGGCGGAATACCTCCTTGTGGCGGAAGACGGGACAGAGCAGGACGGGCAGGCAGCGTTTACAGAACTCCACACCATGACCGATACCATGGCAGCATACGGAAGCTCTGCAGCGGTTCTCCGGAGCATCCGGGGAGAGATGGAGAGCGGGAGCTATGAGGCCCGGATAGCCATTAAGGAAGAATTCAAAGGGAAAGTATACCTGACCTGTACCGATTATGCAGGCAATGTGTCAGCACAGAAGACATTAACCGCAGAAGGGGGAGGGGTGATTGTGGAGGACAATGCCCCGGAAATCCGGTTTGACGGAACAAAGGAAACCACGGGAGGGAAGCCCCTGGAAGTGAAGGTGGAAGTCAGGGACAGTGAAGAAGACCGTGTGACTTCAGGGATTTTCGGCGTCCGGTATCAGGTGGATAAAAAGAAGAGCGTCAGCCTTCCGGAAGAAGACTTTACCGGGGATTTTGCGGAAGTCTGTGAGTTCACGGTAAAGATAAAGGGAGAAGGGAAGCATACCCTCCGGGTGGAAGCGGAAGACCATGCGGGGAATGAAAGCACAGCGGAAGTCACCCTGAACATCAGCGGAAGCCGGGAGGTGCCGAAGGAAGTACCGGCAGACCAAAATCCGGGGAACCCAGGAGGGCCTGGAAGGACCGGAAAGCCCCTGGGAGGGGAACCGCAGACAGGGGACAGCACACAGATACAGATCTGTGCCACCCTGGCCATGATCGCAGGCTTTGGCTACCTGCTGCTGTACTTTGAAGGGGAGAACGGAATCACAGAGCAGGAGAAAGAGGAGATGATCCACCGAATCGTAACCTGGGCGAAACAGGGAGGAAGAATACGGAGACTCCTTGGCCTGGCGGGAATCTTCCTGTTCCTTGCATACTACCACAGCATTGGAAAGAGTGTGGATGTGGAGTGGAAGGAAGTATACGGGAAGAACTGAAGAGGGAATTTGATGTGAAGAAGAAAAAAGGAAAGCTGATGTATATCATGCAGTGGGTATTTGGACTGCTGATGTTCGGAATGCTTCTGTATTTTGCGGCGGGAGAAATTCTGCTGCCGGAAGAAAATGGACTGAATGCCGGGGAGTGCAGCGTATTTGATGCACAATGGAGCCGGGAATTGCCGGATGGGACAAAAATACCGGCGGAAGTTCCCGGCGTCTGTAAGGCGGACAGACGGGAGCCGGTGATTATTGAAACGGAACTGCCGGGAAATCTGGAAGATAAGACCTGGCTGTGTCTGCACAGCTCCAGGCAGGATATGGAAATCTATATTGATAATGTACTGCGCCGGAAATATACCACAGAGGGTATCAGGCTTTTTGGAAAAAACAGTGCCAGCGCTTACATTTTTGTGGAACTGAAACGGGAAGACGCCGGGAAAACCATCCGGATTGTGACCGTCAGTGATTCCGGGTACAGCGGAAGGATGGACACCATCTATCTGGGAGAACGCATGGGAATCTGGATTCATCTGCTGCAAATTCATGGAGCGGAGCTGGTGTTTGCACTTTTTGTGGGGACTCTGAGCATTATTATCATATTGTTTGGGAAGGTACTGCACCATTTTTACAGCAGAATGATACGGCTGGAATACCTGGGCTGGGGCGTGTTTCTGCAATCGGTGTGTCTGATTATGGCCTCAAGGCTGCGCCAGTTTATGTTTCCCAATATTTCTGTGGCCTCCGGCATGGCCTTTTTCTCCGTTATGCTGATGCCCCTGCCTTTTCTTCTTTATATCAATGAAATTCAGAAACGCCGTTATCAGAAATATTACGTTCCGGCAGGAACTCTGGTGGTGGGAAATCTGGCAGTATGTACCGGACTGCAGTTTTTAAATATCCGGGATTTTTCGGAAACTTCGGTATATACCATGTGGGTGATTTTTCTGGCAATTTTGCTGGTGTGGATTACCATGTGCGCAGACATTTACCGGAACCGTATCAGACAATATCCGCTGTCGGCCGTTGGATTTCTGGCAGCGTCCCTGGCGGGTACACTGGAAATGGCGCTGGCGTATCAGCAGAAATTCACTCTGAACGGAATGATATTATGCGTGGGACTGCTGATTTTCCAGATACTGGCGGTGGTCGAGACGGGACAGCGTGTATTCCGTATGGAACGGGAAAAGCAGCAGGCAGTTTTTGCCGGAGAATTCAAAGACAGATTTCTCTTAAGTGTGTCCCAGGAAATGCAGGAAAATATTGACGCCATTAATGGCATGAATGAAAAAATACTGCAGGAAGGCCAAACCGGAATGGAGCCTTATGCAGCCGGCATACAGAATGCCGGAAAGGCTCTGACAGGGCTGGTTGCAGATATGATGGATTTCTCCGGACTGGATATGGGAAATCTGGAACTTATCTCAGAAGAATATGAAACAGCCTCATTTATTGAGGAAGCTGTGCATGTCCTTCGGGAAAAGGCCGCGGAAAAACATCTGAAAGTCCGAATCAATGTGGATGAAACCCTTCCTTCTGTGCTGAAAGGCGATGAAGCCAGAAACCGGAAAATACTTATGAGCCTCTTTTCCAACAGTATCAAATATACCCAGGAAGGAACCATTACGTTCAGCGCCCAGGGAATCCGGACAGAGAAAGGTACATTTCATCTGAGTCTGTCCGTGGCAGATACGGGAACAGGAATAGAAGATGAACAGCTGGCAGGTATTTTTGACGTTTTGCCGGAAGACTGGAGAAAAGAGAAAAAAGTGTCTGCGAAAAGAACCGGTCTGGGGCTCCACATGATAAAACAGCTCACAGAACAGATGGGCGGCAGTATCCGGGTGTGGAGTATGTATGGGGAAGGCTCTCTGTTTGCAGTGGAGATTCCCCAGGACGTAGTCTGCAGGGATGCAGTAAAAACTCTGCAGATTCAGCCGGAAACAGAGAACCTGGAAGAAAGCCCTCCGCAGAAGGAAAGCCCGGAAACAGAGAAGCCGGAAAATGAGAATCCGCAGGAAGAAAAACTTCTCCACAAAGACATTGGTATGGCATACTGCGGGGAAGACGCAGAGGTGTATCATGATATTCTGCAGGCATACTATGTGCAGGGCCGGAAGTATTGTCAGGAACTTCCCAGGTTGCTGGATGAAAAAGACTGGACAAATTATGGAATCATTGTCCACGCCGTCAAGAGCACTTCCATGACAATCGGTGCTCCGGAGCTGTCGGAAAAAGCCAGACAGCAGGAATCTGCGGCAAAAGAGGGAAAAGAAGCAGAGCTTTTACAGGGCCATGCAGAATTTTTCCGGCAGTATGAGCAGGTGCTGGAGGAGGTAAGAACCCTGCTTCCGACAGAGGAGTGTTCCGAAGAAGCATCCGGAGCCGGGCCCCGGAAAACAGAACATAAGAAGACAAAGGCTTCTGTGAAAGACGTCATCCTGGTGGTGGATGATGACAATATAAATCTGGTGATGGCCCGGAAACTTCTGGAAGAAGAATATGAGGTAGCGGCGGTAAATTCCGGAGCGCTGGCTTTTCAATATCTGGAGGAACATGAGCCTGATTTGATTCTTCTGGATATTCAGATGCCCCGGCAGGACGGATTTGAAGTGATGAAAATACTGCGGAATCATGAGGCATGGCGGCGGATTCCGGTTATCTTTCTGACTGCGGACCGCACGGAGAAAACAGAAGAAACCTGCTTCCGGATAGGAGCCGTGGATTACATCGCCAAACCTTTTGTGCCGGCCATTATGCTGCAGCGGGTGCGCAGAACACTGGAACTGGAGAATTATCGGAAAAATCTGGAGCGGATGGTAGAGCGGCAGCTCCGGAGAATTACCCAGCTTCAGCAGGATATTGTGATTACCATGGCAAATCTCATTGAGAGCCGGGACGGAACCACAGGAGAACACGTAAAAAGAACCAGCGCCTATGTGAATCTGCTGGTCAGGAAAGTAAAGGAAAAAGGCCTTTACGAGGATGTGCTGTCTCCCGCTTACATTGATTACATGCAGAAAGCGTCGCCCCTTCACGATATCGGCAAGCTGACTGTGCCGGACCGGATTCTCCAGAAGCCTGGCGCCCTGACCAAAGAGGAATACGGTCTGATACAGCTTCATGCAGAAGAGGGAAGAAGGCTGATTCAGGAAAATATGAAGCGGATTGCGGAAAAAGAATTTGTGGACGTTGCCCGTGACATGGCAGCCTGCCATCATGAGAAATGGGCCGGCGGCGGATACCCCCATAACCTGAAAGGTGAGGAAATTCCCCTGGCAGCCAGGATTCTGGCCATTGCGGATGTATTTGACGCGCTGGTATCGGAGCGTCAGTACAAAAAGGGCATGTCGCTGGAACAGGCTTTTGAAATCATGGAGAAAGAACGGGGAAAAAGTTTTGAACCGGCATTGCTGGATACCTTTCTGGAAATGAAAGAAGAACTGGGGGAGCTGATGGAAAAATTATGAGAACGAACGAGAGTATGGACAGTATCAACAAACAGAAAAATTTAATCCGGATGCTGAAAAAAGACGCCAGAGAGCTGGATAAAGTAACGCTTTTGAATTTCTGTACCTGTTTCGCTGTTGTGGGCCTGATTATGTGTCTGGTAAACCTGAGGGTGCATTCCTTTATAATGGCGGCCATTACGGGCGGCATCGGTATTCTGATGACGGCCAATTATATAATGTTCCGTATCCGTCAGAATGTGAATCTGGCTGTTTTAAGCATTGCGGCTGTTCTGGGAATCATGATGCTTTATTTTCTGGTGACGGGCGGGGAACATGGCTTCAGCATTGTATGGATGTTTCTGGTGCCTCCTGCAGGCATGTACTTTCTGACGCTGTACTACGGAGGGATTTTCAGCCTGAGCCTGGGAGTGATTACAGCTTTTTATATGTGGACGCCTCTGCATTACCTGGGATTCCCCTATTCCAGGACGTATCTGACCAGATTTCCCATTGTGTATTTTGCAGAAACCATTATGTGCATGATTATCCAGTACCGCATCTGGTGCTACAAGCAGCGGCAGAAAGAACTTTTGGAGCAGGCAGAGGAAGCAAATCAGGCCAAAAGTGATTTTCTGGCAAATATGAGCCATGAAATCCGTACTCCCATGAACGCCATTATGGGCATGTGCGAACTGGTGCTGAATGAAACAGACCTGTCGGAGGATGTGCGGGACAACTGCAATAATATCCATCTGTCCGGCAGAAATCTCATGGGGATTATTAACGATTTGCTGGATTTTTCCAAAATAGAGTCCGGGAAAATGGACTTAATCTGCGAGCCCTATCAGGTGGCTTCCATGCTGAATGATATTATCAATATGGCCATGGCCAGAAAGGGAGACAAAACCATTGAGCTGATGGTGGACTGCGACCCCAATATACCGGAAAAATTATATGGGGATGAAATCCGTATCCGTCAGGTTATCATCAATCTTCTGACTAATGCCATTAAATTTACACAAAAGGGCGGGGTTCTGTTCCGGATTTCATCCCGGAAAGAAAGCTATGGTGTAAATCTGATTCTGACCATCAAAGACAGCGGCATCGGCATTAAGAAAAAGAATCTGAGCAAAATTTTCAACAGCTTCAGTCAGGTGGATACCAGAAAGAACCGGGCTATTGAGGGAACCGGGCTGGGCCTTGCCATTTCCAAACAGCTTGTGAAAAAGATGGGCGGGGTTATTCATGTAGAAAGCCAGTACGGGAACGGGACGGAATTTACAGTGGTGATTCCTCAGAAAACAGAATCGGAGACGCCCATTGTCCAGGTGGAGAACAGAGAAAATCTGCGGCTTTTATGTTATGTGCGGTTTCCGAAATTTGCCCATCCTTTTGTAACGGAAAGTTATTATGAGCTTATGGCCAATATAGGAGAGAATCTGGGTATTCCCTATCAGATCTGCCAGTCTCTGGAGGAAGTGAAACAGGAACTGTCCTCCGGCCGGCGCTATACCCATCTGTTTCTGGCCAGAGAAGAATATCTGGAAGACCGGGAATATTTCGGCAGCCTACGGGAACAGATGACAGTCACCATTGTCCAGGACCGGAAAGATCATGTGGCTGTACCGGAGCATATGCGCAATATATATAAACCCTTTTATGTGCTTTCCGTGGGAAATGTTATCAACGGAGAAAAGCTGTCTTTTGATCCGGGAAAGAAGGGGGAGACCCGGAAACGTTTCATTGCTCCCGGCGCGAAAATACTGGTGGTGGACGACAATGCCATGAATCTGAAAGTGGCGCTGGGCCTGCTGAAACCCTACCATATGACCATCATGACAGCGGAAAACGGCCGGCAGGCCATTGAACTGACGGAAAAGCAGGAGTTTCATCTGATTTTTATGGACCATATGATGCCGGGCATGGACGGGGTGGAAACGGCCCATGCCATCCGGGAACTGGACGGAGCGTATTTCAAAGAAGTTCCCATTGTGGCTCTGACTGCAAATGCAGTGAGCGGCGCACGGGAAATGTTTCTGGCAGAAGGGTTTCAGGATTTTGTCACAAAACCCATTGAAATGAATGCCATGGAGCGGACTCTGCGCCGGTGGCTGCCGGAAGAGCTGGTGGAACACGAAAATTAAGTCATGTTTAAATTTTTTGAGAGAGGCGAGAAAATGACGGAAGATATGGTGCTGGTTTCTACGGACTGTGTATGTGATCTGACCAGAGAATTAAAGGAGCGGTATCAGATACCGGTAATGCATTATTATATCAGGACAGAAGAGGCCCGGTTTCAGGATACCAGGGAAATGACGTCGGACGAGCTGATTGAATACATAGAAACAGACGGGAAAAAGGCTTACAGCGGCTGTGCTCCTGCAGAAGAATACCGGGAATTTTTCGAAAAACTGCGGCAGCGGCATAAAGGGCCCATTATCCATATCTGCATGGCGCAGTATGTGAGTGAAGCATTTCAGACGGCCGGGGAGGCAGCCGGAGAAATGGACGGGATTTATGTGGTGGATTCCGGCCATCTGTCCGGCGGAATGGGGATTATGGTGCTGACAGCGGCCGATATGGCCGGACGCGGCGCACCCCTTCGACTGATATTGAAGGAGCTGGAGCGGATGAAAGAAAAAATATCCACCAGCTTTATTGTGGATTCCACAGACTGCCTGTATCGAAACGGAAAAATCAGCCGGAATGTAGCGCTGCTTTGCAATATTTTTTCCCTCCATCCTGTCCTGAGACTGTCAGGCAGCCATATGAAGCCGGCCGGCGTCTGCGCAGGCAGCCAGCGGCGGTTTGCCAGAGCATACCTCCGCCGGGTTCTGAAACGGAAGAACGAAATTGTTCCGGATGTGGTGTTTCTGATTACTGCAGGCTGTTCCTATGAATTCCAGCAGTTTCTGAAAACGGAAATTGAGCGGCGGGTTCCCTGGAAACGGGTGGTGGTGAATGCTGCTTCCGCCACCATTTCCTGTAACTGCGGTTCCGGCGCTTTTGGAGTATTGTTTCTGCAGAAATAAAAAAGTCTGCAGAAACAGTTCAGACAGGTCTGCGCACTTGCTGCGCTGACCGTGAGAATATGATTCAGGAGAGCAAAAACAGTTTTACTCCGCCAGAATCTTGCGGAAATTCTTCTTTCCCTTTTTCAGCACAGCCCCCTCTGCAAATGCGGCAGGCTCATAGGAAGCCTTAATATCTGTTACTTTTTCACCGTCCAGAGAAACGCCGCCCTGCTCCACCGCCCGGCGGGCTTCGGAACGGGAGGAAGCCAGAGCGGACTTCACCAGCAGTCCCAGAATATCAATGGTTCCGTCGGTAAAATCGCCGCTGCCTAAGGTCACAGTGGGCATGTTTGCGGCATTTCCGCTGGAAAACAGCGCTTTGGCAGATTCCTGTGCCTTTTTTGCCTCATCTTCTCCGTGTACCATTTTGGTCAGCTCAAAGGCAAGGATTTCCTTTGCAGTGTTGAGCTGGGCCCCTTCCCAGCCATCCATTTTGTCAATTTCCTCCAGAGGAAGGAAGGTCAGCATCCGGATGCATTTCAGCACGTCGTCGTCGGCCACGTTCCGCCAGTACTGATAAAAATCAAAAGGCGATGTTTTATTGGGGTCAAGCCATACGGCCCCGGACTGGGTTTTGCCCATCTTCTTTCCTTCGGAATTCAGAAGCAGGTTGATGGTCATGGCATAGGCGTCCTTGCCCAGCTTACGCCGGATTAATTCCGTACCGCCCAGCATGTTGCTCCACTGATCGTCGCCGCCGAACTGCATGTTGCAGCCGTATTTCTGGTATAAAGCATAAAAATCATAGCTCTGCATAATCATGTAGTTAAATTCCAGGAAGCTCAGGCCTTTCTCCATGCGCTGCTTGTAGCATTCTGCTGTCAGCATACGATTTACGGAAAAATGAGAGCCCACTTCCCGCAGCACTTCAATGTAATTCAGTCCCATCAGCCAGTCCGCATTGTTCACCATCATGGCTTTACCTTCGGAAAAATCAATAAAACGGCTCATCTGCTCTTTGAAACAGTCACAGTTGTGCTGAATGGTTTCCGGAGTCATCATCTGGCGCATGTCGCTTCTGCCGGAAGGGTCTCCAATCATTGCGGTGCCGCCGCCGATTAAAGCGATGGGCCTGTTACCCGCCATCTGCAGGCGCTTCATCAGGCATAAAGCCATGAAATGTCCTACATGAAGGCTGTCGGCTGTTGGGTCAAAGCCGATGTAGAACACAGCCTTTCCCTGGTTGATTAATTCTTTGATTTCTTCTTCGTCCGTTACCTGGGCAATCAGCCCTCTGGCAACCAGTTCTTCGTATACGGTCATAATGTTACCTCCTGTAATTGTTTTTATCATATAAGAGAAGAAAGCGGACAGGTCTGCTTCAACTCCCTGAATCCCTCAATCATGAGAGACCTGGACGGTTTGCCGCGCGCGAACGGATTGCGTAGCAATAAATTTCTTCTCCGCGAGCTGCGCATCCTGGTTTTTCTTCTATAGGAAGATACTTTCACGCTTTAGTGTGACAAGGTCTTTCCTTTTCCTGTAGAAGAAAAAATCCCCGTCCTTCCAAAGGACGGGGTATCTGCCCGTGTTACCACCTTAATTCACAGCCTGCTCGCACAGTCTGCCTTGTCGGGTGCCTGTCAGCACCTCTGCAAAATAACGGTTGCGGTTCCGTCACAGCCTACTGACGGTATGTTCGGCATATGCATCAGCGCCGGCAGCATCCGTATTCGGTGTGAAGCTCAGGGAGGTATTCACATTAAGTTCTTCCTGCGCCTCTCAGCTTCCGGCAGCTCTCTGTAGGATTTCCTTACTGTTACTTGTTCCCGTCACAGCTTTTATTATGAATGATTTTAATTTATGCCAATTATAGGCGGGAACAGGGGATTTGTCAAGAGAAAAGATAGTATAAATTTATTCCGGCTTCAGTGTCTTCTGCCGCTTATTTTTTTATTATTTTTACTTTTTTACCCTGTCCCTTTCCTTTTAACAGTTTTTTATATGCGTTCCATTTTTTTGCCGGAACTTTTATCTGTGCTTTTGCGTTGATTCCTTTCAATGCATTTTTTCCTACGATTTTCAGTTTTGTGGATTGTATCTGAATATTGCTCAGTTTTCCGCATTTTCTAAATGCGTTGTCGCCAATCTTTGTTACCCCGGTTCCTATTATAACTTTAGAAAGTTTAGAACAGTTTTCAAATGCTGCGTTTTCAATAGTTTTTACATTTGAACCAATTTTTACTTCCTTTATCCTGGTTTTTCGCAACGCTTTGCTGGAGATAGAAGTAATTTTGAAAGTTTTGCCTTTGATTTTTACTGTTTTTGGAATGGTAACTTTTGTTGTCTTATTGTTTTTCAGGCCTGCAAAGGCTGCTTCTGAGGTATTGGTAATTTTATATTTATATGGGCCAATGGTAAAAATCTTTCCTTTTAATCCTGGCTCTTTCATAAGAAGAAAGCTGACGTGGCGTTCGGTAACTCCGTCCGTTATGTCGCAGGAATATGTTAATTTTCCTGCGGCAAGGTCTGCAGCAGTTACGGGATAACTGTCTGTGGTGGCTCCCGCTATTGTCTCCCATTTGTCAGTACCGCGTACATGCCATTGATAATGATAGGTTCCAAGTCCTCCTCTGGCTGCCACATGCAGAATGATGCCTTCTTCATACGATACAGGTATTTCATAACCCATATCAGTTTTGTAATAAGTCTCTCCGTTGCCGACTTCCAGACCTGTGTCTACAGAGATTTCAAAGGTTACGAATTTGCTGGAAAAACTGTCTGATACTATACACTGATACTGTCTGCCATCTTCCAGAGCTGTTTTTCCGGTTATGGTATAACTGTTCCCAGCCGCTCCTTCAATCCGGGTGGGAATATTGTTATTTATTTTATACCACTGATAACTGAATACTCCAACTCCGCCGCTGGCAGTTACATTTAAGGTAGTTTCTTCGTTATATGCTACGGATACGAATCTGTTATTATTGAGACTGGTTTCACTGCCACTGGCGCTGCTGACTTCCAGACCTGTGTCTATGTTAATCCAAAAATGTATTTCTTTACGGGACGCCTGAGAAGCTCCATCCGACACTTTGCAATTGTAAGAGGCCCTTGTCTCGGCGGCTTCCTTTCCGGTTATGGTGTAACTGTTCCCCGTGGCTCCTTCAATCCGGGTACCGTTTTGATACCACTGATAATTGAGAATTCCGGTTTTACCATCGCTGGCAGTAACGCTCAGAACAGTCTCTCCACTATATGGTACAGACACGTTTCTGGCAGTATTATCACCGGTTCCGCAGGTACTGTTCACTTCCAGCCCGGTGTCTACTTTAATTGAAAACAGGCAGCTTGCACTTTTGGTTCCATCAGACACAGTGCAAAAATACCTGTCTCCGCCTTCATTTTCAACGGCTTCTTTTCCGGTCAGCGTATAGCTGCTCTCTGTGGCTCCTTCTATAACAGTTCCATTCCCTCTGGACCACTTATAGGTCAGCCCTTCTGTTTTCCCGCTGATTTCTACCTGCAGCGTGGCGCTTCCGTCGTAGGTTATCTCGGTTTCAGCCGGGTTTTTGTTGCTGATCTCCCAGTCGGAGGCAGTGGTATAGTTTGCTATTTCCGCTGCCTGCGCTTTTACTGCGGGGGATATGCCGGATACTGTCAGAACCACTGCAAGTATAGCTGCCATCCATTTTTTCTTCATAAATTTTTCTCCTTTTTGTGTTCAGAGCATAAGGAATCAGGAATAAGGTGCAAGTATATTTCTCACTTACATTTTACCTGCATCAGGAAAGTCTGCAAATAAAACCTGTCGTCTCACACAAAATATCATTGTAAATAGAATCTGTCTACATTATAATAAAATACGTGTATCGCAGATTTTGTCTGCATGGTGTGGTAGTGCAGATACAATTCCCTTACCCATCGCTGCGCCAACAGTGATGGGTGGTACACCATATACCCTTGAATTTTCAACCATATTCTACAATATATTTTGGGGGATAACAAGAACAGGAAAAACCTGACTTTTTCTTGTTGATGTAAAATTTAATTGCCACAAAAAATCATACTTATGCTAAGATGAAAAGAGAAAAGACGGGAAAGATGGGAATAAATATGATGCAATTGTATGATCAGGAGGAAATTATGAGAGTACATGATATGGGAGTTGCAAAGGATGCGGCTATTCGTTCAACAGTTGAGACATATCAGGAATGTGGTATGATATTTTCTGATGTGGTGAAAAGAATTGCAGTACGATTTCTGTTATCACAGGAAACAGCGGAAAAAGAAGTGGAAGAATGCTGGAAAGTCTGATTTACACATTGCTTTCCTGAAACGGAACATCAGGGTTGCTGTAGAAAATAAGAAAAAGTGAGGAAACCTATGGACTTAAACAAAAATAACATAAAAAAGATTCTGGGCATTATAACATTTACTCTGGTATTGCTGGCGCTTCTGCTGAATATGGGAGCTGTGGGCGCCTGGCTGGCATTTATGTGGGGAATCCTGTTTCCCTTTGTACTGGGCGGTGCCATTGCATTTATTCTGAATCTTCCCATGGCGGCTATTGAGAAAAAATTATTTTCAAAAGCAAAAAATAAGAAAGCAGCCCGGCCCGTCAGCCTGGTGCTGTCCATTCTCTGTGTATTTGCTGTGATTGCCATTGTAATTGTGGTGGTGATTCCCCAGCTTGGAAAAACCTTTGACAGCATCAGCGAGGGCATGGCCACATTTTTGCCGGAGGCCCAGAAATGGCTGGAAGAGCTGTTCAGAGACTGGGATATGGTTGAAACATATATTGAATCTCTGGAATTTGACTGGACAGGCTGGCTGGAGGCTGTAAAAGATTTTGCCTTAAGCGGTGCGGGAAGCGTGGTTTCCTATACCATGTCGGCCACCATGAAAGTGATTAACGGTGTAATGACATTTTTCATTGCATTTGTATTCGCTATTTACATTCTCATGCAGAAAGAAACACTGGCAAGACAATGTCTGAAGACAGTCCGGGCATTTTTCCCGGAGCAGGCGGTGGAAAAAATGTGCCATATCTGTGTGCTGTCCCACAGAACCTTTTCCAGATTTATCACAGGCCAGTGTCTGGAAGCATTGATACTGGGCTCCATGTTCGTGGTCAGTATGACCATATTCCGACTGCCCTACGCATTGTTGGTGGGCGTGCTGATTGCGTTTACCGCGCTGATTCCCATGGTAGGAGCCTTTATCGGATGCGTGGTGGGCGCATTCCTGATTCTGATGGTCAATCCCATGCAGGCAGTATTTTTTGTCATCCTGTTCCTGGTGCTGCAGCAGATAGAAGGCAACCTGATTTATCCCCATGTGGTGGGAAATTCCGTGGGACTTCCTTCCATATGGGTGCTGTTTGCGGTGACCGTGGGCGGAAAACTTATGGGAATAGTGGGAATGCTGGTATTCATTCCCCTCATGTCCGTGCTGTACGCATTGTTCCGGGAATGGGTGAACCAGAGAAGCAAACCGTAGATACGGAGAAATTGTTTTACACAGATTTTACATGAATTATGTATTCCATTTACAGAAACCGTATAGAATAATCCCGACGTTAAGACAACAGGACTTACGCAGGAGGATTGGAAATGGATATATTCGGATTTCTGTCATTGATTGGCGGACTTGCACTGTTTTTGTATGGAATGAATGTAATGGGCGGCGGACTGGAAAAACTTTCCGGCGGGAAACTGGAACGGATTCTGGAAAATTTAACCTCAAATCCCTTCAAGGCTGTTTTGCTGGGAGCCGGAGTGACGGCGGTGATTCAGTCTTCATCGGCCACCACGGTGATGCTGGTGGGATTTGTGAATTCCGGCATTATGAAACTGTCCCAGGCAGTGGGGATTATTATGGGAGCCAATATCGGTACCACCATAACTTCCTGGCTGCTGAGCCTGACCGGGATTGAGAGCGGCAATTTCTTTATCCGCATGTTGAAACCCTCGTCTTTTTCACCGATTCTGGCATTAATTGGAATTATTTTCATGATGAGCGCCAGAAGCGACCGGAAGAAAAATGCTTCTGAAATTCTGCTGGGATTTGCTGTGCTGATGTATGGAATGGAAGCCATGAGCAACGCGGTAAAACCACTGGCAGATGTACCGGAATTCACCGGAATTCTTACAAAATTCAACAATCCGCTGGCAGGCGTACTGGCGGGAGCATTGCTGACAGCCATTATCCAGAGCTCCTCCGCTTCGGTGGGAATTCTGCAGGCGCTGTCTGTTACGGGGGCTTTCACCTATGGTTCGGTGATTCCCATTATTATGGGGCAGAATATCGGAACCTGCGTAACAGCCATGATTTCTTCCGTGGGTGCCAACAAAGGAGCCAGACGGACCGCATTTGTCCACCTTTATTTTAATGTGATTGGCTCTGTGGTGTTTCTGATACTTTATTTTGCACTGAACGGGATTTTTCAGTTTGATTTTGCCGCAGAGACCGTAGGAGCGGCTGGGATAGCAGCCATTCACAGCATTTTTAATATTTTTGCCACACTGGTGCTGCTGCCCTTCACCAGAGGGCTGGAAAAACTGGCCTACCTTACCATTCCGGCAACGGAGGAAGAACAGATGTCTTCCGACGGGGAAAATGAATTTAAAATTCTGGATGTGCGATTCCTGTCCACGCCGGGATTTGCCATTGAACAGTGTACTTCTCTGGTGAAAAAAATGGCGCAAATTGCCGGAAAAGTTATGCCGGAAGCCATGGGACTGTTTGAAAATTATTCCAGGGAACAGGCAGAATCGGTGAAACGGCAGGAAGATTTGCTGGATAAGTATGAGGATAAGCTGGGCAGCTACCTGACCCGTTTAAACAGCCAGAACCTGACAGCCAGAGAGGGCCAGAGCGTATCCACCCTGATGCACAGCATCAATGATTTTGAGCGAATCGGGGACCACGCGCTGAACCTGATGGAGCTGGCCGGAGATATGAAAAAAAGAAAACTGGAATTTTCCGGGAAGGCCAGAATGGAAATGGAAGTATTCGGCGGTGCGGTACAGGATATTTTAGACCGCTCCATACAGGCCTTTGTGCAGCATGACACCAGCCTGGCCATGACGGTGGAACCCCTGGAGGAAGTCATTGACGATTTGAATAAGGAAATGAAAAAGCGTCATGTCAAACGTCTTCGGAAAGGGAAATGTACCATTGAACTGGGAATGATTCTGTCGGAAATCGCGGTAAATTATGAGCGGGTGGCAGACCACTGTTCCAACCTGGCAGTCTATCTGATTCAGATGGAAGACAGTACCGTGGAAGCTCATGACTATGTAAATAATCTGTCGGAGAAAACGAGAGTCCGGTTTGAACAGATGCAGGAGGCATATCAGGAAAAATACCATTTTTCTTCCTGATATGACAATTCTGGCAGGGGGTTCCGTACGGTGATAAACCATGCCGGACTTTTTTGTTCTATGGGAAAGACCTTGTCACGCTAAAGCGAGAAAGTGTCTTTCCTGTAGAATAAAAACTAAGATGCGCAGCTCGCGGAGAGGAAATCTATTGCCAGGAAATCCGCTCACGCGCGGAGAATGCACTGTGCGCATTCTTTTTTAGAAAAACAGTGAAGGAGGAGCAGGAGTGCCGTTGATATATGTGGTGGAAGATGATGAAAATATCCGGGAAATTCAGCGTTATGCCCTGAAAAACAGCGGATTTGACGTAAGAGAGTTTGCGTCCGGAAAAGAATTGCGGGCAGGGCTGGAGCAGGAGATTCCCGCATTGATCCTTCTGGATATTATGCTGCCGGACCAGGATGGTCTGGACATTCTGACAGGACTGAGGAGACACAGGGACACCGCGAAAATCCCCATCATTATGGTGACAGCCCGTTCTGCTGAGCTGGATAAGGTAAAGGGCCTGGATTTGGGGGCTGACGATTATATGACCAAACCCTTCGGTATTATGGAGCTGATTTCCAGGGTGAAGGCGCTGCTGCGCCGTACGGAAAAACTGCCGGAGCCGACGCTGCTGACCAGCGGCTGTATTTCGGTGGATACGGAGAAGCGCAGCGTTCTGGCAGCAGGAAAACCGTGCGAACTGACATTTAAGGAATTTGAACTGCTGAAAATGCTTCTTATCAATCAGGGAATCGTGCTGTCCAGGGATAAGATTATGGACCAGGTCTGGGGTTTTGATTACGAGGGAGAGAGCAGGACAGTGGATATGCACATCAAAACCCTGCGCCAGAAACTGGGCGAGGCCGGCAGCGCCATTAAGACCGTACGCAACGTGGGATATGTGCTGGGAAAAGAATGAAAAAGAAAATTAATATGCACTTTATCATGGTATCTTCTCTGGCAGTGCTGGTGCTGGCGGCAGTTTCCGTGATATTGTTTTATAATATTTTAAAAAATCAGGTATATGATGACATTGAGGCTTATACTCATGTAATACAGCCATTTGATCTGGAATTCTGGGAAACAGAAGAAAACAGGAGCCGTCTGGCCCAGGACGGACTGCGGATTACTCTGATTCGGGAGGACGGCAGCGTGTCTTATGACAGCAGCGCCAACCAGCAGGAAATGGAAAATCACAGAGACCGGCCGGAAATCGCCGCTGCTCTGGAACAGGGAAAGGGTCGGGCGGTGCGCTGGTCTGTTACCAGTTCTCTCCATACCCTGTATTATGCAGAACGTCTGGAACAGGGCGATGTGCTGAGAGTGGGAAAAGATTCGGAGAATTTTTTCCGGATTCTGGAGCATACCTCTGCCCTTGTCATGGTGCTGGCAGTATTGATTGTGATGATTTGCGGGATAATTTCCCATTATCTCACCCGGAATCTGCTGCGCCCCATTGAAAAACTGGCATCGGATCTGGAGGGAACGGGGCAGGAGGATGTTTACGAGGAAATCAGGCCATTTATTCTTACCATCCGGGAACAGCACCTTAACATGCTCAACCATGCCAGAATGCGGCAGGAATTTACGGCAAATGTATCCCATGAGCTGAAAACGCCTCTGACCGCCATTTCCGGTTATGCGGAGCTGATAGAAAACGGAATGGCTGATGAAAAGGACGCCAGGAGATTTGCCGGGGAGATACACAGCAGTTCCGACCGGCTGCTGTGGCTGATTAACGATATCCTGAAGCTGTCGGAGCTGGATGACAGGGAGCAGGAATCAGAATTTGAGCAGGTGGATTTATACCGGGCGGCCAGGGACTGTCTGGCCCTGATGGAAGTGCAGGCGGCAAAACAGGGAATCACCCTGCTTCTCCGGGGAAAATCCTGTATGGTAACGGCAAACCGGAACCTGATGGAGGAACTTCTGTATAATCTCTGCAGCAACGGTGTACGGTATAATCAGCGGGGCGGAAAAGTTACGGTTACAGCGGACATGGAAGACGGAAGACCCGTACTGTCTGTAAAAGATACGGGAATCGGAATTCCCAGGGAACAT
>JAYMNP010000001.1:3940000-4135000 GCA_036941025.1 Lachnospiraceae bacterium JLR.KK002
CGCCCAGATTTTTCCGCCGTGGTCCTCAATAATTTTCTTTACGATGGACAGGCCGATACCGCTGCCTCCGGTGGCTGAATTCCTGGAAGCGTCCGTGCGGTAAAAGCGGTCGAAAATGTAGGGCAGATCTCTGGCGGCGATTCCTTTACCGTTATCTTCAATCTCAACCTGAATAAAATCCCCCACATCCCGGATGCGCATATTGATAAAGCCCTGAGATTTGTCCAGGTATTTGACGGAATTGCCGATAATATTGTTAATGACACGCCGGAGCTGTTCCGGGTCTGCAATAATCAGCACGTCTTTGTCTGCATAGTTGATATAGGTGAGCTTGATATTTTTGGCCTCTAAATCCAGACCTACTTCTTCCACACAGTCTTCAAAGTAATCTGCCACATTGATTCGGTTAAAATTATAAGGGATTCGGTTGGTATCAATTCTGGAATACAGTGTCAGCTCGTTAATCAGCATGTCCATTTCATTTGCTTTATTGTAAATAGTACGGATGTATTTGTCATGCTTTTCCGGCGTGTCCGCTACTCCGTCCATAATGCCCTCCACATATCCTTTGATGGCTGTGATGGGGGTTTTCAAATCGTGGGAAATATTACTGATTAAGACTTTGTTTTCTTTTTCTCCGGCTACTTTTTCTTCTGCTGACTCCTTCAGACGAAGCCGCATTTCCTCAAAGTTTCGGCAGAGTTCTCCGATTTCGTCCTTTCCTTCGGCATCGACGGTGAAATCCAGGTTGCCGGCTTTGATATTCTGAGCAGCTATTTCCAGCCTGCGAATGGGATTGATAATTCCCTGATAAATCCAGACTGTCAGCATTCCTGCGGTGAAAATCAGAATCAGAAGCACTGAAATCATCAAATCCAGCAGAACGCCTTTGATTTCCGGCAGAATCCGCTCCATGGATGTGACGATAAAGACGCTTCCGTTGCCTCCGTCCTGAAAGTTAAAATCAATCTGTTTGATGAGGGCCTGTTCTTCCCCTTCCATATAGAATCCGGAAGCTGCGCTTTGTATGGTATCGCTGTCATATTCCGGCAGATCTTCTTCCAGTATGATTTCAGAACCGGTATTTCCGTTGAAAATCAGTTCTTTCCCTTTACGGACCAGGAGATAGGAGTATTTATCTGAGAGCTGTCGGTTGACCTTTTCCAGCCAGGCGGGGTCTTCCAGCTGTTCCGGCTGGTTTTTTGCCACCTTCTGGAGGTCTTCATACGTTGATTTGGTAAAGTGGCTGAGCACTTTAAAGGAATTTACAAAATAGTCATAGGCATTGCCGTCTATATTGTAAATCTGGCGTACCGCTTTCATCTGGTACTGGCCGAATCCCCATATGGTTGCCACTGCCAGAAGCACCGGCACAAATATAATAATACAGAATGAAATGATTAATCTGGTCCTTAATTTCATAATAATGCTGTAACCTCCGACAGCTTATATTATACCAGTTTTTGTAGAAAATCATATGGAAAATTTATAAAAATTTATAAAATTTGTATAAATTCATCGTTTTCCATATCCTGTGGGGAAATATGATATAATATAAAAGCTGAACGGCCTGTAAATCAAAGGCTGCTCAGCTTTATTTTTAAAATTCTGTTTAAAGATTTTTCCGGACGTTCCTGAGAGATGGTTCCGTCATATTCCGGTTCTTTACGAAAAAGTTCCTCAGCTTACCTTAAACTGGAACTTCTGAATCTCTTTCTCGGTGCTGACCTTCTCAATCTGGGCTCCGAGGCCTTCCAGCTTGGTCTCAAAAGATTCATAACCCCGCTGGATATAGTGGATATCGTCAACGATGGTAATGCCTTCAGCGGAAAGGCCTGCAATGACAAGAGCAGCTCCGGCCCTTAAATCCGGTGCGCTGACTCTGGCTCCGGTATAGCCTTTCACCCCGTTGATAATGGCAATATTGCTTTCTACTTTAATATCTGCGCCCATACGGGTCAGCTCATCCACGTATTTGAAGCGATTTTCAAAGATACCTTCTGTTACAGTGCTGGTTCCCTGGGCAATTCCCAGTACCACGGACATCTGGGGCTGCATATCCGTAGGAAATCCCGGATAGGGCAGAGTAGTAACCTGTGTATGCCGCAGAGGCTTTGAGGCTACCACGCGGACAGCATCGTCAAATTCTTCCACTTCACAGCCTGCCTCCAGCAATTTGGCTGTGGTGGCTTCCAGGTGTTTGGGAATCACATTCTTGACCGTAACGTCTCCTTTGGTGGCTGCCGCCGCGAACATAAAGGTACCTGCTTCAATCTGGTCCGGAATGACGGAGTATTCTGTCTTATGGAGTTTCTCCACTCCCACAATACGGATAACATCGGTGCCCGCACCGCGGATATTTGCCCCCATGCTGTTCAGGAAATTGGCCACATCCACCACATGAGGCTCTTTGGCTGCATTTTCAATGGTAGTTTTTCCTTCTGCCATAACCGCCGCCATCATAATATTAATGGTGGCGCCCACAGATACCTTGTCTAAATAAATGTGGCTTCCGATTAAACGATCTGCTTCTGCCGCAACTGCGCCGTTGCGGATTTCCACATGGGCTCCCAGGGCGCGGAATCCCTTAATATGCAAATCCATGGGCCGGCTTCCGATATTGCAGCCGCCAGGCAGGGTCACCTCCGCACGCTTGTATTTGCCCAGCATTGAGCCCAGCAAATAGTAGGAGGCTCTGATTTTTTTCATAGAATCATAGTCTACCGGAATATCTTTTACAAAAGAACCATTTATTTTAACGGTGTGTGCGTCTGTTCTGTCTATTTTTGCTCCAATGTCTCCCATTGCCTGAAGCAGAGCATTAATATCCCTTACATCGGGTAAATTATCTATCGTTACGGTCTCATCCGTCATGATGGCTGCTGCCAGAATTGCAAGGGCCGCATTTTTGGCTCCGCTGATTTCCACTTCGCCGACTAACGGATTACCTCCTTTAATCACATACTGTTCCATATTGCACCTCTATGCTATATTTTTCGTACAGGAAGTTATCATAGTAACATCTTTTTGCCTTTGTCATGTTTTTGACAAAAAAATCTTTATGTACTATTATAACACACTTTGTCGATTTGTAAATCTTTCCTTTTCCGGGGGTCACGTGTCAGCACCGTATGTTCAGTACCGGGCTGTGGTTATCAGCTTATCTTATTTTATGCCGAAATGCCGGAACGGTGCATGACCTTTCTGAAAATCACTGTTTTTAGTATGGGCGTTTCCTGGAAATTCATGCGCCTTTTTCCTGTGTTTGTCCAATTTAAGATTTTGCAGTGTTGAAGCCATAAAACAGGCTCCGGTTGTTATCTTACCATATTTCTTTCTAAATTCCTACTGTTTTTTTTATAAAAAAGAATGCGCAGGCGCATTCTTTGCGCGCGGGCGGATTGCGCAGCAATAAATTTCATCTCCGCGAGCTGCGCATCCCGCCCGGAGGGCTTTCTCTTACAGGAAATTAATAAAAAGCGTGGTATCACTCGAATACCACGCTTTTTTCCAGATATTTTGTCTGAATTACAATATAGGGATAAGATTTTACCTGATTGATTTTTTCTCCTTTGGAAGGACCGATTAAAGTGGTGTCAAAGTAAATGGCATTTCTGGTCAGATAGCAGTCATTGACAGAGATGCTGTAACCGCCGGTTTCCTGTACTCCGTATCCTGCGGCAATGTACAGATATTCTTTATCCGTGTAGGTCAGCTTGAATATGCTTTCTTTTTTTTCTTCAATGACTGACAGAAATTCCTCCGGAATGTCTTTTTCTTCCAGTATTTCGTAGGACAGGTCCTTCAGCTTTTCCGTGTCTGTTTCTTCCAGTCCGCAGCCGGGCAGAACAGGCAGGCTGGTCAGCAGCAGGAGAAGTAGTCCCCGGATGAACAGGCTCCGATAGATTTTTTTCATAAGACGTTCCTTCATTTTTATACATTCTTCCTGAATTTTATGAAAAAATTCTGTTATTTATGATTGTATTTCCCGTTTTCACTCTGTATAATATAGAAAGTGAATCATTGATAAGGAAAAGGTAGAATACTATGATACGAATAATTTTGGTGGCGTTTTTTTTGATTACTTTCCTGATTCTTTCCATTCCGGTTCTGATTGTGGAACAGATTCTGAAGAAATTCAATCCTTATGCTGCGGATATCAGCAGTCTGCGGATTGTTCAGTGGGCCTTTCGGGTGGTGCTGTTCCTGGCGGGGACGGATATTACGGTAATCGGGGAAGAACATGTGCCGAAAGATCAGCCTGTGCTTTATATCCCGAATCATCTCAGTTACTTTGATATTGTGATTACTTATTCCAGATGTCCCGGCCTGACCGGCTATATTGCCAAAGATAAAATGGAGCGCTATCCGTTGCTTTCCACCTGGATGAAACGGTTATACTGTCTGTTTCTGGACCGGGAGGATATGCGGGAAGGGCTGAAAATGGTTCTGACAGGGATTGACCATATTAAGCATGGGATTTCCATCTGTATTTTCCCGGAGGGCACGAGAAATCCCAATCCGGAAGAAGGCATGATGCCTTTTAAAGAGGGAAGTCTGAAAATGGCTGAAAAAACAGGATGTCCTGTGATTCCCGTTGCCATTTCCAATACCCATAACATCTTTGAAAGCCATATGCCTTTTATCCGGAAATGTCATGTAATTGTGGAATACGGAGAGCCCATTCTGCTCAAAGAACTGGATAAGGAGCAGCGGAAGTTCTCCGGAGCCTATACCCGTTCCAAAATTGAAGAAATGCTGAAAAAGCATCAGGATATGCTGTAGGAAGTTCTTATGGGGTTCCTGCAGCATAAAATGATTATTTGAAATGTGCCCGAAGGGCTTCCACAACTTTGGGATAATCCATAAAGTGGGAGGCTTTTACAAGAACGGTATCTCCTTCCTGCAGGTATTCCAGAAGATGAGACTGCATTTCATCTCTGGAATCAAAGTGGAAGACTTCGCACCAGTCGTTGGTATCGCAGGCGCCTCTGGCAGTTTCACTGGAAAGAGGGCCGGCGCAGAAGATGGTGTCAATCTGTTTTTCTGCGGCGTAAGCCCCCACTTCATAATGAAGCTGTTTCTCATTTTCACCCAGTTCACCCATATCACCCAATACGGCTACGGTTCTGGCAAGTCCGTTGCTCAGCACATCCAGAGAAGCTCTCATGGACACGGGATTGGCATTATAACAGTCGTCTATGATGATAAGGCCGCCTGTCTCAATCAGGTTTGAGCGGCCCCCAATGGTTTCCACAGCTTCGATTCCTGCCCTGATTTCTTCCAGGCTCATATGAAGGGCCAGTCCGGCGGCCGTGGCTGCCATGGCATTGAATATATTGTGCTGTCCCGGAATGGGAATGTGTACATCCATGGTGCCGCAGGGTGTGTGAATGACCGTTTCCACTCCTTTTAATCCCAGGTTTCTGATATTGTCTGCGTAAATATCCTGCTGTACGGTCTGATTTTCCCCAAATCCATAAAAGACAGGACGAACGCCTCTGATTTCTTTCAGGGTGGACAGTTTGTCGTCTTCTCCGTTCAGTATAATAGTTCCTTCCGGTTTCAGAAAATCAAATATTTCACTTTTGGCTTTCAGAATACCGTCTCTGGTTTTGAGGTTTTCCAGATGGCAGATACCGATGTTTGTGATAACGCAGAGATTTGGGCGGGCTATTTCTGCCAGCCGGTGCATTTCGCCGAAATCGGAAATTCCCATTTCCACAACGGCTGCCTGATGTTCTTCCTGAATGCGCAGCAGTGTGAGGGGCAGGCCGATTTCATTGTTATAATTTCCGGCTGTTTTCAGTACGCTGTATTTTTCTGAGAGCACAGAGGCAATCATTTCTTTGGTGCTGGTTTTTCCTACGCTTCCGGTGACACCGATAATGGGAATGTTAAGATTGCTGCGGTGAAATTTTGCAATGTCTTTCAGCGCCTGTTCCCCTGACCCCATTAATATGTAGGGTTTCTTACAATTTTCGAGCCTTTTTTCCGAGAGAACAGCGGCAGCGCCCTGTTCCAGCACATCCGGAATGAAATCGTGGCCGTCCACCCGTGCGCCTTTGATGGGGATAAAAAGAAATCCTGCTTCCACCTGCCGGCTGTCTGTAACCACACCCCGGATTACCGTATCTTTTTCTGATTCCGGGCCCATATAAATGCCGTTACATGATTCTGCAATACGCGCTAACGTCAAATGTTTCATAACTTCCTCCGTTTATTGATATTTTTCCATGGAAATCTGAATAATCTTCTCGCAGAGTGCGTCAAAATCCATACCCGCTGCCTGGGCTTCCTGGGGAAGCAGGCTTACTGATGTCATGCCGGGAAGGGTATTTGCCTCAAGACAGTAAATATGTTCCTGTTCATCCAGCAGAAAGTCCATACGGGCGTAAGTTTCCAGATTCAGAACTCTGGCCACCTGTTCTGCATAGTCCTGCATGGAGGCTGTAATATGCGGAGGCAGTTCTGCAGGGCAGGTCTCCACTGTGCTTCCGGCTGCGTACTTGTTTTTATAATCGTAAAAACCTTCCAGCGGAGCAATTTCAATGACCGGCAATGCTTTAAAATCTATAATTCCGACGGAAAATTCCCGTCCTTTTATATAGTCCTCAATAATAATTTTTTCTTCCCAGCGGAATGCTGCTTCCAGCGCTTTCCGGTAATCTTCTTCTGTGCGGACAATGGACACGCCGATACTGGAGCCGCCACAGCAGGGTTTTACCACACAGGGCAGTTTCAGCCCGGTCTGTCTGAAATCCCGGAGACAGTTGTCCCTGTTCATGGAAATTCCTGCAGGTGTGGGAATATGGTTGGTGAGGAACAGGCGCTTGGACAGTTCTTTATCCATGGCCAGTGCGCTGCTTAAATATCCGGTGCCGGTGTATTTGATGCCATATAAATCAAAAGCCGCCTGAATTCTGCCGTCTTCTCCGTTTTCTCCGTGGAGAGCCATAAACACAATATCTGCCATTCGGCACAGCTCAATGACATTGGGGCCGAAAAAGCTGCTGCTCTGGTCTTTCCTGCTCTTTTTCACCGCTTCGAGATCCGGCGTTTCTGCAGATATGCCCGTAACGGTGGCGCTGATTTCTTCGGAGCGGTCAAAAATGTCTGTCAAATTTTCGGGTTCGTCTCCGTATCCCATAAAGACGTCCAGTAAAATAACTCTGTGGTCGTTCCGCCTTAAGGCGTCCGCTACATTTTTCCCTGTTACAAAGGATACGTCCCGCTCGGTGCTCAAACCTCCTGCCAATACTACAATATTCATTTGGAAACCTCCCTGAATTCAATATTCTGTGGCTATCTTATACTATTTTATTCTTCGTGACAAGAACTTCCACCCATTTCGGCACTTTTTTCCGGAACCGGGCACTTTTTTCCGAAATGGAGTGCAGAAGACTCTGCGCATCATGAGAAGAAAAAACAGTTAAAAAATAGCTGTCCGAACGCCATTTTTAACTGTTTTTGGAAAGATACATGATGACAGCCTGTCCAGGGACAGGCCTGCCGTCCGTATAAAATTATGAAGTGCCGGGAAACCTAAAATTCCGGTTCAATCAGGCCGTAGGTGCTCCCTTTGCGTTTATACACTACATTTACTTCTTCTGTTTCCGCATTCTGGAATACGAAGAAATTATGTCCCAGAAGTTCCATCTGAACGCAGGCGTCTTCCGGATACATGGGCTTCATGCCAAACCGTTTGGTACGGATAATCTTTACTTCCTCGTCGTCCTCTACTTCCTTTTCGATAAATTCCTGCTGGAAGTTGCCTGCTGCCTGCTGCTGGTCAATAATCTTGTTCTTGTATTTCTTCAACTGTCTTTCAATGACTTCTTCCACCAGATCTATGGATACATACATATCATTGCTTACCTGTTCGGAGCGGATGATATTTCCTTTTACCGGAATGGTAACCTCGATTTTCTGCCGCTCTTTTTCCACACTCAGAGTTACGATGATGTCTGTCTCCGGTGTGAAATAACGCTCCAGTTTCGCTAATTTTTCTTCTATCGCTTTTCGCAGCCCGTCTGTGATATCGATATTTTTTCCGCTGATTGTTATACGCATGGTGTCCAACCCCTTTTCCGTTTATTTTTAAGTGTTATAATTATACCATACCTGAATTCTGAATACAACAAATCTATGGGAATTCCTGACATTTTCCACTGGATAGTATGAAAAATTATTCTGTGTATATGGCCGGGGATTCCGGAAGATGCTATACTGAATCCGGAACAGATATCATTTCGGAACGATAAAAAACCGGTTACGGAGGAAAGGAATTTTTATGAAATCAAAAACTGTTTTTATTACCGGCGCTTCCCGTGGCATAGGCCGGGCCATTGCAGAGGAATTTGCCCGCGGAGGATACTCTCTTGCTCTTAACTGTAAATCTTCCGGGGAAGAACTGCATGTATTTGCCAGGCACCTTTCGGATACCTTTCAGGTGCCCTGTCTGCCGCTGGTGGGGGACGTGAGTGATGAGAAGTTTGTGGAACAGGCTTTTGAGGAGATTCAGCAAATGTTCGGCAGGACGGATATTTTAATTAATAATGCGGGCATTTCCCATGTGGGTCTGTTGTCTGATATGAGCCTGGAGGAATGGAACCGGGTGCTCCAAACCAACCTCACATCCATGTTTTTATGCTGCAGGTATGCTATTCCTGCCATGGTACATGAAAAATCCGGCAGGATTCTGAATATTTCGTCTGTGTGGGGCAGCGTGGGGGCTTCCTGTGAGGTGGCTTATTCTGCTTCCAAAGGAGGCGTGAATGGATTTACCAGAGCGCTGGCCAAAGAACTGGCTCCCAGCGGTATCACGGTGAATGCCATTGCCTGCGGCGTGATAGATACCAGGATGAATCACTGCTTTTCAGAGGAAGAGCGGCAGCAGCTTGCAGAGGAGATTCCTGCCGGGCGTTTTGGACTTCCGCAGGAGGCAGCCAGCCTTGCCATGTCGCTGGTCACAGCGCCTTCTTATCTGACAGGGCAGGTGATTGCTCTGGACGGAGGCTGGATGTAGCAGGCGATTCACGTTTATGAATAAGATTCGCGATTTGAATAATTCCGTTATTTTCCATATATTTTTTCGTAAAATATTTCTATCGTACCATGGTTTTTACGGGAGAGTTATTTTACAAAAGAGGAATGAGTATAATATGAAATTATCCAGCAGACTGGAAAATTTGTTAGAGGAGCACAATCTTACTCAGAAAAAATTATCTACGGAACTTCATATCGCACCGTCTACCCTGAACGGATACCTGAGAAGAAACAGAGAACCGGATTTTGCGACGCTGATTAAGCTGGCCAATTATTTTCAGGTGTCCACCGATTACCTTTTGGGCGTTACGGATATTCGCCGGCCATATAATCCTGAAAAATTTTATGATGATAATGAGGAGGATTTACTGGATACATACCGGTCCCTTGGACCGCAGGAGCAGATTTACCTGATTAAGCAGGCGCATATATACTGTAATCATGATCTGAGTTTCCCTCAGAAGAAATAAAAAGTACTCAAACTGCATGGATGAAATTACAATCTGCGTATTTCTTTTTTCACCGGGGCATATTCTATTAACACCACTTTACAACTATTATAAATAGCGCTCCTTTTGCTGAACAAGGTATTTTAAGGCTCTCATAAGGGCAGATGATTTTATTATACTTTCGCTCTTTTTCACGAAAGTGGCAAAAAATACCTCCTGCCTGATCCGCTCGCTGAGCACAAACCTGAAATCCTGTGCGCTTTCCCTACGGTACTTTGAAAATGCTTCATCCTGATATGGCAGCAGTTTCATCGCACAATAAGCTATGTTGATCAGATTAACCAGCATTTCAATCCCTTTCCGGCTGCGCACCATATAGCTGCATAGTGACCAGAAGGTTTTCTGTTCGTAATAGCTGACTTCTATCTTCCATCTGAATGAGTACAGGAACAAGGGGATGTAATCCATCCATGCACTCCCCGTCTGGTTCAGGGGGGTCTTTTCCTGCCATGCACAAAAAATCTGCAGCTGTGTGGGGAAAACCGTACTGAAGAACAGGCGCCTGGAACCGCCTTCCTTCTCTGTGGCTGTCACATAGGCAAAAACTTCCCTTGTGCCGAAAATATTTGTAAGGACACGGCGCATCCCAATATAATAACCGCCTATTTTTTCATCCGAAAGTGTAAAATCTTTTTCCGCCGAAAGACGTTTCCCATGTTTTGCAGGCCTGCCCCTTTTTCCGGTCGGCTGCGGGGCAAGGTCATAAAGGACAGAGTCATACCTTGCATTTCCGATTAGGCCAAGGTTTGGGTATTCATCCACGACAGAAACCAGATCCCCTTTTGTATACCAGCTGTCGCATAGGATAATGACATTCGCCTTTTCCTGTAATTCAGGCATGGCCTGGCGTACCATGGAAGCAGCCAGCTTTAATTTTGACTCTTCTTTCTGCCACATACGGTAGGAAAGCGGAAACGCCTGGTAAACAATCTTGCCTTTATCCCACATTGGCACACAGAGCATGACACTTACAAAGCAGTGCCCATTCAGGTAGCCGCTGCCGTTGTGCGCGGAATGGTCAAAGAGTTTTGAGACATCCTCAAATTTCTTTCCATATTTGGGAACAATGGTATCATCCATGCATAAAAAAACGGGCTGCGTCTCTAAGGATTTCGGGATTAGTTTCAATGCCATAGATGCTGTTGC
Organism: Lachnospiraceae bacterium JLR.KK002; assembly: GCA_036941025.1. Classification (NCBI taxonomy): domain Bacteria; kingdom Bacillati; phylum Bacillota; class Clostridia; order Lachnospirales; family Lachnospiraceae; species Lachnospiraceae bacterium JLR.KK002. The sequence continues at coordinate 3,950,704 of JAYMNP010000001.1, forward strand.
ATTCATAAACCTGGAATAATCCACTTTGGCATAGGAGCAGGCATAGTAAAAGGCATTCAGGGATTTATCTGTTAGCTTTGACAGGAAATGTCTGTAAAGGAAACGGATGGAATCCGCTGACTCCAGTGTCAGTATGGACAGCAGGAGCAGGACCAATGTCTCGGCTGTAGGAATGGAACAAGCCTCAAAATAAATGTAAAAATAATGATAAAGTCTACCAATTATAGTTTTTTCGTTGTATAATAAGTCTGTCGTACAGGATCACTTTCTTTCGTATTTTTTTGTTTGCAAACTTATTATACATCAGAAAGTCCTGTATGACATTTTTTTTATGGAAAAGTTGTAAAGTGGTGTTCTATTAAGATAAAGATACTTCAATTTATCTGAATGGGGGTGCCCTTATGGATTTCTATATTCGCCTGGAAAATCTGATTGAGGAAAGAAATCTGACACAAAAGCAGTTGTCTCTGGATCTTCATATCGCATCGTCCACTGTAAATGGATATGTCAACAATAATCGGGAACCGGATTTTGCAACGCTGGTTCGTTTTGCGCAGTATTTTAATGTATCCACGGATTATCTTCTGGGTCTCAGCAGTGAAAAGAAGCCGTCGCCTTCTTCCTTAAGTCCTGCGGAAGGAGCATTGATACACCTGTACCGTTCTCTGCCACAGGAGCGGCAGGAGTTGATTGTTGAGCAGGCAAAATTTTATCAGAATCTTGAACAGAAGCGTCAGAAAGCCTCCAAAACACGTTCCGGCTCTCATTCCTGAGAGACCGGATGTTTTGACGGAGCATATCTGTACGGAAACAAAAATCAGCCTTTTCTCTGTAAAGGCTGATTTTTGTTTTAAGGCATTTCCAATAACTTTTTTACTGCGTGTTGCATTTCCGGACAGTCACGATACCGCAGAATTAATGTGCGTTCTTCTTCGGAAAGAAACATATTATCCATGGAATCATTATAGCCAAAAGTACCAAGAATGTTATCAATATTATATATTTTACAGAGGATCAGCAGCGTATCCGCATCCGGCTGCGTCTGGCCGCTTTCCCATCCATAAATCGTTTTCGGGGCAACAGGCAGATTATGGTCTTCCAGCCTTATTACCAAATCATTAACGGAAAAATTGTTTAGTTTGCGATATGCCTTTAAAACTTTGGAAATATTCGGATTTTTCATGCTCTCACCTCTTTTCTAATCATAGACTACCCGAAAATCCCCGTCAATAAATTAGAAATAATTCTCTGAAACCAAGTAAATGAATGATTGAAATTCTTTTTAAAAGAGAATATAATAGATAAAAAAAGGGAGGGGCAGTATGGGGGAACAGGCGAAGAAGTGGTTGGCAGAGCAGATGAGGGAAAAACGCATTTCAGAGGAGATTGTTGCAAATGTGCTGGGAATTCCTGCAGAGAAATTTTATGTGGGAACGGGTGAAGTTCTGGGGGCGGATGAATTCCTTCGGATATGTGCCTATCTTCACATTCGTCCGGAAAATATGTCTCTGGATGAGTAAACACATTATATTTCTAAGGCTGCACAGGAATGGAGCTGCGGCTTTCTGATTTTTGACTGAATCTTTTCTTCTCCGGGTATCCGGTTCTTTTTCAGTGAATTTCCGTATTATTCAGATATGTTTTATAAAATTTTTTGTTATAATAACCCTTGCTTAGTATTGAAATGTGTTACTCCATCCTTTTTACCAGTAAGGGATTTGCAATGGATAATGAATGACTCAAAACTTTGGACGGTTTTAACAAAGGATTATTTTGCCAATTTCACCGGGCGATTCATGAGGAAACTGCAGCAGAGGTGATTTACCATAGAGCAGATAGTTGGAAGGAGTATATGGGGCTTCAGACATAAGTGAAACCAGATAAGGAGAAAACTATTAATTGTGTTTAAGACAACAGACACAATAATGTGGAGTGAATATCTTATTTGGAGGAAATAGAAAATGGCAAAATCATTATTTGAGGAAATGGATGGCAAATATGAAAGACAAGGTGACTATTTAATTCCATGTATAGCCTTATCCGCCGAGGAAGAACAGCCGATAGGCATATGGGGGCAACGGCATCTGGATTATCTGAAGCAGTGCCGCAAGGTTACATACACCAATCTTCTTACAAGCGGCAGGTTGAACGCTTACCTTGCCGACATCGACAGGCAGGCGCAGGAACGCTTTGAAAGGCTCATAGAGGGCATGAAACAGGCGCAGGGCATAACGGAACGCCTAAAGGAAGAAAACGCCTTAGAATGGATTGGACGACTCAATAACATAAGGGCTTGTGCGAGGGGGATTGTGAACGAGGAAATCATTTTCGCATAGGCGATATGGCGGCAGAGGGTAAAATCTCTGTCGTTTTTCTTTTCGGGGAGTTTTTAAAAAGCTCATATTTCTGCACTTGATATAGTTCGTTCAAGCGGCTATACTATATACAGTACGCAATAGGAGGTCAAAAATGTTTGAATATATGACAGCACAAGAAGCCGCAGAAAAATGGAACGTATCGCTTAGGTGGGTGCAGCGGCTATGCAAAGAAAATCGTATTGAAGGAGCAATGAACATCAACCGTGTCTGGCTTATACCGATAATTGCCGAGAAGCCTATTGATAGAAGAAAGAAGAAATCCTAAGTGAGTGTTAAAGTTTCAGCATAAACAAGTGAAAATCCAAAATAGAGAACAAAGAGTAGTCGAAAAAGAGCGGCAATACGCTATGCGGTAAGAAAAATCGAAACACAAAGTGCGGTAGATTTTTATGGCTATTCAAATCTGATGACGCTGTCCTGTCAGCGGGAATGAGAGGTTATAAACATGGCAATGTGGAATCCGTGGCGTGGCTGCCACAAACATAGTGAAGGGTGTAGGTATTGTTATATTCATAAGGGCGATTTCAAGCGCAGGATTGATACAAACAATATTGCAAAGACGGATAATTTTTACGCCCCTATCGCTAAAAATAAATCGGGAGCATACAAAATTAAATCTGGGCAGACCGTATATCTCTGCTTTTCTACGGATTTTCTGATTGGGGATGCCGATGAATGGCGTTCTGAATGTTGGCAGATGATACGGGAGCGTTCAGACCTGCACTTTCTTTTTCTAACAAAGCGTATTGAACGTTTCATGGATTGTATTCCAATGGACTGGAACGATGGATATGATAATGTTACGGTTGGTTGTACGGTAGAAAATCAAGACAGGGCTGATTACAGGCTTTCCATTTTCAATAAATTGCCTGTTAAACATAAAAATATTATCTGCCAGCCGTTGATTGAGGAAATAAACCTTACAGACTATCTTGATAATGTTGAATTAGTTGTAGTTGGCGGTGAATCAGACAGAAATGCCAGACCACTTGACTATACGTGGGTGCTTTCCATACGGGAGCAATGTGTCGCCCGCAAAGTACATTTTGAGTTTCGGCAGTGTGGGACACATTTTATCAAAGACGGAAAAAGCTATACTTTATCTACCCGTGATTTATGTAGCCAAGCAAGAAAAGCGAATATCAATTACTAAAATAATTACCTCTCTTTTTTTGTGCAAGTATAGAGAGGAAAAATATAAGAATAAGCATTATAATAACAAAGGCGAATTTATATTCATAAGCACAATATGTATGAAGGAGGTATCTCATGGAATGGGTTGAAAGATTAAACCAAAGCATGAATTATATTGAAGAACATTTGACGTGCGAAATTGATTATGAACAACTTGGGCGGATTGCCTGCTGCTCTACCTATCATTATCAGAGAATGTTTACTTATATGGCGGGTGTCACTCTGGCAGAGTATATCCGAAGAAGAAAAATGTCGTTAGCGGCGGTGGACTTGCAAGGTGGGAATGCAAAGATTATTGATATTGCACAGAAGTACGGCTACCGTTCTCCGACTGCATTTAACAGGGCGTTCCAGTCTTTTCATGGGATAGCCCCTTCATTCGTTAAGACTGCGGGAGTATCTGTGAAATCTTTTTCCCCCATTGTGTTTAGAGTTGCTATAAAAGGAGCAACAGAAATGAATTATAGAATTGAAACAAAAGAAGCCTTCCGCATTATTGGCGTATCTGCACCGCTTGACAAGGAAATTGAAAATAACTTTATGACTGTGCCTAAGATGTGGCAGGACGCCGCCGAAAATGGAACAATACAGAAATTGGCAGGAATAATGGATACGCCGCCAATGGGACTTTTGGGTGTGAGCGCCTGCAATGATGAAGAACAATGGAAATATTTTATTGCCGTTTCCAGTACAAAAGCAAGCGATGAGTTTGAAGAATATACCGTGCCTGCGTCTGCTTGGGCAATCTTTTCTGGAACAGGTACAAACCAGTCCATACAGGAATTGGAGCAGCGTATTATAACCGAGTGGCTTCCGACCTCTGGATATGAGTATGCCAACGCCCCCGATATTGAGGTTTACTTAAATCCAGACCCACAGAACGCACAGTATGAGGTATGGATACCCGTATCAAAAAAGGGATAACGGAGGGGCTTATGGACGAGAAATTTAATATGTTTACGGAAACAGTTGACGGGCGTTTTCGTAGTTTTGTAAATCAAATTAACGAGTATCTGATAGAAAACGGCTGTAAGTGCGATATTAAATCCCAAAAAAGCGGCTACGTCGTGTCTTATGTGCTAAACAGCAATAAAAGGACTTTGGCAACATTCGTATCCCGAAAAACGGGAATGAAGCTCCGTATTTATTCCGAACATATACAGAAGTACCAGAGCTTTCTTGACACATTTCCCGAAAAGATAAAAAAAGAAATCAAGAAAGCGTCTGTCTGTAAACGGCTTATCAATCCCGATGACTGTAATCCGAAATGTGTAATGGGATATACTTTTGTATTGGATGGTGAGCAGTATCAGAAATGCCGTTACATGGCGTTTCAACCTACATTGAGTGAGGAAAACAACCCATATATAAGACAGTTTTTAGAGAAGGAATTGCGGGCAGGTGTCGATTATGAGTAAGCAGGATGCTATTACAGACTGGGTGCATTGCCCTCTTTGCGGAAATAAGACCCGTGACAGAATTAGGGAAGATACCGTTTTAAAAAACTACCCACTCTACTGTCCGAAATGCAAGCAGGAAACATTGATTGAAGCAAAAAATTTACAAATAACAGTCATCACAGAGCCAGACGCTTAAGACGCAGAGCCGATGAACGAGTGAATATCATTTCGCAGTTTGTTGGCTCTTTTATTTCATAAGGCTTAAAGGCAAACGCCCACCATAAAAAAACGGTGTTATGGTGGGCGGTATTGCTATGCCCGAAAAGACTTAACAGACACTCTCCAGACCTGTTTTAGAGTTTGGAGGGATTTTAGTACCATATAAGTGTAAGAGATAAGGCATATCAATAGTGCTTTACCTTCTGCACTTATTTTTTTTTATGGAAGAATATGTTATAATTTGAAGAGGTGGGTATCTATGCAGGAGCATGAGATTATATTATATCAGTTAGAGGATACAAATGTTTATGTGAATGTCATTTTTAAAGAAGAAACATTTTGGATGACGCAAAGAGCAATGGCAGAATTATTTGATTGCACAGCAGATAATATTTCATTGCATTTGAAAAATATTTATAAAGAAGAAGAGTTGGATGCAGAGGCAACTGCCGAGTTTTTCTCGGTAGTTCAAAATGAAGGCGGAAGAAATGTTAGCCGAAAAGTAAAATGCTTTAATTTAGATGCGATTATTGCTGTAGGATATCGTGTAAATTCAAAAAAGGCCACCAGGTTTCGACAGTGGGCAACGAAAACATTAAAAGAGTATATTAATAAGGGGTTTCTGTTAAATGATGATATGTTAAAAAATGGAAAACCCTTTGGAAAAGATTATTTTGATGAATTATTAGAACGCATCCGGGAAATCAGGGCAAGTGAGCGTAGAGCCTGTCAGAAAATCACGGATATATTTGAACAATGTAGCTATGATTATGATAAAAACAGTGAAATTACAAAGAATTTCTATGCCTTTGTTCAGAATAAACTTCATTTTGCAGTTACTGGAAAGACAGCGGCTGAATTAATATATGAGCGTGCGGATTCAGAAAAGCCAGCTATGGGGTTGACAACATGGAAGGACGCACCAGATGGAAAAGTGCTAAAGCGGGATATAGGTATTGCCCAAAATTACTTAAATGAAAAGGAATTGTCCCGTTTAAACAGGCTGGTCCATGTTCATTGATTATGCTGAACTGATGGCAGAAGATGAGATTTTAATGAGTATGCAGGATTGGGTGGAGCAGACAAATCAGTTTTTGATAAATAATCGGCGGGAAGTGTTGGATGGAAAAGGGAAAATATCACATGAAACCGCTATGAAAAAAGCAGAGAAGGAATATGAGATATTTCGAGTAAAACAGGATAAAGAGTATATTTCGGAGTTTGCTCGGGAAATAGAAAAATATCTTAAAGGGGATTGGTAAAGATTCTGGTTAAGAACTTGATAAATATTTGATTTTTAATCATATTGAGCCAGGAGGAATAGCTCATGAGAATGAATTTTAAAGGTTTAGTAAGTTTTATATACATTACCAAAAACTACACCTTTACTACCGTTATATGAGGCTGTCATAAATTCCATTCAAAGTATAGAGGATGCCGAAATCATCGAGGACTGCTTAGACGATCTCCAGCCGTTTATTAATGAAGTAATCCCGAAGGAAGAATGTGAAAACGGTACAGATTTTTCAGGAGATAATTATATAGAACAAATCAGTGAGTTTCTTGCATGAAACTAAGATACTGGCATAATCAAATTGCATGAAAAAAGTACAGAACAAAAGTTCGATTTTGGTCTGTACTTTTTTTGACTTATGTGTTATAATGAAAAACCAAATGACGGGATAATACTATCTGTACTGGCTGGTGTTATTCAGTGTTGTTTCGTTTCAAAAATACGGTTTTTCTAAAGGATACTACGTAATGTGACCTGCATTCGTGTAATTGCTATTTTAACGCTTATTCGCCAGCTTTGCAAGCCCATTTTGCACGAATCGAAAATCAAATTACACGAATTTCGGGCGAATAAGCAAACTTTTTGCGCGGTAATAATGAGGAAAATGCCCTGCTTGCAGGAGCATTTGACGAATGTCGCGATAACGAGAAAACTTGTTTTCGAGTGTCCGGTCACAAATTGGAGGTTTTCATATGCCAGATAAAAGAGGTAATTCGCAATCCGCTGACAGCGGTCAGCTACTTGCTCATGAAAGCAACCCAAAAGGCGGGTGTGCTTTCAAATTACAAGCCCCCTACAAGCCCACAGGCGACCAGCCGCAGGCCATCGCCGAGCTGGTCAAAGGCTTCAAGGAGGGCAACCAATTCCAGACTTTACTGGGGGTTACGGGTTCCGGCAAGACATTTACGATGGCGAATGTCATTCAGGAATTGCAGAAACCGACGCTGGTCATCGCCCACAACAAGACGCTTGCGGCGCAGCTATACGGAGAATTCAAGGAGATGTTCCCTGAGAATGCAGTGGAGTATTTTGTGTCCTACTACGATTATTACCAGCCGGAAGCCTACGTGCCTTCTTCTGACACCTATATTGCCAAGGATTCCTCCGTCAATGAGGAAATCGACAAGCTCAGGCTCTCAGCCACAGCTTCGCTGATTGAGCGTAAAGATGTGATTATTATTTCCAGCGTATCCTGTATCTATGGACTGGGCGAGCCGGAGAATTTTGAGAAAATGATGGTATCCCTGCGTCCGGGCATGAGCAAGGACAGAGATGAGGTAATTCGGAGGCTGATTGATACCCAGTATACCCGAAATGATATGGATTTTCACCGGGGAACCTTCCGGGTACGGGGAGATGTGGTGGAAATCTTTCCGGCCAACCGCGGAGAAACTGCTGTTCGAGTGGAGTTCTTTGGGGATGAAATTGACCGGATTACGGAAATAGATGTGCTGACAGGGGAGATTAAGAACAGCCTGGAGCATATCAGCATCTTTCCGGCCTCCCATTATGTGGTGCCTCAGGAGCAGATTAATAAAGCTGCTGTGGCCATAGAGCAGGAACTGGAAGAACGGGTAAAATATTTCAAAGGGGAGGACAAGCTGCTGGAGGCCCAGCGCATTGCAGAACGCACCAATTTTGATATTGAAATGCTGCGGGAAACAGGATTCTGCAGCGGCATTGAGAATTATTCCAGGCATCTGGCAGGGGCTCCGGAAGGGGTTCCCCCCAATACGCTGATGGACTATTTTCCGGAGGAATTCCTGATTATTGTGGACGAGTCCCATATCACCATTCCGCAGGTACGGGGGATGTATGCCGGAGACCAGTCCCGGAAGACCACGTTGGTGGACTATGGATTCCGGCTGCCCTCGGCGAAGGATAACCGTCCTTTGAACTTTGAAGAATTTGAGAGCAAGATAGACCAGATGCTGTTTGTGTCCGCCACACCCAACGTTTATGAAAAGGAACATGAACTGCTGCGGGCAGAGCAGATTATCCGTCCTACCGGGCTGCTGGACCCTGAGATTGACGTGCGGCCGGTGGAAGGACAGATTGACGATTTGATTGGCGAAGTCAACAAAGAGATTGGGAAAAAGAACAAAGTCCTGATTACCACCCTTACCAAGAAGATGGCGGAAGATTTGACTGACTATATGCGGGAAGTGGGAATTCGGGTGAAATATCTTCACTCTGATATCGACACCCTGGAACGGGCAGAGATTATCCGGGATTTGCGCCTGGATGTATTTGATGTGCTGGTAGGCATCAATCTGCTGCGGGAGGGACTGGATATTCCTGAGATTACGCTGGTGGCGATTTTAGATGCGGATAAAGAAGGCTTCTTAAGGTCAGAAACGTCTCTGATTCAGACCATTGGACGTGCAGCCAGGAATTCCGAGGGGCATGTTATTATGTATGCAGACAGCATTACCGATTCCATGCGTGTTGCCATAGATGAGACGAACCGAAGAAGGGGCATTCAGCAGGCGTATAATAAGGAGCACGGAATTACCCCGGCAACCATACGCAAGTCTGTACGTGATTTAATCAGTATATCCAAAAAGGTGGCAAAAGAGGAATATCGGTTCCGGAAAGACCCGGAATCCATGAGCAAAAAAGAACTGGAGAAACTGATTGGAGAAATCCAGAAGAAAATGCAGACGGCAGCGGCCGAGCTGAATTTCGAAGCGGCGGCCGAACTGCGTGACAAGATGATAGAACTGAAAAAGAATCTGCGGGATATGTAGCCTGACACTCCCGGCTCATGATACGCGGGAATCTACGGAAAAAGGAGTTTATCAAAATGGCAAAAGCAGAAAAGCAGTATATTAAAATCAGGGGAGCCAATGAGCATAACCTGAAAAACCTGGATGTGGATATTCCGAGAAATGAATTTATCGTTTTAACGGGACTGAGCGGTTCCGGGAAATCCTCTCTGGCCTTTGATACCATTTATGCGGAAGGTCAGCGCAGATACATGGAATCTCTTTCTTCTTATGCAAGGCAGTTTCTGGGCCAGATGGAGAAGCCGGATGTGGAGAAGATTGAAGGGCTGTCTCCGGCCATTTCCATTGACCAGAAGTCTACCAACCGCAATCCCAGGTCCACCGTTGGAACAGTGACGGAAATTTACGATTATTTCCGTTTGCTGTATGCGAGAATTGGAATCCCCCATTGTCCGGTCTGCGGAAAAGAGATTAAAAAGCAGTCGGTGGATCAGATGGTAGACCAGATTCTGTCTATGGAGGAAGGAACCAAAATCCAGCTTCTGGCTCCGGTGGTCCGGGGACGCAAGGGAACCCATCAGAAATTATTTGAACAGTCCAGACGCAGCGGTTATGTGAGAGTGCAGGTTGACGGCAATATTTATGATCTGACAGAAGAAATCCCCATGGATAAAAATATCAAACACAACATTGAAATTGTGGTGGATCGTCTGGTGGTGAAGCCGGGCATTGAAAAGCGTCTGACAGATTCTGTGGAAGGTGTACTGGAACTGGCGGAAGGGCTGATGACGGTGGATGTGATTGGAGGCGAGCCGGTGAATTTTTCCCAGAGTTTTTCCTGCCCGGACTGCGGCGTCAGCATTGAAGAGATTGAGCCCAGAAGTTTTTCCTTTAACAATCCCTTCGGCGCCTGTCCGGACTGTTTTGGACTGGGGTATAAGATGGAATTTGATGTGGACCTGATGATTCCGGACAAGTCCTTAAGCATTGCGGCAGGAGCCATTCAGGTCATGGGATGGCAGTCCAGTACCGATAAGGGCAGCTTTACCAATGCCATTCTCACTGCACTGGCAGAAACATATCAGTTCGATTTGGATACGCCCTATGAAGAACTGCCAAAAAAAATTCAGAATATTCTGATAAATGGCACCGCGGGAAAAGAACTGAAGGTTCATTACAAGGGCCAGCGGGGAGAAGGGGTCTATGATGTGGCCTTTGAAGGGCTGGTACGGAATGTGCAGCGCCGGTACCGGGAGACCGGCTCCGATACCATGAAGCAGGAATATGAACAGTTTATGCGAGTGACTCCCTGTAAGACCTGCGGCGGTCAGCGGTTGAAGCGGGAAGCCCTTGCGGTGACTGTCTCCGGAAAGAATATTTACGAAGTCACATCCATGTCCATCCGAAAGCTGCAGGCATTTCTGAAAGATATGGAGCTGACGGAACATCAGAAACTGATTGGAGCTCAGGTGTTAAAAGAAATCCGGGCGAGAGTTGGATTTCTGGTGGATGTGGGACTGGATTATCTGACCTTATCCAGGGCAACGGGAACGCTGTCCGGTGGAGAAGCTCAGCGTATCCGGCTGGCCACTCAGATAGGTTCCGGGCTGGTGGGGGTGGCCTATATACTGGACGAGCCCAGTATCGGCCTGCATCAGCGGGATAATGACAAGCTGCTGAATACCCTTCGGAATCTGAAAAATCTGGGAAATACCCTGATTGTGGTGGAGCATGATGAGGACACCATGTTTGCGGCAGATCATATTGTGGATATCGGACCTGGAGCCGGAGAGCACGGGGGACGTCTGGTGGCTCAGGGAACTGCTCAGGAAATCATGAAAAATAAGGAATCCGTGACAGGGGCTTATCTGAGCGGCAGAATTAAGATACCCGTTCCGGAAACCAGAAGAAAGCCTGCTGGTTTTCTGAAAATCAAAGGGGCTCAGGAAAATAATCTGCAGAACATCAATGTGGAAATTCCCCTGGGCGTTATGACCTGTGTGACCGGAGTATCTGGTTCCGGCAAGTCTTCCCTTACCAATGAAATTCTCTACAAGCGTCTGGCAAGGGATTTAAACCGGGCCAGAGTGATTCCGGGCAAACATAAATCCATTGAAGGGATGGAGCAGCTGGACAAGGTAATCGATATTGACCAGTCTCCCATTGGAAGGACGCCGCGGTCCAATCCGGCAACTTACACAGGAGTATTTGACCAGATACGGGATTTGTTTGCAGCGACGCCGGATGCCAAAGCCAAAGGATATGCCAAAGGGAGGTTCAGCTTTAATGTAAAAGGCGGCCGCTGTGAGGCATGTTCCGGCGACGGTATTCTGAAGATAGAAATGCATTTCCTGCCGGATGTTTATGTGCCCTGTGAGGTGTGCGGCGGCAAACGTTACAACAGAGAGACTCTGGAGGTAAAATATAAAGGAAAAAGCATTTACGATGTACTGGATATGACCGTGGAGGAAGCACTGACTTTCTTTGAAAATGTCCCTTCTATTAAGAGGAAAATTGAAACATTATACGATGTAGGGCTTTCCTATATCAAACTGGGCCAGCCTTCTACCACCCTGTCCGGCGGGGAAGCCCAGCGGATTAAGCTGGCCACGGAGCTGAGCCGGCGCAGTACAGGGAAAACCATCTATATTCTGGATGAACCCACCACAGGCCTCCATTTTGCAGATGTGCATAAGCTGACGGAAATTTTGCAGCGTCTGGCGGAAGGCGGCAATACGGTGGTGGTAATAGAGCATAATCTGGATGTGATAAAGACAGCGGATTATATCATTGATATGGGGCCGGAAGGAGGAGATGGCGGCGGTATGGTCATTGCAAAGGGAACTCCGGAAGAAGTGGCGGAAGTGAAAGAATCCTATACCGGCCAGTATATTAAAAAATATCTGAAATAATCCAGGAATCCTGCAATGCAGGATTCTTTTTTTATCTTATAGGAAATACCGTGTCACTGTGAAGTGCTAAAATATATAGATTTCCTATAAGATAAAACCATTATGCGCAGCTCGCGGAGAATGTGCATAGCATATCATTTTTACAATTCCCCGGAAATGACAAAAAGCGGGAAAACGGGGTGTTTTTGCGAAAAAAGTTGATATAATTAAGAGGTAATAGTGAGAAAGGATAACAAAAGATTATGGAGAAGAAAACAATCAAACAGATTATCGTGTTTTATGTAATGTCTGTATCCATTACCCTTGGAGTTCTGCTTACCGTTGTAATGATTATCAGCAGTTTTGTTTCCACAGATTCTGTTTTACTGGAAAATCTGCAGATGATGGCTAAAACGTCTTCACAGAACGTGAGCGCCAATCTGCATTTGCTGACGGACCGGATGACCAATCTGGCGCTGGAGGAGGTTCTGACGGATGAGGAAGCCTCGAAAGAAGAAAAACAGGAGGTTCTGAATGAGCGGGAAAGCCGGATTGAATTTGTCTGGCTGGGCGGCTATGATTTGTCCGGGCAGAAAATGTACGGGGATAAGGCCGCTCCGGAAAGCATCGCAGAAGAAAAATTTTATACATATCTTACAAAAACAAATAATATTGTCATAGATGAACCGCGGTATGAGAATGACATATGTCAGCTTCGGGTTGCCCTGCCCATGACAAGAGAAGGAGAAGTGGATTCTTATCTGGTAGGAAGTTATAAATACGATTTGCTGCACGACGTACTGTCCAATATCAATATCGGAGTGACAGGCTCTTCCTACATGATTAACGAAGAGGGAACAATTATTGCGGATAAGGATTTGGAATATATGCAGAAACATGAAAATGTGTACGGACTGTATGATTCCGGGAAAAATAAAGCGGTATTTGACAATATGATAAATTCCCAGACAGGTTCAGAGTCCATGAGACTGCATGGAATCCGCCATTATGTGGCTTATGCGCCTGTACCTGGAACTAACTGGACGCTGATTGTGGATGCGCCCCGGAGGGAATTTCAGGGAATATTGTTTACTTCTGTGTTTGTATGCATTTTGCTGGCAGTGATTCTTCTGGTGGCGTCCCGGTATGTGATTGTGAGAATGGCGGACAGCATTTCCGATTCCCTTTCACTGGCTACAGGAAGGCTGACAGCTCTGTCGGAGGGAAATCTGAAAGACGAGGTGGTGCTGGCGGAAACCAATGATGAGGCTGAAGTGCTGACAAATGCACTGGCGAAAACCATATCCAGTATGGACGGGTATATCAATGATATCAAATCCTCTCTTGGATTTCTGTCGGAAGGAGACTATTCCAGAGAAGTACCGGATACATTTACCGGGGATTTTGTGGCAATCCGGGAGGCTCTGACCGCCATTACGGTTTCCCTGAATGAAACCATGCGCAGAATTAATCATTCCTCCCTGGCAGTAAATGAAAATTCCTCCGAGGTGTCCGGTTATGCCAGACGGCTTTATGATGGTTCTACGGAGCAGGCAGTGGCGCTGGAACGACTCAGTAGCAGTATTCAGAAAATTACGGAGCAGATTGGACATATTACGGAAAATGCGGAACAGGTAAAGAAATGTGCAGGAGGCGCCGAATATAAAGTCAGTCAGGGACAGGAGCACATGGGAGCCATGCAGGAGGCGATGAAAGATATTTATGCAAATATGCAGGAAATTATCAAAATCAGCCAGTTAATAGAAGAAATATCTTCTCAGACAAGTCTGCTGGCATTGAATGCTTCCATCGAGGCGGCCCGCGCCGGAGAATCGGGAAAAGGATTCGCGGTGGTAGCTCAGCAGATTGGTGTTCTGGCTGACCAGACAGCCGATGCCCTGAAACAGACGGGAGATATGATTGAGCAGGCGAATATGTCTATCAAAAGGGGAATGGAAGCCGCGGAATTAACAGCAGATTCTTTCCAGGAAATCAATGCGGCTACGGAAGAATTTACCGGAATTTCCCATAATATGGCCCGTGTGGTGGAAGAACAGAAAAAAGCAGTTTCCATGGTAACGCAGGAAGTAGACAAAGTGTTGGAGATTGCCAATACCAATCAGCAGCTTGCCAGGGAAACGGACGAGACAGCGGCCATGTCTCTGACCCAGGCGGAAGAACTGGGTGAAGTGGTGGCAGCAGTAAAGTTAAAGGAAGGTGATCCGGAATGAAAAAGAAATTTCTGGCGGCATTTGTGATGACAACAGCGGTTCTGCTGACAGGCTGCGGCAATAAAATGGAGGATGGTTATTATACTGCTGAAATGTCCGGTTTTTCTCATGGATGGAAAGAATATGTCTGCATTCAGGTGAAGGATGATACCATTGTCTCAGCGGAATTTAACGCAAAAGATGAGAGCGGCTTTATCAAAGCATGGGACAATGAATATATGCGGAATATGAGCAGTAAGGAGAGGACTTATCCCAATAAATATACCAGGGAATATGTGCGGCAGCTGATTGAAGGGCAGAGGGATACAAAGGTGGATATACTGAGCGGGGCCACTCATTCCGGCGAGAATTTCACGAAACTGATTGAAGCTGCCATGAAGCAGGCGGAACAGGGAGACTCCACCACGATTCTGGTGGAGATGGAAGCGGAAGAAGAATAAAGCGGCCAGGCCTGCCGGGTTCCCCTGTCTCCCTCAGTCCTGAGAGGATTGCACGCGTACTTTCACGTATTAGCGTGATATGGTATTTTTTGTAAGATAAAAAGGGCTGTCCCAATGGACAGCCTTAACTTTCGGGGAGTACCTCCTGGATTCCGGATGTAACAGGAATCCAGGAAGCATGAGTTATGAAAAATTATATTAGCTTGTTAGCTAGTACATGTACAAGTATAACCGGAGAATGTGAAAGATATGTGAAAAAAACGGGAAAACTTTAGAAAAATTATAAAAAATCCATAAACTTTAATAAGGAATGCCATGGAAAAGGTTAATAATAGACGTTTTTTTATATTTTAGAAAAAAACACTTTGAAAATTCCCCGTGATTGTATATAATGTATGTATATATGGAAAAATAGAGTTATTATGTTTTATTGTATTTGGGCGGGAAGAAGTACCGTTACCGCAGGAAGCGGAAGTGCCTGCGGCATTTCCGAAGCAGATAGATAAGAGAAACGAAAGGGGAACTATATGATGTCAACTGATATTGGAATTGACCTGGGAACAGCAAGTATCCTTGTATATATAAAAGGAAAAGGCGTTGTGCTGAAAGAGCCCTCAGTGGTGGCATTTGACAGAGATACCAACAAAATAAAAGCCATTGGAGAAGAGGCCCGTCTGATGCTGGGAAGAACTCCGGGAAACATTGTTGCGGTAAGACCTTTGCGCCAGGGGGTTATTTCTGACTACACAGTGACCGAAAAAATGTTAAAGTACTTTATTCAGAAAGCCATGGGCAAGAAAAGTTTCCGCAAACCCAGAATCAGCGTATGCGTACCAAGCGGTGTTACCGAAGTGGAGAAAAAGGCTGTGGAAGACGCCACGTATCAGGCAGGGGCAAGAGAAGTTTCCATTATAGAAGAACCCATAGCCGCCGCTATTGGCGCCGGTGTGGATATCTCCAAGCCGTGCGGTAATATGATTGTGGATATCGGCGGAGGTACTGCGGACATTGCAGTGATTTCCCTGGGAGGAACGGTGGTAAGTACCTCGATTAAGATTGCAGGGGATGATTTTGACGAAGCCATCGTACGTTATATGAGGAAGAAGCATAACTTACTGATAGGAGAGAGAACTGCCGAGGACATTAAGATAAAGATTGGAACCTGTTTTCCGCTGGCACAGAATGATACCATGGACGTCAGGGGACGTAATCTTGTCACAGGCCTTCCGAAAACCGTATCCGTATCTTCGGAGGAGACGGAGGAAGCTCTCCGGGAAGCTACCTTACAGATTGTGGAAGCCGTACACAGCGTACTGGAGAAAACACCTCCGGAACTGGCGGCAGACGTGGCAGACCGGGGAATTATTTTAACGGGCGGCGGCGCATTGCTCCGCGGGCTGGAAGAACTGATAGAGGACCGAACCGGAATCAATACCATGACAGCAGAGGAGCCCATGACCTGTGTGGCCATCGGAACCGGCAAATACGTGGAATTTTTATCCGGTAAGACAGATGAGTGACAGCTGCAGCTCTGTGCTTCGGAATAATTTCGGAGAATAAAATGCGGCAGGCAACATGTAGTTATCATACAAAGGAGCAGGAGCTATGGTAAAGGGATTATATACTGCGTATACAGGGATGATAAACCAGCAGAACAGACTGGACGTACTTACCAACAATCTGGCGAATTCTGCAACGAACGGATTCAAAAAAGAAGGATCAACTTCCCAGGCCTTCGATGATATGCTTGCAATTAAGATTAAGGACACTTCGGCTATGGGGCTGTCCAGAAGACTGGGAGATGTGAGCCTGGGAGTTAAGATTGGGGAGTGTTATACGGACTACGGGCAGGGCTCTTTCCGTGTGACAGATAACGTCTATGACCTGGCTATTGACGGTGACGGATTTTTTGCCATTTCCTTCACCAACAAGGCAGGAGAGACTTCTGTGAAATATACTAGGGATGGTGCTTTTACCGTCAACAGGGAAGGATACCTGATGACGAAGGATGGGGATTATGTGCTGAATCAGGCGGCGGCCCAGGCGGGAAATCCGGGGCAGGCCGGATACATACGGGTAGACCCCAACGTAGAACTGAAAGTAGATGAGAATGGAAATCTTTACCAGAATAATGCCATGGTGGGACAGGTAGGCGTGGTGGATTTTGCAGACTATAATTTCCTGTCCAAATATGGCGAGAATATGTATGATCTGGTGGAGGGCGGCCAGGTTCAGGCCACGGATGCGAGAGTGATTCAGGGAACCCTGGAGATGTCCAATGTGAACGTGATATCTGAGATGGTGGAGATGATTACCATTTCAAGAGCCTATGAGACCAATCAGAAAATTATTCAGTCTATAGATGGCACACTTGAAAAAGCTGTAAATAATATCGGCAAAGCATAGGAAGGAGCGGCATAAGTTATGATGAGATCATTGTGGTCGGCAGCGTCCGGCATGATTTCCCAGCAGACGGCAGTGGATACCATTGCTCACAATCTGTCAAATGTGAATACCACCGGATACAAGACCGAGAAAACGGAATTCAAATCTCTGTTATATCAGACACTGCAGACCAGAACAACCACTGCAAACGGAGAGAATAAACCGATTCCTGCCCAGGTGGGGCTTGGAACGCGGGTAGCGTCCATTACTTCCAATTTTACGCAGGGTTCCATGCTGGCCAGTGAGAGCTTTACAGCTATGGCAATCGCCGGAGACGGATTTTTTGCAGTGCGCGGAGCAGACGGAAATACCTATTATACCAGGAACGGGGATTTTAAGCTGAGTGTGGGCAATGACGGAAATCTTACGCTGGTAACAGCGGACGGTTATCCGGTGCTGAGCAGCGACGGGAATCCCATTACCATGCCTGGGGATGTGAGCAACAGTAAAATACAGGTAACTACCGAGGGTGCGTTCGGATATATGGACGGCAACGGGAATTTTGTAAATGCAGGAAACATCGGACTGTTCCAGTTCAGTAACCCGGCGGGTCTGGAGAAGCTGTCCAACAGTCTTCTGGCCGTGTCGGACGCTTCCGGACAGCCTTTGAATGAGGCAAATACCGCGAATCTGATAAGAAGCGAGATACGTCAGAAATATGTGGAAGGCTCCAATGTACAGGTGGCAGACGAGATGGTAAATCTGATTGTGGCCCAGAGAGCCTATGAAATGAATTCCAAGGCAATTCAGGCTTCAGACGATATGCTGAGCCAGGCAAACCAGTTGAAGCGTTAATGCTGCTGATGACAGTATTTCAATAAGTGATATCTGTGCTTCGCCAGCAGCGGGCAATTCAGGAAAGAAGGGTACATATGAGTCTTGATTTAAATGCAATTAATTCCTGTTACAATAATTATAATATGGATACAGCCACCGATTCTGCCGGCAAGCTGGAGGAAACGCTGAAGTCTGATTTGTCCACAGCCACCGAAGAAGAACTGATGGATGTATGCAAAGATTTTGAGGCATATTTTGTGGAGCAGATGTTCAAGGCAATGCAACGGATGGTGCCGGAATCTGAAGAAGATGTTTCCGCTTCTACCAGGCAGTTAAAGGATTATTACAAAGAACAGATGACTCAGAGTTTTGCAGAACAGGCTACGGAGGGAGAAGGACTGGGAATTGCACAGATACTGTACGACCAGATGAAGCGCAATTACGGTCTGGAATAAAATTGTGGAAACTTTGTCAGGATATGTGGAACATATTGTTTTTCAGAATACGGAGAATGGATATACCGTATTAAATCTGGTCTGTGAGGAAGAAGAGATTACCTGCGTGGGAATTTTTCACGGGGTCAGCGAAGGGGAGTGCCTGGAACTGACGGGAGAATACACCATCCATCCTTCCTACGGCAGACAGTTTAAGACCTCCTCTTTTCAGGTAAAACCTCCCGAAGATATGATATCGGTGGAGCGTTATCTTGCTTCCGGAGCCATTAAGGGAATCGGCGCGGCTCTGGCAGCCAGGATTGTGAAAAAGTTCCGGGAAGATACCATACGGATTATTGAGGAGGAGCCGGAACGACTGGCAGAAGTGAAGGGAATCAGCCAGCGCAAGGCAATGGAAATTGCAGAACAGGCCGAGGGGAAGCGGGAATTGCGGCAGGCCATGATTTTCCTGCAGCAATACGGTATTTCCCAGACACTTGGGGCAAAAATTTTTCAGGCATATGGCCAGGAACTGTATGGGATTTTAAAGGAAAATCCATACCGTCTGGCAGATGATATTCAAGGTGTGGGTTTTCGGATTGCGGATGAAATTGCATCCAGAGTCGGAATCCACACCGATTCTGATTTTCGCATCCGCAGCGGCATTCTCTATGCACTGGTACAGGCCGCTCTGGAGGGCCATACCTGCCTGCCGGAATATCTGCTGACCGGGAAGGCCAGTGAGATTCTGGGAGTTGCTCCGGAATATATTGAGAAACATTACATGGATCTGGCCATAGAGAAGAAACTGGTTATCCGGGAACAGGAGGATAGCCGGTATATTTACGGAGCCAGTTATTATTATATGGAAGCCAATACGGCGGCCATGCTGGAACAGCTTGATTTTTCTTTTGAAGTGCCGGAAGCGGAAATCCGCCAACGGATCCGGAGTATTGAGCAGGATACGGGAATGGTGCTGGATGAACTTCAGGCAGAGGCCGTAAAGGAAGCAGTTACCAATGGACTGATGATTCTGACAGGAGGGCCCGGAACAGGAAAAACCACTACCATCAATACGATTATCCGTTATTTTGAGCTGGAAGGCATGGATATTTTTCTGGCGGCGCCTACGGGACGGGCGGCCAAACGGATGAGTGAAACCACAGGATTTGAAGCCCGTACCATTCACCGTCTGCTGGAGTTAAACGGCGGAGCAGAAGGAAAAGAAGGTTTTGAGCGCAATGAGCAGAATCCTCTGGAGGCAGATGTGATTATCATTGATGAAATGTCAATGGTGGATATTTCCCTGATGTATGCATTGCTCAAAGCAGTGGCTGAAGGCACCAGACTGATTCTGTCCGGAGATGTAAACCAGCTTCCCAGTGTGGGGCCGGGGAGCGTACTGAAAGACATGATTGATTCCGGTCGGTTTCATGTGGTGCGGCTGAATAAAATTTTCCGTCAGGCAGCTCAGAGTGATATTATTGTCAATGCCCATAAAATCAATCGGGGCGAAGAGGTCATTCCGGACAATCAGAGTATGGATTTCTTTTTTCTGAAGCGGTATGACGCCAACGTAATCATCAGTGTGGTGATTCAGCTGATACAGCAGAAGCTGCCCAAATTTGTGGATGCGGAGCCTTTTGATATTCAGGTGCTGACACCCATGCGGAAAGGACTGCTGGGCGTGGAGCGGCTGAACGGGATTCTGCAGAAGTATCTGAACCCGCCGGAACAGGGGAAACGGGAGAAAGAACATGGCGATATTATCTTCCGGGAGGGAGATAAAGTCATGCAGATTAAGAATAATTATCAGCTTGAATGGGAGATACGCAGTAAATACGGACTGGCTATTGATAAGGGAGCCGGAATTTTCAACGGTGATATGGGACGGATTCGCAGTATCAATACATACCAGGAACTGGTTACGGTGGAATTTGATGAAGGCAGAATGGTGGATTATTCCTTTAAACAACTGGATGAACTGGAACTCGCCTATGCCATCACCATTCACAAATCCCAGGGAAGCGAATATCCGGCAGTGGTAATTCCCCTGCTGACAGGCCCCAGAATGCTGATGAACCGGAACCTGCTGTATACGGCGGTGACCAGAGCCCGGAAATGTGTGACACTGGTGGGGAATGATGCGACATTTCAGGAAATGATTGCAAACGTCAGCGAGCAGAAGCGGTATACAGGGCTGAAAGACAGATTAATACGATAATGTTACGTGAAGGTAAGAGCAGAAAGGCTCTTGCCTTTTTTGTCATTCAATGTTATATTATAGAGTATCAACGCGTTTAAGCGCTAAAGTACAGGGAGGAAAGATTCATG
The DNA here is from genome assembly GCA_036941025.1 of Lachnospiraceae bacterium JLR.KK002. Lineage (NCBI taxonomy): Bacteria > Bacillati > Bacillota > Clostridia > Lachnospirales > Lachnospiraceae > Lachnospiraceae bacterium JLR.KK002. Next base: position 3,971,470 of record JAYMNP010000001.1, read on the forward strand.
AAGAAAAAAATACTGACACTTGTATTGTCCATGACCATGGCAGCTTCCATACTGGCAGGCTGCGGTACGGTAGGTGGAGATTCTGCAAAAAAATCTGAAGAAAGCCAGAGCTCCGAGGACAGTAAAGAGACAGAAGATACGACGGAAAAAGAAGACGCAGGAACAGAGGAACAGAAGGAAGACGATACGCAGAGTTCTGAAAGCCAGGGAGATAAAGTATACAGAATCGGTATCTGCCAGCAGCTGGAACATCAGGCGCTGGATGCGGCGACAGAAGGATTTAAAGCGGCTCTGACAGAAAAACTCGGAGAGGGCAATGTGAAATTTGATTATCAGAATGCCCAGGGAGAGCAGGCAAACTGCGCAACTATTGCCACAAAATTTGTAAATGACAAAGTAGATTTGATTATGGCAAATGCCACCACTTCTCTGCAGGCATGTGCGGCTGCCACTGCAGATATCCCCATTGTGGGAACTTCTGTTACGGACTTTGTGGAAGCCGGCGTGGTGGAGAGCAATGAGGCACCGGGAAGAAACGTAACAGGAACTTCTGATCTGGCGCCTATAGATCAGCAGATTGACCTTCTGGCAGCATTGGTTCCGGATGCAAAAAAGGCAGGAATTGTATTCTGCTCTTCAGAGGCCAATTCTGTGTTCCAGGCGGAGCAGGCAGAGAAAGCACTGGAAGAAAAAGGTATTTCCTATGAGAGATTTACTGTGGCAGATTCCAATGATATCCAGCAGGTAGTAACCAGTGCTGTGGAAAGCTGCGACGTGCTCTATATCCCCACGGATAACACTATAGCAAATAATATGGAAGGCGTAAAAAATGTAACGGGCCCGGCAGGAATTCCCATTATCTGCGGCGAGGAAAATATGTGTGCCGGCGGCGGACTGGCAACGTTAAGTATTTCTTACTATAACATTGGTTATAACGCAGGAATCATGGCGTATGAAATTCTCACCGAAGGGAAAAATCCTGGGGAAATGCCCATTCAGTACGCAGATGAAGTGACCAAAAAATACAATGCGGAAGTGGCAGAGGCCCTGAACATGGAAATGCCTTCTGATATGGAAGAAATTGGAAAAGAGGAATAGGAAATGGGATCACTGATCAATGCACTTCCCGGCTCTGTGGCACAGGGGTTAATCTGGGGAATTTTGGCAATTGGTGTGTATATTACTTATAAAGTGCTGGATTATGCGGATTTGACGGTAGATGGAAGCCTTGCCACCGGCGGGGCAGTGGCGGTTATGTGCATTGTGGGCGGAATGAATCCTTATCTGGCCATGGTGATGGCCTTTGGGGCCGGAATGCTGGCAGGCCTTGTGACCGGGCTGTTTCATACGGTGTTTGGCATCCCGCCCATTCTGTCAGGTATTCTGACTCAGCTTGGGCTGTATTCTGTTAATATGCGGATACTGGGAAAATCCAATCAGGCAGTCAGCGTAGACCAGTATGAGCTGATTGTAAGCCTCCGCTACATTCAGGAAGCATGTATTACAGCAGGAATCTGCTGCCTGATTATCACATTGGTACTGTACTGGTTTTTCGGTACGGAACTGGGAGCTGCAGTCCGGGCCACCGGCTGTAATCAGAATATGGCGCGGGCACAGGGCATAAACACCAGTAATCAGAAGGTGCTGGGACTGGTGATTTCCAACGGGCTGGCAGGAGTTTCCGGCGCCCTGTACGCCCAGTATCAGGGCAGCGCGGACGTCAATATGGGCAGAGGAGCCATTGTGATTGGACTGGCTGCTGTAATTATCGGTGAAGTGGTATTTGGCAAAATATTTCATAATTTTGCACTGCGTATGCTGGCTGCCGTAATCGGCGCGATTATTTATTTTATTGTAATTGCAATTGTGCTGCAGCTTGGGCTGTCCACCAACGATTTGAAGCTGTTTTCCGCTCTGATTGTGGCTCTGTTCCTTGCAATTCCCCATCTGAAGAGTAAATATTTTGCCTCCGCAGGCAGAAAAGGAGGCAGGGCAGATGCTTAAAATTGAAAAAGTGTATAAAACCTTTAATCCCGGAACCATCAATGAAAAGCGGGCGTTAAACGGGATAGATCTGGTATTGAATGAAGGAGATTTTGTTACGGTAATCGGAGGAAACGGCGCAGGAAAATCCACTATGCTGAATATGATTGCCGGGGTTTATCCGGCAGACCAGGGGCAGATTCTCATTGATGAGGCGAATGTGACAAAACTTCCGGAACATAAACGGGCCCAATACCTGGGAAGGGTGTTTCAGGACCCCATGACCGGTACAGCGGCAGATATGAATATAGAAGAAAACCTGGCCATTGCAGCCAGAAGAGGTAAGAAACGGTTTCTGGGATGGGGAATTACCGGAAAGGAAAGAGAAGTTTATCAGGAGAAGCTGAAAGCTCTGGACCTTGGACTGGAGAGCAGAATGACTTCCAAAGTGGGGCTGCTGTCGGGCGGCCAGCGGCAGGCTTTGACCCTTTTGATGGCTTCTCTGGAAAAACCCAAAGTGCTGCTGCTGGATGAGCACACAGCGGCACTGGACCCAAAGACGGCAAAAAAGGTGCTGGATTTGACGGAGGAAATTGTGGACAGGGACCATCTGACCACATTGATGATTACCCATAATATGAAAGATGCTATCCGGCTGGGGAACCGTCTGATTATGATGCACGAAGGAAGAATTATTTACGATGTGTCAGGGGAAGAAAAACGAGGACTTAAAGTATCGGATTTACTGGCAAAGTTTGAGGAAGCCAGCGGCGGGGAATTTTCCAACGACCGGATGATGCTGTCCTGAAACAGAAAGGACTGTTGCAAAATGCAGCAGTTCTTTTTATTTTGTCTTACAGAAATACACTGTCACGCTAATGCATGAAAGTGTATTTCTGTAAGACAAAATAATTATGTATGCACACTCGCACAGGAGGAAAATATTGCTTCGCAATTGTGCTCGGCGCAGAAAAGTAGCCAGGTTCCTCAAGGTTGAGGGATTCAGGGAGTTGAAGTGAACCTGTCCACTTTGTTCCAGGAAAATCCTAAGAATTTCTCCGGTACTTTTAGAAATTTTTAAGAAAAAACCGGTAGAATCCATGGCGAAAGTGTGATACCATAAAATCGCCGGGAGACATTTTTCATAAAGTAACCATATTGAAATTGAAGAAAGAAAAATTTTTGCATCTGTTGTTTCCGCCAAGATGTCCCGTCTGTGATGAAATACTTTTTTCGTCTTTTGCCGCGCCGGAGGAATTAATCTGCAAAAGCTGCAGAAATCTGCCGGAATATGTGAAAGAACCGGTATGCTTCCAGTGCGGAAAACCACTGGAAGATGAACGGAAGGAATACTGTTATGACTGCAGCCGGAAAGAATTTGCTTTTGATCAGGGAAAAGCATTGTGGATATACAGAGGAGCAGTCAGAGAATCCCTGTATCGGTTTAAATACCGGAACCGCCGGGAGTATGCGGAATACTACAGCTCTGAACTGGTAAGAGTATATGGCGGCTGGATAAAGGAGATGGGAATTCAGGCAGTAGTTCCCATACCTCTTTCACGAAAGCGTATGAGACAGCGGGGATTTAATCAGGCAGAGCTGGTGGCCGGGAAGGTTGGCAGGAAAATGAATCTGCCGGTATACGGCAGATTGCTGGTCCGTACCAGGGATACAAAGGCCCAGAAAGAATTAAATGACGAAGAACGGAAAAATAATCTGAAAAGGGCTTTTAAAACCGGAAAAAATAAGGTACAATTAAGCCATATCTTATTGCTAGATGATATTTATACGACCGGAAGTACGATGAACGAGGCCGCGAAAGAATTAAAGCGGGCCGGGGCAGAACGGGTATATTGCCTGAGCGTCAGTATCGGCAGAGGATATTAGGAGGAAAGAGGATATGGAAGTAAGAAATTGCAGGGGATGTGGAAGACTCTTTAATTATCTGCAGGGACCGCCTTTGTGTCCGGGCTGCATGGCAGAGCTGGAAGAAAAGTTTCAGCAGGTAAAGGAATATCTGAGGGAACATCCAAAGGCACCGTTAAATGAAATTGCAGAGACAAATGAAGTCAGCGTGAAGCAGATCAAACAGTGGGTGAGAGAGGAGCGTCTTGCATTTACCGAGGAGTCGCAGATTACGCTGGAATGTGAGGCGTGCGGGGCAAGAGTTCTGAGCGGAAGGTTCTGTGATAATTGCAGGTCACATCTTCAGAATGAACTTAACGGAGCGATTAAACGTCCCACTGCCACTGTGGCACCCAAGAAGAATGGCTCTACCAAAGACAGGATGAGGTTTTTGGACAACTGAAACTGCCGGCAGAATATGTGTCTGCGAGCGGGTGCCGGAAGAGGTACGGTTCGCCGGACATGTTCTGCCGGTTTTGTACTCTTACAGGAGAGGGGTCAGGGAAACCCCGTGGGCCTGTCCGCTTTGTTCTCTTATAGGAAATACCGTGTCACTGTGAAGTGCTAAAGTATATAGATTTCCTATAAGAGAAAAGCCCTCCGGGCGGGATGCGCAGTTCGCGGAGATGAAATTTATTGCCAGGCAATCCGCTCGCGCGCGAAGAATGCGTAAGCGCATTCTTTTTTACAGGAAATACCGTATCACGCTAACGCGTGAAAAAATGTGCACCTGTACTTTTCCTTACAGAAAATGTGTGCTATAATAAAGCTGGTTAATTTCGGAAAATGGACGGTGCACCTATGTTAAATGAAGAAAGAATTCGCCTTATGACGAAAATGGCTGCCTATGAGGCAGGAGAAGGAAAAGAAAATCTGCCTGTGAAACAATATTATCGGAGAGATTATGTGGGATACGAGATGCTCAAAACGTTTCTCACTTCCACCATATCTTTTGGGATTCTGCTGGTATGCTGGCTGGTATACAGGATGGAAGACCTGACAGAATTTCTCAAAGGCAGGGATTTGCCGGAACTGGGCATGTGGCTTATCATCCGGTATGTAGTATTTATCAGTATTTACCAGGTCATTGCCTGTATTGTATACACCAGACGTTATAAGAGAGCAACCGCCAGTGTAAAGGAGTATTATGCTACCCTGAAGAAGGTGGAAAAACTCCGGGAGAAGGAAGAACGATTATAACTTTTGGAGGATTTGGAAATGACAGGTTTGTTGGAAATAAGGGAAAAACTGCGTTTTTTTTACGGGAAATATGAGTTGTATGTGACAGCAGGCATAAAATTTGTTCTGGGTCTGACGGTATTTTTCATGATTAACAGCCAGCTTGGCTATATGGAGCGGCTGGACCATCCGGCGGTGGTACTGATGCTGTCTCTTGGATGTGCGTTTCTGCCCATTAATGCAATGATTGTGCTGGCCTGCGGAATGATACTGCTCCATCTGTCTGCACTGTCGCTGGAAGCCTGTGCCATTGGCCTGTGCCTGTTTTTGCTGCTTTTTTTTCTGTATGGGAAGTTTGCGCCTCAGAATGGGTACAGTGCCGTGCTGACTTCTGTGCTCTGCTTTTTCCGGATACCTCATGTTATGCCGGTGGCAACAGGAATGTTGAAAGGGCCTTCTGCATATTTATCAGTATTGTGTGGAGTTGTCACTTACTTTTATGTAAGAGGAGTACAGGAGAACCTGGTGAACTTCACATCTACAGAAGAGACGGAAGGATTTGCCAAATTTACAGCTGCTCTGCGGATTCTAACCGGGAACAGGGAAATGTATCTGGTGCTGGCTGCCTTTCTGATTACCTCGCTGGTGGTCTATGTGATTCGCCGACAGTCCATCAATTATGCATGGAGGATTGCTCTGGTTGCAGGCAGTATGCTGGAACTGATTATTCTGCTGGTAGGGTATATCCTGCTGGATATGACGGACAGAATCCTGTGGGTTGTGACAGGGGTTCTGATATCTCTGGGAATTTCTCTGATTCTGGAATTCTTTTTCTATAATCTGGATTATTCCAGGATAGAACGGGTACAATTTGAAGATGACGAGTACTATTATTTTGTGAAGGCCGTTCCCAAAGTATTTGTGACAAAAAAGGAAAAGAGAGTGAAGCGGATTACGCCGAAAAAGCGTACCACCGTCAATCGCAGGGATTTGGCCAGAGAACTGGATATTGACCAGGATTTGCTGGAATAGAAAAATGAACGGAATTCGGCCGGCTGCAGGAAGAGCAGGCCGGCAGTTTACGGAAATCTGAAATGACAAAAAGAAAGGGGATGAAAAAATGATACGGGATTTATTCGCAATGATGAATTCTTTTGCATCGAAGTACCTGTTCTGGGTAGACCGGCACAGTATAACCAAAACAGATATTGCGGAAATTATTATTATTTCATTCCTGATTTATAATATTCTGGTCTGGGTGAAACAGACCAGAGCATGGAATCTGCTGAAAGGAATCATTGTGGTGCTGGTATTTGTTATGCTTGCCGCAATGTTCCAGATGAATAATATTCTGTGGATTGCAGGGAAAACCATTAACGTGGCGGTAATCGCGATTATCATTGTATTCCAGCCGGAGCTGCGGCGGGCGCTGGAACAGCTTGGACAGAAGAACTTTATAACATCGGTATTCTCTTTTGATTCACAGAAGAACCAGGAGCGGTTCAGCGAACGTGTGGTCAATGAGATTGTAAAGGCAACTTATGAAATGGCCAAAGTGAAGACAGGTGCGCTGATTGTTATTGAGCAGGACGTGGTGCTTAAGGAATATGAGAGAACCGGAATTCCGCTGGATTCTCTGGTGTCCAGCCAGCTTCTGATTAACATTTTTGAACACAATACACCGCTGCATGACGGAGCTATTCTTGTGCGGGGCGAACGTGTAGTATCGGCCACCTGCTATCTGCCCCTTTCTGATAATATGGAGCTGAGCAAAGAGCTCGGAACCCGGCATCGTGCGGCGGTAGGAATCAGTGAGGTCTGCGATGCCCTGACTATTGTGGTGTCTGAGGAAACCGGAAATGTGTCCATTGCTGTGGGAGGAGAACTGTATCGGAATGTGGATGCGGAATACTTAAAAGGAAAATTGAATTTTATCCGAAAAGGCTCCATGGATGTGGCAAGATTCCGGATATGGAAAAGGAGGATGAAGCATGTTCAGGAAAATGATGAAGCATCTGGTGAATAATCCGGGGCTGAAAATTCTGTCCGTCCTCCTGTCTGTTGTATTGTGGATGGTGGTAGTAAAAATGGCAGATCCGGACTTTACCAAAACATTTTCTGTTCCGGTGGAAATTCTGAATAAAGAAGTGATTCGTACCATGGGAAAAGTGCCGGATATTGTGGGAGATACGGATATTGCAGTGTTCTATATTTCCGGCCCCCGGAGTTATGTGGAAGACATGGACAGTGATGATTTCAGTGTGACTGCGGATCTGAGTCAGGTAGATTTGAGCCAGGACGGAGAGACGAAACTGGTGCCCATTGAAATCACTGCGAAAAAGAATGAAAAGCATATTGACATTATCCGAAAAACAGTAAACATGCAGATTACCCTGGAGGATTTGTCTGAACAGAAATTTGTAATATCTCCGGAAACCACAGGAACTCCGGCAGAAGGCTGCGCTATCGGTGATGTGGAGGTGATTCCGAATCTTCTGCAGGTATCCGGACCGGAATCTGTGGTATCAAGGATTAATCGCGTATCTGCTTCCATCAATGTGGATGGAATATCCAGCGATGTAACGGACAGCGTGAAGCCCGTCCTGTATGATGAGAACGGAGAAGTGATTTCTTCTGAACTGCTGGAAATGAATCAGAATGTAGTGACCATAAGAGCCAGCATTCTGGGCACCAAAAGTGTGCCTGTCCGCTGTCAGGTAAGCGGAGCCCCGGCAGAAGGTTACGAGTACCGGGGTGTGGAATTAACACCGGAGACGGTTCTGATTAAAGGGGAGGCCGCATTGCTGAACGGAATTAATTCCATTGATATTCCGGAAGATGTAATCAATATAGAAGGGGAAAAGGAAGATATTGAGACTACCGTTGATATTACTCCTTATCTGGGAGACGGAGGAATTTCTCTGGTGGATGACATTGCCAATCAGGTGGTTGTAAAAGTGCTGATTGAGCAGAAAGAATCCAAAGTATTCCATTTGCCGGTGGACAGCATTAAAATCAACGGGCTGAGTCAGGATTATAAGCTGTCCTTCAGCGGAAGCACAGTCGCAATAACCGTCAGGGCACTGAAAGAGTATATGGATACCCTGCAGAACGGAAGCATTAAGGCGGAGCTGGATGTTGCGGAACTGGAGCCGGGTACCCATACCCTGCCTCTTGACGTGACTTTGCCGGATGATAAATTTGAGTTGCCGGATACCATCAATGTACAGATTACCATTGAGGATAAAAATGCCCCTCCGGAAGTAAATCAGGATGAAGCAGATCAGTCCGGAAATAATAACAGCAATAATAATAGTAATAACAACAATAATAGTAATAACAGCAATAATAACAGCAATCAGAACGGAAATAACAGCGGAACGAGCCAGAATAACAGAGACAGAGATGCAGAAGAAGACTGACAGGTTCGTTTACCATAGTATGCAAAATTGCATACGGAATGGAGGAAAATATGGCAAGAATGTTTGGAACAGACGGCGTGAGAGGCGTGGCGGGCACGGAGCTTACCATAGAGCTGGCTATGAAGCTGGGGCAGGCAGGGGCCTATGTACTCACGAAAGAAAAATCATATCAGCCCACGATTATTGTGGGATGTGACACAAGAATTTCAGGAGGAATGCTGGCCAATGCCCTGATGGCAGGAATATGTTCCGTAGGGGCAAATGCCGTATACATGGGTGTGGTACCCACACCGGCTATTGCTTATCTGACCAGAAAACATAAGGTGGAAGCCGGAGTAGTTATTTCCGCTTCCCATAATCCCATGGAATTTAACGGGATTAAGTTCTTTAACGGAGAAGGGTATAAGCTGTCCGATGAACTGGAAGACGAGATAGAAGCTCTGATTAAGAATGGTATGAAAGATGTTGCCATGCCTCTCGGTTCCGGTATCGGAAATATCAGTTATCGTTTTGATGCCAGGGAAGAATATGTATTCTTCATGAAAAAAACAGTTCCGGTGGATTTAAGCGGTCTGAAAATTGTGGTGGACTGTGCGGAAGGGGCTTCCCATTATACGGCGGTGGAGACGTTAAAGGGTCTTGGAGCTAATCTGGTGGCAATCCATACCAGTCCCGACGGAACCAATATCAATGCCAACTGCGGCTCCACTCATATGGATGAGCTGCGGGCAAGGGTGGTTTACGAAAAGGCCAATGTGGGAATTGCGTTTGACGGGGATGCAGACCGTATGCTGGCGGTGGATGAGAAGGGTGATGTGGTAGACGGTGACCAGGTGATGGCCATTATCGGAAACTACATGAAAGAACATGGCAATCTGAAGAAAAATACCATCGTGGGAACCGTTATGAGCAATCTTGGATTTACGCTGATGGGGAAACAACGGGGAATCCACATTGAACAGACAAAAGTGGGGGACCGCTATGTTCTGGAAAATATGAGAGAAAATGGGTATAATATAGGAGGAGAACAGTCCGGGCATATTATTTTCCTGGATGAAAATACCACCGGAGACGGTCTGCTGAGCGCTCTGCACCTGCTGGAAGTTATGGTGGAGACAAAAGAGCCTCTTTCTCAGCTGGCTCAGATTATGGAAGTATTGCCGCAGGCCCTTGTGAATGCAAAAGTACCAAATCACAAGAAAGAACATTTTATGGAATATCCGGAAATTGCCCAGGCAATCCATGAACTGGAACAGAAATTTGCAGGAGAAGGCAGAGTTCTGATTCGTCCATCCGGTACGGAACCGCTGATTCGGGTTATGATTGAGGGGAAAGACCAGGCAGAGATTAATCAGGATGCAAAAAATCTGGCCGATCTGATTATGAAAAATATGTTGTAATTTACAATGAGGAGGGGCCCGGTTATCTTATTCGAAAGGATAAGATAACCGGGAGGAGTCCTGATGGTTCTATCCGGAGAGAAGTATTTTGAAAAGAGGAGTCCTGATGGGTTCTATCCGGAGAGAAGCATTTTGAAAAGAGGAGTCCTGATGGTTTTATCCGGAAAAAGACCGGGAGAAACCTGGCAGAAAATGTATTGGAGGAACGAAGATGGTTAGTCAGAAAGTAACGATTAAAAATCCTACGGGCCTGCATTTAAGACCGGCAGGAATTTTGTGTAAAGAAGCGGTGAAATACCAGGCGTTGATTACCTTTAATTTTAAAGGAGGCACTGCAAATGCCAAAAGTGTGCTGAGCGTATTGGGAGCATGTATTAAATCCGGTGATTCCATAGAATTTGTCTGTGAAGGGGAGGACGAAGAGGAAGCGCTGCAGGCGGTAGTAACAGCAGTGGAAAATGGACTTGGAGAATAAAACAGAGACCGGTTTCAGATTGTAAAATATGAAACTGGTCTCCGATTTCTGTAAATCAGATTTAATATGGAGGCGATTATGAAGAAAATTCTTATTACAGGCTGCAATGGACAGCTTGGACGAGCACTGAATCAGATTTATGATGGAGCATATCTGATTAACACGGATGTGGCGGAGGGAGAAGGACGGAAGGCGCTGGATATTACAGATGTGGATGCAGTTTTAAAGATGGTGCGGGACGAAAAACCGGATGTTATCATTAACTGTGCGGCTCACACTGCAGTGGAACTCTGCGAGAGCCAGGAAGATCTGGCTTACCGCATTAATGCCATCGGAGCGCGGAATCTGAGCATTGCCGCTGCCCAGGTGGATGCAAAGCTCATTCAGATTTCCACAGATTATGTGTTTGACGGAAATGGGACAAGGCCCTACAGGGAGTTTGATACTCCAGGGTCTGACAGTGTTTACGGCAAGACAAAGCTGGAAGGAGAACGGTTTGTAAAAGAATTTGCACCGAAGCACTTTATTTTGCGGACTGCCTGGCTCTATGGAGACGGGAAGAATTTCCTGAAAACCATGCTTCGGCTGTCCGAGACAAACCAGGAAGTGAAGGTGGTCAATGACCAGTTCGGCAACCCCACCAGCGCGAAAGAGCTGGCAAGGCTGATTCATTTTCTGGAACCGGGGGAAAATTACGGAACCTTTCATGCCACCTGTGAAGGACAGTGCAGCTGGGCGGATTTTGCAGCGAAGATATTTGAACTGGCAGGGAAATCCACAAAGGTCATCCCCATTTCCACAGAAGAATATAACGCAAAAGTAAAAAGGCCTGCATATTCTGTTCTGGACAATTATATGCTGCGTCTGACCACGGATTACCGGATGGCAGACTGGGAAACAGCATTGCAGGAATATATGGACGAGTTACAGTAGACAAAGTAAGGAGATTCCGGAATGAAAAGAAAGATACGCGGGGCAGCATTTCTTCTGCTGATGGTTGTCATGGCAGGCTGTATCATACAGCAGTCTCAGAGAAGCTGGAAGGGAGAAGCAAAGACTGGCGGGCTGAGTATAGAGAATCAGGCAAACGTGGGAGAAATCCGAAAAGGAACGGAAATTGCCCAGACCTTTACTGCCGACCGAAATTTTTCCGGAGTCTCTCTGCTGATGGCCACCTACAATAAAAGAGTGTATGGCCGGGTACATGTGAAACTTCTGGAAGAAGCAGGCGGACAGGTTCTGGCAGAGAAGACATATTATGCGGGTTCCATGGAGGATAACGCCCTGTATCATTTCCTGTTTGATCAGGAGATAGAAGTCTCCGGGCCCACCAGATACCGTGTTGTGATTACATCAGATGCGGGCAGATTCCGGAACGGAGTAACCATCTGGAATTCCCTGGAGGACCAGTATCCGGAGGGAGAACTGTATATTAATGGGGAACAGCAGCCGGGAGACCTGGTATTCCGTATTGCATATGAGGGGAAGATGGAATATCAGTGGGGCCTGTTTCTGCGCCGGGCTGTTTTGCTGATACTTTTGTTTGGATTTCTGGGAGCCCACTGTTTTCTGGATATCCCGCAGATGTACCGGTGGATATTTGAAAAAAGAGTGTGGATTTCTCTGGGATTGTTCGCATTTCTGGTGCTGAACAGATACCATTTTTCTTCCATCGGACAGTTTGACCGATATATTCAGCCGGGAGACGGCTCTCAGTACGTGGCCCCTGTTGCCGGCCAGTCCAGAGCCATCCGAAGCGATGAGTGGATGCTGGGGGTGCCACGGTTTCTGTCGGCGGAATACAGTGATTATGGGAAATACAACCAGATAGTCCGGGCGGAAAAGACCACAAATCTGTCTGCTTCCGGCCTGTACCGCAGCTATTCCGCACTGGCCCAGCCCATGGACTGGGGCTTTTATCTCTTTGGCTCTGAGATTGGTCTGTCTTTTCGCTGGTGCTTTAAGATGGTCTTCGGCTTTTTATTTTCCTTTGAATTCTGTCTGATTCTGACCAGGAAGAAAAAGCTGCTGTCACTGCTGGGCGCCTCTCTCATCTGGTTTTCCAGCTGTAATATGTGGTGGTCCACCATGAACTGGATTCTGGCAGGAGAAGCCGCGCTGGTGTTTGTGTGGTACTTTCTGGAGGCGAAGGACAGAAGAAAACGCATGTTATGGGGGCTGGGCCTTGCAGTGTCTGCATCCTGTTTCCTGGTGGTGGATTTGTATCCCGCCTGGCAGGTGCCGGCAGGCTATCTCTATCTGATGGTCTTAATCTGGATGATAGCGGAACACTGGCAGGAGATACGCAGTTACAGATGGAAGGACTGGCTGCTGACAGCAGGGTGCCTGGCGTTTTTAATCAGTATTGCCGGGGTATACCTTCTGAATGATATGGAATATCTGACGGACATTATGAATACAAAATATCCGGGTCAGCGGGTCAGCTACGGAGGAAGAACCATTCAGCAGCTTCTGGGTTATCTTCCCACCTTTCTCACATCGCTGGAGCAGTATGCCAATCCCAGCGAGGCAGGAAGATTCGTCAGCTTCTTTCCCATTCCCTGGGTGCTGGCCCTGGTGGTTTTTGTACGCAGCCGGAAAAAGGATTTGCTGACAGGGCTGCTGCTGGCAGGAAGTACCTTTCTGTCTCTGTACTGTATGGTGGAACTGCCGGAATTTCTGGCCAGGATTTCTCTGCTTACTTATTCCACACCGGAGCGGACGGCACTTGTTCTGGGATTTGCCCAGATACTTCTGCTGCTTGCGGCAGTATCGCGGTGTGAGGAGTGGGAGGGACTGAGCCTTCCGGCGGGAATCTGCACGGTACTGCTGACAGGAATTGTGACGGTGTGGTACAGCAGGCAATGCTACCCGGATTATCCCAGATGGATTTATTTTGCAGTTCTGGGAATTCTGGTATTCAGCGCTTTGCTGCCTGTCATTTCCGGATTTGGAAAAAATCTCCGTCCCTGGGCCATGGCGGGGCTGAGCCTTCTGCTTATTGTGACAGGCCTCAGAGTAAATCCGTTGATGTGCGGCCTGGATGCCATCAGAAGCAAGCCGGCGGCAGAAGCGGTGGCCCAAATTACGGAACAGGACAGCACCAGTAAATGGCTTGCGGTGGAAAATATTGCAGCAGGAAACTTCCTGATTGCCTGCGGGGCTCCCGCAGTTAATTCCGTGAATTATATTCCCAATATGGATTTATGGAAAAAACTGGACCCGAAGGGGGAAAAGGAAGAAATCTATAACCGATATGCCCATATTCAGGTATTTCTGACAGAGGAAGACACAGAAATGGAGCTGGTACAGGCCGATTTAATTAACCTGAGGCTGTCCTGCGAAGATTTGAAAAAACTGGGAATTACGTATCTTTTTGCTTCCCATTCCCTGGATGAGCTGGAGGATTTGCCGGTGAAATCCCTGTATGAGGAAAATGGGGTTTACATTTATCAGATGGAATACTGAGCTTAGCAGTCAGAAATTTGCATTATATGATAAAAGATGGTATAATGGAGCGGTTTTAAGGGAAATAACGTATGTGACAGTAACAGTGAAATCACATGTTGAGCTGTTACTATGCGATATGTGACAGGAGGAAAATCTGTGTATCATAGATTAGATGAGATTCTGCTTCAGCAGAAGGAAAATATTGAAAAGGTCCGGGAGAGCGGATATCCGGAGCAGGTATCCCATGCTGTCCGGCTCCAGCTTGAGGCGTTGCGGCAGGGGAATAAAATACTGATTGCAGGAAACGGAGGTTCCGCTGCGGATGCCCAGCATCTGGCAGGAGAGCTGGTAGGCCGGTTTCTGAAAGAGCGGAAAGGCCTTGGAGCAGTGGCTCTGAGTACCGACACTTCCATTCTCACCTCTGTTGGAAATGATTATGGATACGGAGAAATTTTTGCCCGGCAGGTGGAGGCCCTGGGCAGGCCGGGAGACGTGTTCCTGGGGATTTCCACCAGCGGGAATTCGGAAAATATTATAAGGGCGGTAAAAAAAGCGCGGGAGCTGGGACTTGTCACCGTCTGCCTGACAGGGCGGGACGGAGGAGAACTGAAAGAACTCTGCGACTGTAATATGGTGGTGCCTCTGGAAGAAACGCCCAGAATCCAGGAATTTCACACCATGACGGTACATATGATGTGCGAACTGGTGGAAGAAGGTATGGCGGAAAACCAGTCTGAGGAAATGGCAGGTAAGTTATGAGAGAAAATCATTACAGTATATCCAATCTGTTTTTGAAGTTTAATCAGCTTTTATGGAAAAAGTCTTTTCTGCAGCATATCCGGGTACTGTTTTACTGGATAGACGGTGTTCTGCTGTTGTTCTGCAGAAGGAAAAAGGGTGACGGGAGCAGAAAAAAGTCCCGCAAAAAGGTTCTGATTGTATATAATATGGCGCTGGGAGATGGGATTATGTTTTGCGGGGTTTCCCGGTCTCTGCGCGAAATATGGCCGAAAGAGCAGTATGAAATTACCATAACATGCCAGTCGGCCTTTTCTTCATTATATGAAAGCACCGGAATTTACGATAAAGTGCTGCCTCTTGACTTTTCCGGGGCGGTGGTAAATCTGAAAAAGAGAAAAGAATTATTCCGGAAACTTCGGGAAGAAACCTATGATATTGTGGCAGACCCGGTGGGCTGTGAGGAGTGTACCACCAATGTGTTTGTGACGCGGGCAGCCAGAGGAAAAGAAAAAATCGGCGTGCTGGACGTGTCCGTGAACCATCAGGCTCCGGACTGGCTGCGCAGAAAAATATATCACAGAGTAGTGGAGCTGAATCAGAAGCATATGCATCTGATTCGGTATTACGGCGCTTTTTTCCGGGAACTGGGAGCTGTCTCCTGTGTGGCCAGACCGGCGGAGCTGCCTGCTGTGGAGCTGCCTTTTGAGACGCCGGAGAAATTTTTCATCATTTTTCCGGTGGCCAGCATGGCCGTAAAAAAATGGCCGCCGGAGCGGTATGCATATATTGCGGAGAAAATATACCGTAAGACCCGTATACCGCTGGTACTGTGCGGAACGGAGCATGACAGGGCGGGGATTGAAGAATTCCGCAGCCTGCTTCCTTCGGATGTGGAGATAATGGATTATATCGGCAAAACGGATATTATGCAGTTTGTGGAACTGATTGGCAGGGCTTCCCTGGTAGTCAGCAACGATACCAGCGCATACCATATTGCAGTGGCAAAGCAGGTGCCGGTGGCCATGATCTGCGGCGGGTATACCTATCATCGGTATGCAAAATATGACTATGAGAAGGAAGGCTGCAGAAATCCGTTGCTGGTGCGCCGGAACATGAAGTGCCAGGACTGTAACAATTACTGCCGCTACCATGGATTTGAGCTGTTTCCCTGTATTGATAAAATAGGTAAGAAGGAAGCCTGGAGAGAGATAAAGGCTTTGATTGAGAGAGAGGGACTGGATACAGATGACGATTGAGAAGTTGAATAAAATAGCAGATATCAGGGTATTGCTGTTCGGCGATTTTATGGTGGACAAATACATTCACGGAAAGGTTTCCCGCATATCGCCGGAAGCGCCGGTCCCCGTGCTGGAGGTGACCGCCAGGCAGACCAAACTGGGAGGCGCCGGAAATGTGGTCAACAATATCATGACACTGGGAGCCAGTGTGCGGGTACTGGGCTGTGTGGGAGATGATGCGGACGGAGACTGGATTCTCTCGGAGCTTTCGGAGAAAGGCATTGAAACCGGGTATATGAGAAAATATCCTCAGGTGCAGACCATTTCCAAAACCCGTCTTGTGTCGAAGAACCAGCAGTTTCTGCGGTATGATGAAGAAAAAATTCAGGATATTCCGGATGATTATGTGAAGGAAATCCGGCAGCAGGAGGAACGCCTCTTTCAGGATATTCAGGCAGTGATTATTTCCGATTACGGAAAGGGTGCGGTGACGAAAGAAGGGGCTCAATTTCTGACAGAAGGCGCCCGCCGCAGGGGAATCCCTGTGATTATTGACCCCAAAGGAACTGATTACAGCAAATATAAAGGAGCGGACGTGTGTACCCCCAATGTAAAAGAACTGGGGGATGTGACAGGAAGAGCCCTGCACACGGAACAGGAGATTCTGGAGGCAGGACAGAGGCTGAGAGAAGACATCGAGCTGAAATATCTGCTTCTGACCCGTTCGGAACAGGGGATTTCCCTGTTTGACCAGGAACAGGGAAAACAGGACTTTCCGGCAGCCAGCAAGGATGTGGTGGATGTAACGGGAGCCGGAGATACCGTGGTGTCAGCGGTGGCCCTGATGATGGCGGCAGGATTTTCCCCGGAGGAATGCTGTATTCTGGCAAATACTGCCGCTTCTATTGTATGCTCCAAATTCGGCGCCGCCACACTGTCTCTGAATGAACTGATGGAACAGGTGGTAAACAGCGGAGAATTTAAGCTGGTGGATGTGACCACAGCCAGATATGTGCTGGCCAGTCTGAAAGAAAAAGGGAAGAAAATTGTGTTCACCAACGGCTGTTTTGACATGCTTCATGCAGGACACCTGGCTTCTTTTCTGCAGGCACGGAAATTTGGAGACGTGCTGATTGTGGCAGTGAACAGCGACGCTTCCGTAAAGCGGCTCAAAGGGCCGGAGCGCCCCATTGTGGAGCAGCAGAACAGAATTCGTATGCTCTGTGCGCTGGAATGTGTGGATTATGTGATTCTGATGGAGGATGATACGCCGGTTCCCCTGATTCAGGCCCTTCACCCGGACGTTACCGTAAAAGGAAAAGACTGGGAAGAAAAAGATATTCCGGAGCGCGCTGTGGTGGAAAGCTATGGGGGCGCCGTGAAATTTATAGATTTGGAGGGGGGACTGTCCACCACAAATCTGATAGGGAAAATCAGACATGAATAAAGCAGTATTTTTAGACCGGGACGGAACCATCAACCGGGATTTCGGATATGTATACCAGAAAGAAAAACTGGAATTTCTGCCTGGAGCGGCAGAAGCTCTGAAACAAATCCGGCAGGCGGGATTTCTCCTGATTGTCATTACCAATCAGTCGGGGATTGCCAGAGGATATTTTTCCCTGGAACAGTACCGGGAATTTGAAGCATTTTTTCTGGACAGGCTGAAGGAACAGGATGTATGGGTGGATAAAGTATATTTCTGCCCCCATGGAGCGGAGGAGGGCTGCCTTTGCCGGAAGCCGGAAACCGGTCTGTTTTATCAGGCGGCGAAAGAATTTGACATTGACTGGAGCCGGTCTTATGCCGTAGGGGACAGGGAGCGGGATCTGTGTATCTGCAGCAGGGAACCGGTGACCGGGATTTTGTATGGTTCAGGGGAAAGATCCGAGCCGGATGTAATCTGTCTGGAAAGCTGGGCGGAGATTGCAGAAGTAATCTGCCGGAACCCCTGAAAACACGCTCCGGGAATTTTACACCGGACATAAGGAAAGTGACAGTATGGACAATATGAAGAAAAATATCGCCTGGAATACCTGCGGCAGTGTATTTTACTGCGTCTGTCAGTGGCTGATTACCATTCTGGTGGTGTGGCTGGACAGCTATGGCGCGGCGGGAGACCTCTCCCTGGCCATGACTACCAGCAGCAGCTTTTCGGCCATTGCTTTATTCAGTATGCGCAATTTTCAGGTGTCGGACGTGGCGGAGGAATATTCTGCCGGCCAGTATGTGAGCAGCAGGATTCTCACCTGCGGGGCGGCGTTTGTCAGCTGCCTGGCAGCTTCCCTCTGTTCCGGCAACACGCCTTACGAAGTGCTGTGCATCGGAGCGTTTATGATGATTCGGGTGGCGGAAGCCATCGTGGACGTGCTTCACGGGATTAACCAGAAATACATGCGGTATGATCTGATTGGAAAATCCTATATAATCCGGGGGATTCTGACGGTGGGCTCTTTCTGTGCAGAACTGGCTTTCACCGGAAATCTCATGGTCACTCTTATGATTATGGCGGGGCTGAATCTGCTGACAGCTTTTGTCTATGACTGGATTCATACGGGAAAGCTGGAGGAGTTTTCCATTCGCCTGAAAGACAGCAGGATACGGAATCTGCTGACAGCCTGCGTGCCCATTGTGGCATTTTCCTTTTTGCTGAGCCTGGAAAATCTGATTCCGAAAACAATTCTAAAGGAACAGTACGGCAGAGACCAGCTTGGGATTTATTCTTCCATGGCGTCCCCTACCCTGGTGGTTCAGGTGTTTGCCTCTGTGGCATTTAACCCCTTTCTGCCGGCCTTTTCCCTGGCTTATCAGCAGGGAGATTTGAAGCGGTTCCGGAGCATGTTCCACAAATCTCTGGCGGTGCTGGCAGGTATGTGTCTGGTGGTGACGCTGGGAGCAGTGATTCTGGGCAGGCCAGGTCTTAGACTCCTGTTCGGGCCGGATATTCTGGAGCATTATGGTTTGTTTCTGCCCATTGTATGGTGTACCATATTAACGGCATTAATCTGGATTCTGTCTTCACTGGTGGTGGCCCTCAGAAGAATTCGATGGCTCTTAATCGGCATGATTGGGGACTTTCTGGTCTGTGTGCTGGCAGCGGAACCGGTGGTACGTACCTATGAAAAAAACGGAGTCAGCATTCTGCAGATTGGCGCATACGCAGCGTATATTGTCTGGCTGATTGCGGTATGCGAAATCTGTACGAAAAAGGAAAAAAATGGATAAAGACAGGTAAAGAAGGGAAAAACAGATGAAAAAGTTAGTCATCATACCGGCTTATAATGAAGGGGAAAGCATTTATAATACGGTAAAAGAAATAGAGAAAGCAGCGCCGGATTTCGATTATGTGATTATCAATGACTGCTCCGGTGACGATACCAGGAAAATCTGTGTGGAAAACGGATTTCATTATATAGATCTTCCCATCAATCAGGGAATCGGCGGAGCGGTACAGACAGGCTATCTCTATGCTTATGAAAATGACTATGACGTGGCGGTACAGGTGGACGGAGACGGGCAGCATGACCCGGCTTTTCTGCAGCAGATGGCAGATACCCTTCAGAGAGAACAGGCGGATATGGTCATCGGCTCCAGATTTATTGAGCGGAAAGGCTTTCAGTCTTCTGTTACCCGTCGCATTGGCATCCGCTATTTCACCTGTCTGATTCGATTGCTGACAGGGGCGAAAATTACGGACCCCACGTCGGGCCTTCGAATGATTGGGAAAGATGTGATAGCATTGTTTGCCAAATCTTATCCGCGGGATTATCCGGAGCCGGAGAGTGTGGTGGATATTTTATGCAAAAGGAAAAAAGTGGTGGAGCTTCCGGTGCTGATGCGGGAGCGGCAGGGAGGCGTGTCCTCCATCCGCATGGGAAAATCTGTTTACTATATGATAAAGGTTACGCTGGCAATCTTTCTGTGCCGGATTTCCCAGTAAAGTCCGGTATCGGAGTTCTGGCGCCGCCAGAAAGGAAAGGGAGGAAGCAGTATGTCGGGAATATTAAGGTGTGCGCTGGGCGCAGGGGTGTTGATTTATTTTATACTGGTCATATACTTTTTAAAGCGCAGGCTGATTGATTTGAAATACAGTCTGGTCTGGCTGCTGGCGGGAATCTGCCTGGCGGTTTTCATCATATGGCCAAATGCCCTGTATACGCTGATGGGCGCTTTTGGAATTTCCATTCCGGTGAACGGGGTATTTCTGGTCTGTATCGGATTTATCATTGTGATTTTAATGTCCATGACCTCCATTGTGTCCAGACAGACAGACCGGATTAAACAGCTGGTACAGCACCAGGCTTTGCTGGAAAAGCGGATTCGGGAGCTGGAAGAAAAGGAAAACCACCTGGCGGAAAAGCAGTGAAACAGAAAGGGGCAGCCCGCAGGGGAACGGGGAAAGGAAGCTGGAAGTTGCTCTGACAGAAAGACAGTGAAACCAGAGGCAGCAGGAAAGGAAAAGAATATGGAAATAAAGACAGTATTGGTTACCGGGGCGGCCGGATACATGGGGCGTCATGTGGTACGGGCCTTTCTGGAGGCCGGTTACCAGGTTCTGGTAAATGATTTGAATTACAAAGGAGTGGATGAGCGGGCCAGGCGGCAGGAAGCAGATATTTTTTCCGGAGAGAAAGATATTTATGAGCAGATGGGAAAACCGGATTTACTGATTCACCTGGCCTGGAGGGATGGGTTTGTCCACAATTCCGACGCTCATATGAAAGATTTGTCTGCCCATGCGGAATTCCTGCAGCATATGATTGACGGAGGCGTGAAAGCAGTTTCCGTTATGGGAAGTATGCATGAGGTGGGATACTGGGAAGGAGCCATTGATGAACATACTCCCTGCAGTCCCCAGTCCATGTACGGCATTGCCAAAAATGCACTGCGCCAGTTCCTGTTACAGTATACGGAACACAAAGATACGGTGGTGCACTGGCTGCGGGCCTATTATATTTACGGAGACGACGCAAGAGGAAGCTCCATTTTTGCCAAAATTGTGCAGGCGGTGGAGGACGGGAAAAAAACCTTTCCCTTTACCAGCGGAAAAAATAAATTTGACTTTATCCACATTGACCGGCTGGCGGAGCAGATTGTAAAAGCCAGTGTGCAGGAGGAAGTAACAGGAATTATCAATGTGTGCACCGGGACGCCGGTTTCACTGGGCGAAAAGGTGGAGGAATTTATCAGCAGCCATGGATATGATATCCGGCTGGAATACGGCACTTTTCCCGACCGGCCCTACGACTCTCCGGCAGTGTGGGGAGACGCCGGAAAGATTCAGAAGATTATGAAGAATCCGTAAGTTCCCGGCAATTTGTCTGTGAGGCAGAGGAAAGAAAGGACAGAACATGAGACAGTATCATCATTATACAGGCCAGGATATCACTGTTGTGATTTGTGCCTACGGAACATGTGAATATCTGGAAAATTGTATCCGGGCGATTAAAAGGCAGACAGTAAAGCCCAGGGTGCTGATTTCCACCTCCACCCCCAATGACCATATCCGGGGGCTGGCGGAAAAATATAACCTGGAAGTAAGGGTAAATCCTGACGGAGGCCATGTAAAGGACTATAATTTTGCCATGAGGCAGGCAGATACGCCTCTGTGTATGCTGGCCCATCAGGATGACTTAATTGCAAAAACCTTTGTGGAGAAAAATCTGAATGCGTTAAACCGCAGCCGGAGGCCCATTATTTCCTTTTCAGATTATCTGGAAATGCATGAGGATGTGGCGGACAAAAAGCCTTCCACCATGGTAAAAATCAAGCGGCTTATGCTCCTTCCTCTGAAAATACCGGGGCTGGGGCGCACCGGATTCGGGAAATGGCTGATTCAGTGCCTGGGAGACCCTATCACTCATCCTACGGTGGTCTGCGTGATGGAAGAAATGCCCGGCCAGCTGTTCCGGGAGCAGTACAAAGCCTCCATGGACTGGGATTTGTGGCAGCGCCTTTCCAGACAGAAGGGGGAATTCGTGTATGTGAGCCAGGTACTGCTGTATCACAGAATGAATAAGGAAAATGCCACAGCGAAGCTCTTTGCCCATACCAATGCCAGATATGAAGAAGAATCTGAGATTTTAGGCCGGTTCTGGCCAAAATGGGTGGTAAAGATTATCATGCACTTTTATGCAAAGGCAGCGAAGTATTATTGAATGGCATAAACAGGAGGAGTTATGAAGTTAAGTGAAATAACCGGAGGCAGAGAGAATAACCTGGACGTCATCCGGTTCTGTGCGGCGGTTCTGGTAATCCTCTGCCATGCCTTTCCCATCAGCCTGGGAGAAGGCCATGTGGATATCCTGGGCAGGCTTACAGAAGACCAGATTCACTTCGGGAATCTGGCTGTGTGTATTTTCTTCTTTTACGGGGGCTTCCTGATTTGCAAAAGCGCGGAACGACTGCAGAAAGCCGGCCCTTATTTCAAAGCCAGAATCCTGCGGATTATTCCATGTCTGGCTGTGGTGACTTTTGTACTGGCCTTTGTGGCGGGCCCCATACTGACTGAACTGAGTCCGGGAGATTATTTTACAAATCCGGGCACATTCCGATATCTTCTGAACTCTGTTATGGTGCTGGTACATAATCTGCCGGGGGTATTTCAGGAAAATATTTATAACCCCACAGTCAACGGGCCCCTATGGACCCTTCCGGTGGAGTTTTTGTGCTATATCATGTGCTTTCTGGCTCTGAAACTGCATTTTGTCAATGAAAAAAATGCCAGATGGATGATTCTTATGTTTGGGGCCGGATATCTGGGAGCCGTAAAGGTGCTGGCAGGTTCTCAGGTGCTGAGTGCCGCCCTGCGTCCGGTGGGCCTCTTTTTTGCAGGAATGGTATATTACATATATCGTGAAAAAATAATCATCCGGCCCTGGCTGGCGGGAGTCTGCGGCGTTCTCCTTGTAGCCGCAGCGGCAGTCCATCTGCTGGAGCCTGTGATTTTTTTCTGCTTTCCCTATCTGATGGCCTGGCTGGGCTTCGGAACCAGACATAAATGCAGCGGTTTTGCCAGAAGGGGAGAGGTGTCTTACGGCATGTATCTTTGCGGCTGGCCCATTCAGCAGATCATCTGTCAGGCTTTCGGAGGACAGATGAACCCGTATCTGAATGCGGCGCTGACAGTTCCGCTGGCAGTTCTGTGCGGCTTTCTGCTGAACCGGCTGGTGGAACAGCCTCTGGGCAGACGGTTTGCCCGGCAGCCGGAAAAGAAAAGGCAAAAGTAATGGAGACGTGCAAAAGAAGAAAGGATAAGAGGAATACAACATGGAAGGTTCGATCATAAGCTCAGTTTTTTTTGTGGTAAGTGTCATCTTGCTGTATATGGGAATATTCCGGATAAAGAAATCAGAGAACCCTTTAAACGGGGTAATCTGGGTGATGATGAACTTTATTTCCCTGCTGTGCTGGGGTGCTTTTTGCGGTGGAATTATCAACATGCTGCACATACCGGTCAATATTGTCAGTATGGGCGTAATTTATCTTGCTTCGGCGGCAGTGCTGTTTTTTAAGATAAAAAAAGACGGGGAAACCCAGATTTATGTATGGAAGAAATATGATATTCTCTATACCTGTATTTTTGCAGGGGTGATTTTCCTGCTTCTGCTGAACCGTATTACCGTACATATGGATTTTGTGTTTAACAACAGCGACGGGGCGGTGCATATGCGCAATTCCCTGACCATTGTGAGAACCGGAAAACTGGACACCATGTATTTTGCCCCTATGCACAATGCCCTGGTGACGGAAGTGTTTCTTCCTTTTATCGAAAAGGTGAGCACTTATAAAATTTTTATGATTGTGGACGGGGTAATGTTCATTCTGGAAGCAGTGTTTTTCATGGCCATGATTCGGGAATACCTGAATAAGACGGTTCTGAAAATTCTGGGAATTACCATAGGATTTGCCTATGTGTTCGGCTACCCCATGCACAGTTATCTGTTATGCTTTTTTTACTGGGGTATGGGCGTACTGCTGATTGAGTATGTGATTACGCTGGTAAAGGAATTTATGGCGGGTAATGTCCGGAAAGAAACGGGGCTGTTTCTTCTGATGACAGGCTGTACTTCCATTACCATGTGCTATATGCTGTTCGGCCCGGTCAGTTATGTGGCGGTATTTGCCTGTCTCTGTCTGGAATTCCGCAGACAGCATACGCTGTTTTCCTGGGATACGGTGAAAATATCCCTGCAGGTTTTCCTGATTCCCTGTATCCTGTCCGTGTACTACTGCTATTTTCTGTTTTTGAAAAAGCAGAATCTCTCTATCGGGGATGCGCTGAACCTGCAGGGAGGTATTTATGGAGAACTTTTTATCAATTTTATATGGATAATGCCCTTTGTTATTTACAAACTGATAAAAGCAGCGAAGCGGAAGCATCTGGATGAGATTATGGTGTTCTTCCTCTGTTTTCTGGTGATGTTGCTTTCCATCGGCGTCCTTGCGGTGCTGGAAAAAGCCTCGGCCTACTACTATTTTAAATTCTACTATCCGGTCTGGATGCTGGGATTCGTTATTACTGCCCAGGCGGTGGCGGAGATTTATGAGGAGGCCAGAGATTTGCTGCTGTCCGGAATGTTTGTGGCGGTTATCCTGCTGGGAATCAGCGTGACCAACCTGGAGGAGCGGGTGCAGAACCGGGGTATTGGCTATGGCGACCGCACCTCCGAGCTGTTTGATATTTATTACCATAATGTGACCGAGTACCGGAACCGGAAGATTGTGTTTGATAAGGATTATCTGGAAGCCTGCAATTATGTGATGGAAAATATGGGAAAAACAGAAAATGTTCCGCTGATTTCCCTGATTGACAATTACGAATACTGTTACTGGTATGAGGCTCTGACCGGGGAGGATTCTTCGGATTATTATACCTGGGATTATGGAATGAATGACATTATGGATAAGCTGAACCATAAAGAAACGAAGTATTTCGTCATATGCAAAACCCATCCGGTGTACCTGCTTCATCAGGATTATTTCGATTCTTTCCATTGGGTATTTGAAAATGATAAGGTGTTTATTGCGGAAACAGAGAACAGGAAATGATATATTATCATATTTATATCACATTTATCCGGTATAAAGAAAGGGCAGACAGGCCTTAATTTTTACTTGTGGTTTCTGCAGTGAAAATGATATAATAGTATACACAGTGGAAAAAGATATGAGCGACAGAAGAAAGGACAACGATGATGAAACGTATTATGACACTGTTTTTAGCAGTGATACTTCTGTTTCAGACAGAAGTGGGAATATTGTATGCCATGGAACCATTACCCGTACAGCAGCCGGGAACGGATGTGACAGAGGGAGCGGAGGATTCCGGACAGGAGGATACGCCTTCCGGAGAAGAAATCCCCGAAGAGCCTTCTGCCAGGACCGGAGCGGAGAACCCGGCGGAATATACCATTACCTTTCAGTTTAACGGAGGAATGACAGAAGGAAGCACGGAAACCTCCAGTCAGATTATCGTGACAGAAGGAGAGGAGGCGACCTCTGTTGCCGCAAGGGTTCCGGTACCGGTAAGAACAGGTTATAAGCTGGAGAACTGGAAGGATGAAGCCGGAATCGTATATGATTTTACCCGGCCGGAGAGCCTGCCGGAAATCACCTCAGATCTGACGCTGAACGCGTGCTGGACAGCCATCGCCTATACCATTCACTTTGACGCCAACGGCGGAACCGGAGAGATGGCAGACCAGATCATCCGGTATGACGAAGACCAGAATCTGGCGGCCTGCCAGTTTACCCGTCCCGGCTATGCTTTTGAAGGCTGGAAATGGGAAGAGATGAATATTACATATCAGGATGAGAATCCCGTAAAGAACCTGACAGACCAGGACGGAGCGGTGATTACCCTGAAGGCCATCTGGAAAGTGGGAAATTATACGGTCCGTTTTGACGCCAACGGCGGAACCGGTGAAATGGATGAACAGGAGTTTACCTATACTCAGAATAAGGCGCTGTTGAACAACAAATACAAACGGACCGGTTATACCTTTAAAGGCTGGAATACAAGGCCGGACGGAACCGGAATTTCCTATCAGAACAAGCAGAAGGTAAAATCTCTGACAGAGGAAAACGGCGGAGTGGTAGTACTCTATGCCATGTGGGAGGGGAACCCCTACCGGGTCACTTATAACGGAAACGGGGCCACCAGCGGCAGTATGGCCGACAGCAGCCATGTATACGGAACATTCAGTTCGCTGAACCGGAATAATTTTAAGCGGAAGGGCTTTCTCTTTGCAGGATGGAATACGGAAAAGAACGGAACCGGAAGGGCTTTTTCCGACGGGGCGCAGGTGTATGACCTTACCACGGAAAAAGATGAAACCGTTACCCTGTATGCCTGCTGGACGCCCATTACCTATACCATTACATATTACACAAACGGAGGAAAGCTGTCTTCCTCCAGCAGGAAAACCTATACGGCAGACGCGCCCTTTGTGCTGCCAAGGCCCACCCGAAAAGGGTATGATTTTGACGGATGGTATAAAAAGTCCAATTTTAAGAGCCGGATTGGTGAAATAAAACCGGGTCAGACCGGGAATCTGGTGGTCTATGCCAAGTGGGTGAAATGTACGGAGAAAGCCAAATCAGATTCAGCCAAACTTACCACCTGCAAGGCCACAGGCTCCGGGAAGGTGAGTGTGCAGGCCACCATCAAAAAAAGGGTGGCAAGCTCGGATGATTACTACTATCTGATGTATATAAATCCCATGAATCAGAAAATATATAAAGTAGCTTCCAAAGTTTACAAGAAGAAAAATATTACATTTAACCTGAAAACAGCGGAGAACCAGGGCTATGCCACATCCACCTTCGGCATTGCTGTGAAAAAGAGCGGGAAATACAAGCTGATCAGCAATACTTCCTATGTGAAAAATGTGGAGAAGGCAGCCAAAAACAAGTCCAAATACAATCCGGGACGGACGAAAAAAGGCATTCAGTTTTCCGATAATCTGCAGGAAGTCTATAACTGCGGAGCGAAACAGACCTTTTTGAATGTTACAGTTTCCATGGTGTGCAACAACGGAACCGTGCCCTATGTGTATAATGGGAAGACCTATTATTTTAATCCCATGGACAGTTACCGGGAGATTGTCATGGACTGTAACCGGAACAATGTGACAGTGACCATGCAGGTAATGCTGGACTGGACCGAAGGCCATACGGATCTGATTGCCTCCAAAGCCAGAGTCCGGGGAGTAGCCCCTTTCTATACCTGGAATGTGACCACTAATAAATCCAGAGAGAAAATGGAAGCGATTTTCTGTTATCTGGGCATGGTATTCGGAAAGAAAAACTGCAGCGTGTCCAACTGGGTACTGGGAAATGAGGTCAACAATCCGGCAGGATGGAATTATAAGGGCGGCATGTCGGAGACTGCCTACTTCAAGGCCTATGCCTATGGATTCCGGGCTTTGTACTATGCCATCCGGAGCCAGTCTTCCAACGCTCATATTTTCATCTGCACGGATAATCTGTGGAATACTTCCGTAAAGGGAGGCTACAGTGCCCGACATGTAATTGAGGCATTCAACAAGCAGCTCAATAAGATACAGAAAGGGCTGAAATGGCACCTGGCATACCATGCCTATTCCACGCCTCTGACCTACACCAAGTTCTGGGACGGACTGGGTATTACGGGAGATGTGAATACCCCTTACATCACCATGAAAAATATTGATGTGCTGACGAAATACATTAAGAAGAATTATGGTTCTTCCGTGCGCATTATCCTGTCAGAGCAGGGATATTCTTCCACCTGGGGAGAAACCAATCAGGCGGCGGCCCTGGCTTACAGTTACTATATTGCGGCCTGCAATCCCATGATTGACGCTTTTATTATCCGGAGTTATTCCGACCATCCCGTGGAGGTTGCCCAGGGACTGAAAATGGGAATTTACGGAAAAGAAGCCTTTAAAGTATTTAAATATATGGACACTTCTCAGACGAATAAATACACCAAAAAATATCTGTCCATTATAGGGGCCACTTCCTGGAAAAAGATTGTGCCGGGATATAAATTCAACAGGCTCCGGAAAATGTATCGAAATGTATAAAACAAATATATAAAATAAAGGAGAAGACAGAAAATGAGAACTTATCTTGTAACCGGAGGAGCCGGTTTTATCGGCTCAAATTATATTCATTATATGTTCCGGAAATATGATAACGAAATCAGGATTATCAATGTGGATAAACTGACTTATGCGGGAAATCTGGAAAATCTGAAAGATGTGGAATCCAGAGATAACTACACCTTTGTAAAAGCTGATATCTGCGATAAGGAGAAGATTAGCAGAATATTTGAGGAAAATGACATTGACCGGGTGGTGCACTTTGCGGCAGAGAGCCATGTGGACCGCAGTATCCGCAATCCGGAAGTGTTTGTGCAGACCAATGTGCTGGGCACAGCAGTGCTTCTGAACTGTGCCAAAGCAGCCTGGGAGCAGGAAGACGGAAGTTTTAAGGAAGGAAAAAAATTTTTGCATGTTTCCACAGATGAGGTGTACGGTTCCCTGGAGGAAGACGGGGCTTATTTCTATGAGACAACTCCCTATGATCCTCACAGCCCTTATTCCGCCAGTAAGGCCAGCTCCGATTTTCTGGTAAAGGCCTATATTGACACTTATCATTTTCCGGCCAACATTACCAACTGTTCCAATAATTACGGGCCTTATCAATTCCCGGAAAAGCTGATTCCCCTGATTATCAACAATGCGCTGCAGGGGAAG
This sequence comes from Lachnospiraceae bacterium JLR.KK002, assembly GCA_036941025.1. NCBI lineage: Bacteria > Bacillati > Bacillota > Clostridia > Lachnospirales > Lachnospiraceae > Lachnospiraceae bacterium JLR.KK002. The sequence goes on from JAYMNP010000001.1 coordinate 4,000,009, forward strand.
AAACTTCCGGTATACGGAGACGGGAAAAATGTGCGGGACTGGCTCTATGTGGATGACCATGCCAAAGGGATTGATATGGTGCAGGAGCATGGAAAGCTGGGTGAAACCTACAATATCGGCGGACATAATGAGAAGCAGAACATTGAAATTATCAATATTATTATCGAAACCCTGCAGGAAATGTTGCCGGAGGACGACCCAAGGCGGAAACTGGTGAGCAAAGATCTGATTACCTATGTGGAAGACCGGAAAGGACATGACAGAAGGTATGCCATCGCCCCGGATAAAATCAAAGCTGAAATCGGCTGGGAGCCGGAGACCATGTTCAAAGAAGGAATCCGAAAGACCATTGCCTGGTTCTTTGAGCATGAGGACTGGATGAAAAATGTAACCAGCGGCGATTATCAGAAATATTACGAGGAAATGTACGCAAAGTAAATCAGACAGGCTCTGTGTCCCGAAACAGGACACAGGGCTGTTTGTAGTCTTACAGGAAATCCCCTGTCACACTAAAGGGTGAAAGTATCTTCCTGTAAGACAACGCCCTCCGGGCGGGATGCGCAGTTCGCGGAGAGGAAATCTATTGCCAGGCAATCCGCTCACGCGCGACAAAATGGAATCAGAAGGAGGAGAACCATGAAAGGAATTATTCTGGCGGGAGGCGCCGGAACCAGGCTGTACCCGCTGACAAAGGCTATTTCCAAGCAGATTATGCCGGTGTATGACAAACCCATGATTTATTATCCCCTGTCGACGCTGATGCTGGCAGGGATTCGGGAGGTGCTGATTATTTCCACACCCAGGGATTTGCCGGTGTTTGAGGATTTGCTGGGAGACGGAAGCCAGCTCGGCATGAAATTTGCGTATGCAGTACAGACGGAGCCCAGGGGGCTGGCAGACGCTTTTATTATCGGCGCTGATTTTATCGGTAAAGACGCTGTGGCACTGGTGCTTGGAGACAATATTTTTTACGGGCAGAGTTTTTCAAAGGTGCTGCTGAATGCAGCCAGCCGGACGGAGAGCCAGCCGGGAGCCACGATTTTCGGTTACTATGTGCGAGACCCCAGAGAGTACGGTGTGGTGGAATTTGATGAAGCAGGAACTGCCATTTCCATTGAGGAAAAACCGGAACATCCCAAATCCAACTATGCGGTACCGGGACTGTATTTCTATGACAATGACGTGGTGGAGATTGCCAGGAATGTGAAACCTTCCGGCCGGGGAGAAATTGAGATTACCAGTGTCAATAACGAGTATCTGAGCCGTGGGAACCTGAAAGTGGAAACCCTGGGCCGGGGATTTGCCTGGCTGGACACCGGGAACCACAATATGCTGCTGGCAGCGGCTGATTTTGTGTCAGCATTCCAGAAACGGCAGGGAATGTATATTTCCTGTATTGAAGAAATCGCTTACAAGCGGGGCTTTATTGATGTGGAGCAGCTGAAAAAGCTGGCGGAACCTTTGCTGAAAACAGAATACGGACAGTATCTGATGGAAATTGCGGCAGGGCTGTAATGTAAAAGGCAACACATAAGGAGAAATCAATGGGAAAGATTAAAGTGACGGATAACTGCAACGGAATTGCAGGGCTGAAAGTAATTGAGCCGGCAGTGTTCGGCGATGCCAGAGGCTATTTTATGGAAACCTATAATTATAATGATTTTGCAGAGGCAGGCATTGACTGCACCTTTGTGCAGGATAATCAGTCCGCCTCCAGAAAAGGTGTTTTGCGGGGGCTGCATTTTCAGATTAACTATCCTCAGGATAAACTGGTCCGGGTGGTAAGAGGACAGGTGTTTGACGTGGCTGTGGATTTGCGTGAGGGCTCCGAAACCTTTGGAAAATGGTTTGGTGTTACTCTGTCTGAAGAAAATAAAAAGCAGTTTTTTATTCCGAAAGGATTTGCCCACGGATTTGTGGTGCTGTCCGATTATGCGGAGTTTTGCTATAAGGTAACTGATTTTTACCATCCCAATGACGAGGGAGGCCTGTTGTGGAAAGACAGCGGCATCGGTGTTCAGTGGCCCATGCCGGAGGGCATGACCGAGGAGGAGCTGATTCTGTCAGATAAGGACAAAGTCTGGGGCGGTATTGAGGAGTATATAAGCAACAAAAAGGAAAGGTAGGAGGATGCAATGAAAAAGAGGATTTTAGCGTTATTCCTGGCAGGAGTTATGACCTTTACCATGGCTCCCGCAGAAGCATTTGCAACAGCGCCCGGCGGAGAATCATCTGCTTCACCGGAAACAGAAGAAACGGTTCCGGAAAAAGAGGATGCTGCAGATACAGAGGAAGATATTTCTTTTCAGAAAGACAGTATTGACGTAACGGATGAGATGTTTTCAGATACTTCTGAACCGGTGGAACTGCCGGAACGGATGATTCCGGAAGAAACGGAGTCGGAAACAGAATCCGAACTGCCGGAAGGCTGGACGCCTCCTGTGGGCGGAATGGTGCGGCCGGAAGTCATTGAGCTGCCGGAAGGGGCTGCGGATTCCCTGGATACCCTGGATTTAACAGAGAATGAAGACGGAGAACTGCTGTACCGTTCCAAAGTTCTGGGCTCTCAGCAGTACAGTTCTCCCTGGGATATTTATTCTTCCAATTATATCTATAATCGCCTGAATGAAAAGGAGAGGACATTTTGGGATGCGCTGGATCTGGTTTCTCTGGAATACCTGACCGGTGTTCAGAATGGAGTAAACAAGCCTTTAGATGGTGAAATATACTATATATCAGAGAAAGGAATTAGCTTCACTTCTCTGGGAATAAGTGTGGACAGAGCAGCGGATCTGTTTCTTCTGTTTACCTATTCCAATCCCCAGTATTATTTCTGGGATCAGGGCTTCCTGAGAACTTCCAGCGCCATGTACCCTCTTTTTTATGACGCTTTTGCCAATGGAGCAGCAAGGGCGGCGGAAACGGCCAAAGTAAAGGCTCAGATTGACGCTATGGAAGCTCAGATTGCAGCGGGAGCTACAGAACTGGAAAAGATTCAGATTGCCCATGACCTGATTATCCGGAAGGTAATGTATGATCACGGCATCAATCTGAATAATCCGGGAGCGTCCCAGACTCAGAATCCGTATCATCAGAGTGCCTACAGTGTATTTGCTACAGATTATACCGTATGTGCCGGATACACCAAAGCCTTTACCCTTTTGATGAACGGAGCGGGTATTGACGCCATAAGTGTGACAAGTCATAACCATGCCTGGAATCTGGTGGCTATCAATGATTCCTGGTATCAGATTGACTGTACCTGGGATGATATGGACGGGGAGTCTGGCCGGGATTTGATGTATGGATATTTTAACCGCAGTTCAGCCATGATTACCGGGGCTCTTGATCAGCAGGGTTCCCACAGAATGGAAGCATTCTATACGGGCATGGTGCCGGTTTGCAGCCAGGATTCCGGAGCTGCCCCGGACAGTATCGGAACTTATGCAACGCCCGCAGCTCAGACGGCTGCACCGGTTATTACCCAGCAGTATACGGGGGATAAAGTGGCGGTAACTCTGACTTCCGCTACGCCGGGGGCAGAGATATATTATACCATAGATTCCACCAACCCATCTTCTTCTGCCACCCGTTGCTTTTACTACAGAGGAGCCTTTGCAGCAGATCCCAATACGGTGATCAATGCTGTGGCAGTTTGCGATACACTCTGGGACAGCGGAATTTCCACAGTCAGAACAGAGGAAAAAACTTACACGGTGAAATTTGATGTCAGAGGCGGAAGCAAGGTATCTTCACAGAAGGTTTCAGCAGGTACGAAGGCGAAGAAACCGTCTAATCCCAAACGCGGGAAATACAGTTTTGAAGGCTGGTATACCAGCAAAAATTATAAGACGAAGTGGGATTTCAGCAAAAAAGTAACCAAAGACATGACCCTTTATGCAAAGTGGAAAAAGGTTTCTGTAAAGCAGGTTACCATTAACAAAGTCACAAATGTTTCCGGTAAGAAAATGAAGGTAACTCTGAAGAAGGTCAGCGGCGCCAAAGGGTACGAAATCCGCTATGCCACCAATTCCAGTATGAAATCTTCCAGACGGGTAACCAGTACATCCACCGGCAAGACTATAAAGAAGCTGAAAAAAGGAAAGACATATTATGTGCAGGCCAGGGCATACAAGAAAGATTCCAAAGGAAAGAAAGTATATGGCTCCTGGAGTAAGAAAAAGACAGTTGTCATTCAGAAATAGGAAGTGAATCAGAAATCAGCCGGGAAGGGCGGGCAAGAAGCAATTGCTTTTGCCCGCCTCTTTTTGATCTTTCTACAGGGAGTATGACGAAATGTAACATATGATGTTGCGTGGGTACAGGGAAATTGCTTGTACAAAATGATGTATTAGGATATGATGGTAATGGCAAAGGGATTGGAAGGTATACCTTATGGAACATTAGCAGTTCAATAAGTATATATTGCTGGTAAAGGAAGCAGAGAGGGGGCTCAATTGTGGAAATTGGTACAAAAATTGCCCATGCAAGGCGGGAGATGGGAATGACACAGGGAGAACTGGCAGATAAGATGTCTGTCACAAGGCAGACGGTATCCAGATGGGAAACGGGAACCGCGCTTCCTGATGTTGAAAAAGTGGCAGGCCTTGCAGATATTTTGCAGGTATCCTGCGATTATCTTTTAAAGGAACAGTTGCCGGCCTCTGAAGAAAAATTATCAGCGGAAGATGAAAGAACGCCGGAACATGCAAGCTCTGTCACAAAATTACTTTCCGGTATCGAAGGGAAACATGTCCGCATATCTTTTTATGACGATGAGGAGGATATGGATGTATGGGAGCGAATCTGCAGAATAGATGGTTTTGAAGGAAACTGGGTCAGAGTTGCCATACAGCATAAAAACAGAGAACAGAAAAAGCTGATAGCCCTTTCCTCGGTGCTTTCATTTGAAATTGTGGATGAAGGAGGCTGTTAGATATGGAGATTTTATATAAGATGGGGGCAATTTTCGGATTGCTTGCATTTTTTCAGGTAAGTGCAGTTGCCGCCAGACTTCGTCGGCTGGAACGCAGTGAAAACAGTGTACTGCACGCAGAGCGAAGCAGTGTGAAAGATGATATGACAAAAATACTCGCTCCTTATACAGGAAAAAGAATACAACTGGATTTTTATGAAAATGAGGAAGATATGGATTTGATAAATATCAGCAAACAGAATAAAATCATTTTACTGGATATGGATGAAAAATGGGCGCTGGTTCGCATTGAAACATCAAAAAATCACAGAGATAAACTGATACGCATTTCTTCCATAAAAGGGGTGTCCTGTGGGGAATGATATGGGTGAGAAAATAAGATTTGAATTGTCTGTAAAAACACTGTTTCGCCGGACTGTCAGATACATTGATACCTGACAGTCCATGGCCGAAACAGAATTTTCAGGCTATGAAATTTTCTGAAGTTTGTCGCTGTGTTCAGCCACTACTTTTTTTATAACAGATATATCCTGTTTCATTGCTTCATAAGTTTCCACACTGTCTTTGTAACGGTTGTAAGTCGAGGTATAGCAGGATTCTATGGTATTTAACCGCGGCAGAATCAGATTTTCCTGTGTTAATTCAATCTTTCTGACCCTTTCTTTGAGTTCCTGTACATCGCCTTTGAGTTCCTGTACATCGCCTTTGAGTTCCTGTACGTCGCCTTTCAGCAGCGCTACGTCACCTTTGAGTTCCTGTACATCGCCTTTCAGCAGTTCTACGTCGCCTTTGAGTTCCCGTACATCAGTTTTGAGCCCCTGTACATCAGTTTTGAGCCCCTGTACATCAGTTTTGAGCCCCTGTACATCAGTTTTGAGCTCCTGAATATCATCTTTGAGTTCCTGCATATCTTCCCTGACGGGGTCAAGGATTTTTGATATGGCAAGTAATAATTCATTGTCTGTCATTGTATCGCCTCCGTTCATTCTGTGGAGTGTTTCGCATTTCAGGTTCTCTGGTTATATCACGATATGTATCTTTTTGATTTTCATCATATTTCCCTGTTCAGGAAAAAGTATAACACAGGACAGAAGAAAAGTCTACGGAGCTGCCGGTAATTATTCTTTGATACAATTCCAGGTCAGTGTCACATAAGATTTTGTCTTTGCATGATACATGGTCACGGTAATATAATCCAGATTTCCTTTAAAGGCCACTTTTTTGGAAAAAGAAGATTTTTTGCAGGAACTGATTTCATAAGTGCCGGAGCCATACTGCATTTTCATGGAAGAAATTTTCCACCCTTTTGCAGCTTTGATGGAAACGGTTTCCTTTTTCATTTCGGAGGTATGAAAATAATTATATTCCGTGGCATAATTAAAACGCGGTGTGAAATCTTTTTTGCCCACCTTAAAAGAAGCCAGAGGATTGGCATATTCTTTTACGGTGATTCTGGAGGAAAGGGTCTGTTTGCCAATCTGAAAAGAAATATCGGCAGTGCCGGTTTTCTTAAAAAAGTAAATCCGAATGTCACCGGCCTTGTCAATCCAGGGCCTTGCAACAGAAGAATCACTGCTGGTCAGGGATTTGATACTGGAGGCTTTCGGTTTTTTGCTGCTTCCCTGCCGGTAAACCTTTAAGGTTACATAGGTGGCCGGAAGATCATCGGGGGCACAGTAAAACACCATGTTTTTGTAGGAACCGGGAATATAATAAGTGGAAGCGGCCTCTGCGGTATCCCCCTCGCAGGGAAGGAAAAGCAGGCCGCCCGCCAGTACGGTCAGCGCAAGGAGCAGAGAAACAGATTTTTTCAATATTTTTTTCATAGTAAAGACCTCCCGTAAAATATTTGAGTGAAACAGAACATTTGCGTTAATAATAAAGGTAACATATTTAGCCTGAAAAAACAATGGCGTCAGGGTAAGAGAATTATTAAGAATTATTAAGAGATTACAATATTTGCTTATTTTGGAGAATAATGGTATAATACCCTGAAAGCTGAGAGATATGCATTTTTCTCACCAACTAAAAAAAGGATCAGGATTAATTTATGAACGATACATCAGGAAATATCCTTACGGAGATAGTCCAAAACCGCCGGCTCATCAGAAGTCTGGCCAAAAATGATTTCAAAACCAAATTTGCAGGTTCTTATCTGGGAACTATCTGGGCCTTTGTACAGCCGGTGGTCACCGTACTGATTTACTGGTTTGTCTTTGACAAGGCCATAGGCATGAGGGTTTCCATACGGAGCGAACTTCCCCTGCCTTATGTACTGTGGCTGGTGGCAGGCATTGTGCCCTGGTTTTTCTTTTCAGACTGTATCAGTGCCGGAACATCCGTACTGGTGGAGTATAATTATCTGGTGAAAAAAGTGGTGTTCAATATAGATATTCTGCCGGTGGTGAAAGTATTTGCTTCCATTTTTGTACATGTGTTTTTTGTATTGTTTATGATGGGGCTTTTTCTGTGCTATGGCTATCCGCCGGATTTTTATGTGCTGCAGGCACTGTACTACAGTGCCGGGGTATTGCTGCTGGCGCTGGGATTAAGCTATTTTACCAGTGCAGTGTCAGTGTTTTTTCCGGATATACGCCAGATTGTGAATATTGCCCTGCAGGTGGGGATCTGGATGACTCCTATTATGTGGAATCTGGACGATATGCGGGAGAAAATACCTTCTTTTCTGCTGATTATACTGAAATGCAATCCCCTTTATTATATTGTGATGGGATACCGGGAAACATTTATCGACAAAGTCTGGTTCTGGGAACATCCGGGCATGACCGTGTATTTCTGGGCTTTCACCGGAATTGTATGCCTGCTGGGCGTAAAAATATTCAAACGGCTGAAAATACATTTTGCAGATGTGCTGTAAGAAGTTCGGACGCAGCCGCAGACAGAATCGGATGTTCCTCACGTGAATGTTGAAGCAGGCATAAAGGAGTAAAACATGCAGGAGACAGCAATTAAAATAACCGGAGTCAGCAAAATATATAAACTTTACGATACGCCGTCTGCCCGGCTGAAAGACGCCCTGGGGCTTTCCCGCAGGCAGGTATACCGGGAACATGCGGCCCTTCACGATATCACGCTGGAAATAAAAAAGGGCGAGACTGTGGGTATTATCGGTACCAACGGTTCCGGAAAATCCACTCTGCTGAAAATTATTACGGGGGTGATTCGCCAGACACAGGGAACCGTGGAGGTAAATGGGAGAATTTCTGCTCTGCTGGAACTGGGAGCCGGATTTAACAACGAATATACCGGAATTGAAAATATATATTTACAGGGAACCATGATGGGATTTTCCGGAGAGGAAATAGATAAAAAAATGGCGTCCATACTGGAATTTGCAGATATCGGCGATTTTGTCCATCAGCCGGTGAAAACATATTCCAGCGGAATGTTTGTGCGTCTGGCCTTTGCAGTGGCGATTAATATTGACCCGGAAATCCTGATTGTGGACGAGGCATTGTCCGTGGGAGACGTGTTTTTTCAGTCCAAATGCTACCGGAAATTTGAGGAATTCAAAGAAATGGGCAAGACGATTCTGTTTGTGAGCCACGATTTGAGCAGCATTACTAAATACTGTGACCGGGCAGTGCTGCTGAACAAAGGGGACAAAGTGATGGAAGGCACTCCCAGGGAAGCAGTGGACCGGTTTAAAATGGCGCTGGTGGCCCAGGAAGAGGAACAGCGCAGAGAGAATTCTTCCCTGTGGCAGCCGGACCATACCGGGAAGAAATGGCGGGACAGTTTGTCGGTGAATCCGGAGACACTGGAATACGGGGATAAGAAAGCGGAAATTGTCGACTTTGCAGTGGTGGATAAAACCGGAAAAATTTCCAATGTAATTGAAAAGGGCGGCAGATTCACCATTAAAATGAAAGTGCGGTTTCAGGAAGAGGTGGCGGAGCCCATTTTTGCCATTACACTGAAAAACCGGATGGGGATTGAGCTGACAGGCACCAATACCATGCTGGAGCAGGTGCCCATTGAGCCGAAGAAAGCCGGGGATGTCCAGACTGTCAGCTTTACCCAGAATATGAGGCTGCAGGGAGGCGAGTACCTGCTGTCTTTTGGGTGCACCGGATATGAGCAGGAAGAATTCAGGGTGCACCACAGACTGTATGATGTGTGCAGCATTGCTGTTATTTCAGATAAAAATACCGTAGGATATTTCGATATGGAATCTGAGGTGGAGACAGAATAGAATCCCGGAAGATTCGGGAGTAAATCAGATAAAGGAACAGAGCGGAATGGAAAAGTTTAATGTGGTAAGAGTCCGGTTTCATATAGAAGAAAAGCAGACGCTGGTGATTCAGGGCTGGAAATATAATATGAAGCCGGAGGACAGACTGGAAATCACGCTGGACGCAAAGGAGCTTCCCTGGGTTCAGAACAGCTACGACGGAATGGAAGTGCGGCAGCGCTATATGATTTACGATTTGGGGATTGAGGAAGAATATTTTCTCTACGTGACACTGCCGGAAGTCCTGGAGGGCAAAAAAGAACTGGTATTATGGGTGGTTGACGGTGAAGCAGATTCCCAGGGAGAAGGAAGACGCCCGGTCTACCGGGAAAAAGTATCTCATCTGCAAAAACTTCAGAATGAAATTGATTTTTTCCTGGAACAGGTGACTCTGGAGCAGGAGCATTGTTATATCAAAGGCTGGGCGGCTTCGGCTTCTCCAGTTGCGGTTCAGGTAAAAGGGTCGGACGGAAGGCTCCTGGAGAGCCAGGTTTCCTGGCATGAGCGCAGGGATGTAACTCAGGTGTACCGGGAAGTTTCCAATCTGTTGGACAGCGGATTTGAGATTGTGCTGCCCCATCACGGAATATCCGGCGTTCACCTGGAGCTGTCCAATGGAAGCCGGAGAAGTCAGGTGAAAGTGCCCATTGTGTCCACGTTCTTTTTTGAGAATATGCTGGGAAATAACTATCTGGGCAAAGGGGCCAGATTCCTGCAGCGTCATGGCTGGAAACAGTTCTGCACCAGAACCATGCAGGTGCTGGCGAAGAAGGCCGCCCCCCAGGGAGATTATGAAAAATACCGGCAGGCAGTAACGCCCGGAAAAGAAGATTTGGAGAAGCAGAAAAGAGAGACTTTTTCTTTGGCGCCCCTGTTTTCCATTGTGGTGCCCCTGTATAAAACGCCGGAAAAATACCTGGAACAGCTGGTGGATTCCGTCCGCAGCCAGACCTATGGGAACTGGGAGCTGTGCCTGTCCGACGGAAGCGGAGAAGATTCTCCCCTGGAAAAATATCTGAAAAAACTGGAAAACCAGGATGCACGGGTGAAGGTTGTCCGTAACAGCGGACCGTTGCAGATATCGGAAAACACCAATCAGGGGCTGAAAGCTGCCGAAGGAGATTTTGTGGTATTTGCAGACCATGACGACCTGCTGACCCCGGACGCCCTGTATGAATGTGCGAAAGCACTGCAGGAACAGCCGGAGACGGAGCTGATTTATTCCGATGAGGACAAGATTTCCATGAATGGGAAGCATTTTTTCCAGCCTCATTTCAAATCAGACTACAATCCGGATTTGCTCTGCAGCATGAACTACTTCTGCCATCTTGTGGCGGCAAAAAAATCTCTGATTGAAAGGGCCGGTATGCTGGACTCTGCCTTTGACGGAGCGCAGGATTATGACTTTGTGCTGCGGTGTACGGAGCATACCCAGGCCATTTACCATATCCCCAGGGTATTGTATCACTGGCGTGCCCATGAGAATTCCACAGCGGAGAACCCGGAGAGCAAGCGGTATGCCTTTGAGGCCGGTATGCGGGCGGTACAGGCTCATTTTGACCGGCTTAAGATTCCTGCCAGAGTGGAAATGGGGGAATATCCCGGACTGTACCGGACACGCTATCAGTGGAAGGAACAGCCTCTGATTTCCATTCTGATACCCAATAAAGACCATACGGAGGATTTGAATAAGTGTATTCAATCCATTGAAGAAACCTCCACCTATCGGAACTATGAGTATATTATAATAGAAAATAACAGCGAACTGCCGGAAACCTTTGATTATTACAAAAAGCTGGAGCAGGAAAACAAAAAAGTCCGGGTGGTTTACTGGGAGGGAGCATTTAATTTTTCAGCCATCAACAATTTCGGCGCAGAATCTGCCAGAGGCGAGTATCTGCTGCTGTTAAACAACGATACGGAAATCCGGAACCCGGACTGCCTGTGGGAGCTTTTGGGCCCCTGTATGCGGGAAGATGTGGGGATTACCGGAGCCAGGCTCTACTATGAAGACGGAACCATACAACATGCGGGGGTGGTGATTGGCTTTGGAGGAATTGCAGGCCATACCTTTATCGGATTTGACGGGAAAGCCAATGGATATTTTTCCCGTATTATCTGCGCCCAGAACTACAGTGCGGTGACCGCAGCCTGTATGATGACGAAAAAATCCCTGTATCAGCAGGTGGGAGGCCTGACGGAAGAACTGGCGGTGGCTTTTAATGATATTGATTACTGCATGAAAGTCAGAAAATTTGGAAAGCTGATAGTATATAACCCGTACGCAGAGCTCTTTCATTATGAATCAAAATCCCGCGGACTGGAAGATTCTCCGGAAAAGCAGGAACGTTACTATAAAGAAATGAAATATTTTGTGACAAAGTGGCAGGAATTTATGGACAGGGGAGACCCTTATTACAATCCCAATCTGACACTGTCCAAAGCTGATTTTTCTTTAAAGCAGATATAATTTTTGGAAAATCAGTGATAAATACCTGTTTTAGCAGATAAGGCACCGGGAATGGAGGATACTATGGAAAAAATCGGAAAGGTTGTGCTGGATACCGCCTGTTATCCGGGAGAGGATTTATACAGCGACGGAGCTGTGGAAGACCGGATTCTGGAACTGGTCAGGACGTATCCGGAGCAGGAATACAATCAGGTGATTGCCAGAGAGCAGGACTGGGCGGTGATGTATCATCTGGCCCATGAGCGGGGCAATATTCTGAGCTGGTATCCCTTTGAACCGGGAAGCAAACTGCTGGAAATCGGTTCCGGCTGCGGCGCGGTGACCGGCGCGGCGGCAGCTTCCGCAGCTTCTGTCACCTGTGTGGATTTGTCCATGAAACGCAGCACCATCAACGGAGTGCGTCATCAGGACCGGGAAAATATTAAAATCTGTGTGGGCAATTTTCAGGATATCGAAAAAGGGCTGGAGCAGGATTTTGACTATGCGACACTGATTGGCGTATTTGAATATGGCAGAGGCTATATGGAGGGGGAAAAGCCCTATCATAAGTTTCTGACTACGGTGATGAACCATTTAAGACCCGGCGGAAAACTGCTGATTGCCATTGAAAATAAACTGGGGCTGAAATACTGGGCAGGCTGCCGGGAGGACCATACGGGGACTTTTTTTGAGGGACTGGAAGGGTATCATCATACGGAAGGAGTCCGCACCTTTTCCCGTCCGGAGCTGATTCGGATTCTGGAAGAATGCGGATATGAGGACTACCGGTTTTACTATCCCTATCCGGATTATAAATTTCCAACGGTCATTTATTCCGATGAATATCTGCCCGGAACCGGAGAACTGAATCGGAATATCTGTAATTTTGACCGGAACCGTCTGGTACTGATGGATGAAGGCCGGGTATTTGACCAGCTTTCTGAAGACGGTCTGTTTTCCCTGTATGCTAATTCCTTTTTTGTGGAAATAGCGAAGCCTTCCAATGATGGGGAATCAGAAAAAGAGCAGGTGCTTTACACGAAATATTCCACGGGCCGGGCTCCGGAATTTGCCATCCGCACCTGTATCGGCAGAGACGTCCGGGGCGGATATTTTCTTTACAAAACAGCAGAATATCCTCAGGGGCGGCAGCATATCCAATCTGCAGCGAAAGCCGGAGAAGAACTTGGGAAGCTCTGGGGAGGAAAAGATATGCTGCGGCCCAACCGATGCAGACTGGAAGACGGGCGGGTATTTTTTGAATATCTGAAAGGGACTACTCTGGAGGAAAAACTGGACAGGCTGCTGGAACAGGGAGAAGAACAGCAGGTCCGGGAATGGATGGAAGCAGCCTTTGACAGAATACTGGCCGGCGCGTCCACCCAGGAATTTCAGATAACACCGGAGTTTCAGCAGGTATTCGGACAGGTATCCTTTCAGGAGCCGGAACCGGCTTTTCCTGCAGCAGATGTGGATTTGATTTTTTCCAATCTGCTTCTGACAGAAGACGGGAGCTGGCATGTGCTGGATTATGAATGGACCTTTTTCTTTCCGATTCCGGCGGGCTACGTTCTCTGGCGCGCATTTCACTACTATACGGAAGGAACGGAAGGAAGAAAAAAATTAAAAGAAGACTTAACTTTATGCAGGAAATATGGAATTTCCGGGGACAGAGAAGAACAGTATGAAAGGATGGAGCAGAATTTCCAGGCATATATCAGAAAAGGCTACGTTCCCGCCGGAGAACTGTACCGCACCATGGGCAAACAGGCCTTACCGCTGGGAGAACTTCTGGCTGAGACAGACAGGAGAAGAATCCAGGTGTATCTGGATTACGGACAGGGATTTTCCGAGGAGCAGTCCTTTTTCCTGGACCAGGGAGTTCGGCAGGAGATTACAGCCGGGATTACCATTCCGGCAGGGGTTTCCGGCCTCTGGCTGGACCCGGCCCTGAGTTCCTGTATGTTAAAGGATGTGAAACTGTTCTGGATTGGTTCGGACGGGCAGACGTCGCCTGTGAAATACAGCACTACCGGGTTTGAAATGGAAAAAAACTGTTATTTATTTGACAATTCTGACCCAAAGATTATAATAGAAGAAATCCCTGAGGAGAACAGAAGAATGGAAATTTCCTGGCGTATCAGTATTCTGGAGGAGGAAACGGCAGTTATGCTGATGGACAGGCTGAATGCCAGGGGACGGATGAAAAAGAAAGTACGGGGTCTGCTTCGAGGGCAGGAACCATAAGGCGAGTAACTGTAACAGAGTAAACTGCAAAAGGATAAAGGTATGAGAAGACGAGAACAGTACAAGCATTTATTGAATCTGGCGGCAAACTGCATAATGCTGGCTCTGGAGGCAGTCATGTTCGGTTATCTGTGGTATGAGATTTATTATCCCATGCTGGAGAAGGCCAACCGGCCTTGGCACAGAGGAAACTGGGCTGTCATCGGGATTTACATGCTGATACTGTATTTTTTTACCAGAACCTTTGGAGGATACCGGATTGGCTATCTGCGGATTACCGATATCTGTCTGTCCCAGATACTTTCCATTTTCTGCGCCAATGTGATTGGATATCTGCAGGTATGCCTGGTAGCCAACGATTATATGCCGGCCCACCCTATGATTGTGCTGACCGGAGCGGAGCTCCTGGTGATTCTGCCGGGGGTATATCTGGTGCGTTTTATCTACACCAGGCTGTACCCGCCCAGAAAAATGATTGTGATTTACGGGGAACATTCGCCCCAGGAACTGATAGATAAAATCAATGCCCGGAAAGACAAATACAATGTGTGCGCCACAGCCAGCGTGTACCTGGGATATGAGGAGCTTTATCTGCGGATTCTGGAATACGAAGCGGTGGTGCTCTGCGACCTGCCCACCAGTATGCGCAATCCCATTTTGAAATTCTGCTTTGACCAGAACAAACGGACTTATATTACGCCGAAAATTTCAGATATTATACTGACGGGTACGGAGCAGATTCATCTTTTTGACTCGCCGCTGATGTTGTCCAGAAACCGGGGGCTGCCCATTGAACAGCGGTTTGTAAAGCGGGCCATGGACATTGTGCTGTCTTTGATTGCCATTGTGATTTCCTCGCCGGTGCTGCTTCTGATTGGACTGAGTATCAAATTATACGACAGAGGGCCTGTATTTTACACTCAGGAACGACTCACCAGAGACGGAGAAGTGTTCCGGATTATCAAATTCCGCAGTATGCGGATGGATTCCGAGCGGGAAGGAGCCCAGTTAGCCCGGAAGGACGACGACCGGATTACGCCGGTGGGCAGAATCATCCGCAGAACTCATTTTGATGAACTGCCTCAGATTTTCAATATTCTGAAAGGAGAAATGTCTTTTGTAGGTCCCAGACCTGAGCGGGAAATTATTGCGAAAGAGTATGAGACGGTGATACCGGAGTTCAGTTTCCGCCTGAAAGTCAAAGCGGGACTTACGGGGTATGCCCAGATTTACGGAAAATACAACACTACCCCTTATGATAAGTTAAAACTGGATTTAACATATATCGAGAATTATTCCTTCTGGCTGGACATCAAACTGATGCTGATGACCTTTAAGATTATTTTCCAGAAGGAAAATACGGAAGGGATTGACAAAAAGCAGAAAACAGCCATTCGGAGGCAGAACTGAAACAGAAAGAACACATGGAGATAACACATGGCGAACATGGAGCGTACGGAAAAAGAATGGAAGGATGAACGAATCAGTATCGTAATTCCTGTTTATAATTCAGAAAAATATATAGAAGAAACCATTCAGTGTATGCTGGCGCAGACCTGTCCGGACTGGGAAATTATTTTTGTGGATGACTGTTCAGAAGACAGAAGCGTTCAGATTATTGAATCCCATCAGGCCAGGGACAGCCGGATGCATCTGTACCGGAATAAACAGAACATGGGGCCTGCCTTTACCAGGAATCAGGGAATTGCAAAAGCCTGCGGCCGGTATCTGGCCTATATGGACGCAGATGATCTGTGTGACCGGGACAAACTGGAAAAGCAGCTTCGGTTTATGAAAAAGACCGGCTGTGCATTCTGTTTTACCGGTTATGAATTTGCAGGCCCGGATGGAGTGCGGAATGGAAAGGTGGTTCATGTTCCCAAAAAGATTGACTATAAAGGGGCGTTGAAGCGCACCACAATTTCCACCATAACCGTTATGTTTGACCGGAATCAGATTCCCACGGATGTGCTGACCATGCCTCTGAATGCCAGAGGAGAGGATACGGCCACCTGGTGGAAAATTCTGCGGCATGGATATGTGGCATATGGAATTGACGAACCTCTGTCTGTTTACCGGAGATATCCGGGCAGCAGGTCTTCCAACAAGCTGGACGCAGCCTGGGGAACCTGGAAAATGTACCGGGAATGCGAACATCTGTCCCTGTTAAAAAGCAGTTACTATTTTTGCCACTATATTTTAAATGCATTAAAGAGAAGAATGTAACCCGGAATTCCCATCAAATTTCCATCATATTTATCCATTATAATAACAGGCGTGTAATTTCAAAACAGGGATAAACAGGCATGGAGCTGGCAGGAGGAGGGTTCCGTTCTTCGTAACAGTTCAGCCCAGGACTTTGCGCTTGCTGCAAAGTCCGTGAGAATGTGTAATGGTTGAGATGAATCCGGCCTCTTTGCCGAAGGCAAACTGGAACAGGCCGGATTCAGTAACTATGAAGCCGAAGGCTGAATAGTTACCGTTCTTCATTTCATAAAAGTATTGCATATTTGAAAACGGGCATGTATAATGTGAAAGGAGAAAAATGGAACAGACTTTATGGCAGAAAATGCAGAGAGTGAAATGGAAAGACCTGCGGCATATCCTTTTATTTCTGCTGGCATTGCCGGTTTCACTGGTATTTCGGAGATTCCACAGACACATGTGGCTGATCTGCGACAGTGAAAATGAGGCCAGAGATAACGGGTACTGGCTGTTTCGCCATATCGTGAAACACCATCCGGAGCAGCCGGTGGTCTATGCTATCAACAGGCGTTCTCCGGATTATCGAAGGGTGGCCAGACTGGGAAAAGTCATACAGTTTGGCAGTTTTACCCACTGGATATATTACTTATCGGCAGAAAAAAATATCAGTTCCCAGAAGAGCGGAAAACCCAATGCGGCAGTCTGCTACTTTCTGGAGGTTTACGGGTTTTATAAGAATACCAGAATTTTTCTGCAGCACGGAATCACCAAGGATGATATGGAGTTTCTGTATTATAAACATACCAGAATGCGTCTGTTTGTCTGTGCCGTGGAGCGGGAATATCAGTATGTGAAAAGCCGGTTTGGGTATCCAGAAGGATGGGTGCAGAAGCTGGGCTTCTGCCGGTTTGACAATCTGAAAGATACCAGCAGGGGAAAACGGCAGATTCTGGTGATGCCAACCTGGAGAAACTGGATTGGAATTACCACCTCAAAATCTTATCAGTATGAAAATGTGGATGATTTCACCGGCACGGAATATTATAAGAACTGGAACGGTTTTCTGAACAGCCCTGTACTCCGGGAAATGCTTGAAAAATTTAATGTAGAATTAGTTTTTTATCCCCACAGGGAAATGCAGAAGTATGCGGCGTATTTTTATCCGGAACATGCCAGAATCAAAGTGGCCGGGTGGCCGAAATACGATGTGCAGAAACTGCTGAAGGAATCCGCCCTCCTGATTACGGATTACTCCAGTATTGCCATGGATTTTGCTTATATGAAGAAACCCCTGCTCTATTTCCAGTTTGATTATGAGATGTACCGGAAGGGACATTACCCGGAAGGATATTTCAGTTATGAAAAAGATGGGTTCGGCAAAGTCTGCAGGACGCCGGAACTTCTGTTTCAGGAAATGGAGAAAATTCTGGAGGAAAATTTCAGAATGGAGGAATCATACCGAAGGCGTGCGGAGGAGTTTTACGAGACTTTTGACGCCGGAAACTGTGAGAGGAATTACCAGGCCATCAGGAAACTGTAAAGCCGGGGTGCAGAGGTGAGAGATGAAAAGATTTATTGAGGATTTTAAGAAGCATTACAAATACAGCGTATATTCCGCAAAGTCGGAACTGAAATCAGAAATTGCCAATTCCCATCTGAGCTGGCTGTGGTGGATTTTAGACCCCCTGCTCTTTATGATGGTGTATACCTTTATATCTGTGATTGTATTCCGGACATCAGAGCCTTATTTTCCGGTATTTGTATTTATCGGCCTGTCCAGCTGGAAGTTTTTTGAAAAAACGGTCAAACAGAGTGTGAAGCTGGTGAGTTCCAACAGCTCCATTGTGTCCAAGGTATATCTGCCCAAGCATATTCTGATTTTTGTAAAAATGTATGCCAATGGCTTTAAAATGGCTGTTTCCTTTGTCCTGGTTGTGATTATGATGTTTGTTTACCGGGTGCCCCTCAGCCTGAATATTCTCTATATTATACCCATATTTATCACCCTGATTATGTTTACCTTCGGCGCCAGCACCATTATGCTGCATTTCGGAGTGTTTGTGGAAGATTTGTCCAATGTAATCAATGTGTTGTTAAAGCTGGTATTTTATATGTCCGGAATTTTTTATTCCATCAGCAACCGGGTGAAAGAGCCTTACGGTTCTCTTTTGCTGAAACTGAATCCCATGGCTCTGTTTCTGGACGACCTGCGGGCGTCCATGCTGTACTGCGAGACGCCTCACCGGAAGCTGCTGCTGTTCTGGTTTCTGGCAAGCTGTCTGGTATCAGCCATCGGAATAAGAATCATATATAAATACGAGAACAGTTATGTGAAGGTGATTTAATATGGAAAACAGCAGGAACAGTAATGAGAATAATATTGTAATTGACGTACAGGATTTAAAAATCCGTTATCGTTGTCTGAATAAAATGTCAATCCGAAAGAGCCTTTTGAGTCTCAAAAAAAGTAAAATTGAGATTTTCGAGGCAGTGCGGGGCATTTCCTTTCAGGTTCCCAAAGGAGAAATTATGGGAATCGTGGGAAAGAACGGAAGCGGGAAATCCACCCTGCTGCGGGCCATTGCGGGGGTGTTTTCACCGGATGAGGGAAGTATTGACCTCCATGGACATTCCGTGTCCCTTCTGTCCATCGGCGTAGGTTTTCAGAAGAAACTTACCGGCCGGGAAAATATATATCTCTCCGGTATGCTGCTGGGATTTTCGGAAGAAGAGATAGACAATAAAATAGAAGAAATCATTGAATTTTCGGAGTTGGGAGACTTTATCAACCGGCCGGTTAAGACATACTCCAGCGGTATGTATTCCAAACTGGCATTTTCCATTACAGCTATTCTGGAGACGGAAGTGATTCTCATCGACGAAGTGCTCAGTGTGGGAGATTCCAAATTCAAGAAAAAAAGTTATAAGAAAATGCAGCAGCTTATCACCAATGAGGACCGGACGGTAATTATCGTGTCCCATAACAATGATACCCTGAATAAGCTGTGCAACAGTATTTTATGGCTTCATGAAGGAAAGATAAAGATGCAGGGAAGTCCCGGCGAAGTGCTGGAGGCTTATGAAGAATTCATGTCATAAACTTTGAATGGGAAAGGCGGCGGAAACATGCAGAAAAGTGTACTGGAATATCTGGAAAACTCCGCAGAGAAATTTCCGGATAAAATTGTATTTGCAGACGAGACAGAGGAAATCACCTATCGGGATTTTCGGAAGGAAGCGAGAGCAGTGGCCACAGGGCTGGCAAAAGCATCACAGACAGCCCGGCGGAAACCGGTGGTAGTGTTTATAGAAAGAAACATCAGGAGCCTGATTGGATTTTTCGGCGTAATCTACAGTGGGAATTTTTACGTTCCGGTGGACTGTCAGATGCCCGCAAAAAGAATTGAGCTGATTTTTGATACCTTAAAACCTGTTGCAGTGATTACCACGGAAAGCACCCGGAAGATCATGGACAGGGTGGAATTTAAGGGGCCGGTTCTGGCTCTGGAAGAACTGAAAGAAACCCCGGTGCAGGAGGAAGTGCTGAATGACATATCCCGCAGGGAAATTGATACGGATCCCCTGTATGCGATTTTCACCTCAGGATCCACCGGAGTGCCGAAAGGAGTGCTGGTAGGGCACCGTTCCGTCATAGATCTGATTGATAATTTTCAGAAAGAATTTGGCTTTGACGACACCATTATTATGGGAAATCAGGCCCCCTTCGACTTTGATGTGTCAGTAAAAGACATTTACTCCACCATCAAAAACGGAGGTACCATGTATGTGCTGCCCAAAGTGATGTTTTCCATGCCGGGAAAACTTATTGACGCACTGAACCGTCATAAAATCAACACCGTAATATGGGCGACTTCCGCACTGCGGATTATTGAAAATCTGAACGTATTTTCCCAGATGCTGCCCCAATACCTGAGAACAGTAATGTTTTCCGGGGAAATTATGCCTAATAAAGTATTGAATTACTGGAGAAACTATCTGAAAGAAGTAATGTATGTGAACCTGTACGGGCCTACGGAAATCACCTGCAACTGTACTTATTACAAGGTAGACAGAAGTTTCCGGGATGAGGAAGTGCTGCCCATCGGCATTGCATTTGAGAATACGGAAATTCTTCTGCTGGATGATGAGAGGAAGGCAGAGGTTCCACTGGGAGAGCCGGGAGAAATCTGTGTGCGGGGCACATCCCTGGCACTGGGATATTATAACAATAAAGAGAAAACAGCCGACGCCTTTATCCAGAATCCTCTGAATTCAGATTATCCGGAGCTGATTTACTGTACCGGAGACCTGGGGCGGTATGCAGAAGACGGAAATCTGATGTTTATTTCCAGAAAAGATTACCAGATTAAACATATGGGCCATCGGATTGAACTGGGAGAAATTGAGGTGGCCATCAATGCGCTGCCCTTTGTGGAGGCTGCCTGCTGTATTTACGATGAGAAGCAGGAAAAGATTGTCCTGTTTTATCAGGCGGCGGAAAAATGTGACAGAGAACTTCTGAAAAGCCTGGGACAGTCCCTGCCCAAATATATGTTTCCCAACCGGCTGGAATATTTTGAAAAACTTCCGCTGAATAAAAATGCCAAGATTGACCGTACCCTGTTGAAGGAAAAACTGTAAGAAAAGCAGGAAAAGAAGCGGCAGGAAAACGGTAAGGGAAGGAATGGAAAAGATGGAAATTTATCAGAAGGGAATCATCGCAGGCGGGACCGGACTTTTGTATCAGGCGGCAGATTTGCTGAAAAAAAGCGGCCGGGCAGAGAAAATTGAGTTATATTTCTGTAATCAGAACGGTTTTGGAAAAGGAGAAACAGAGTTTCCCTGTCATCAGGTTTCTGAAAAATCAGAGCTGATGGACATGCTGAAACAGGAGACAGAAAAAACCCTGGTATTATCCGTAATGAATCCCTGGCTGTTTCCGGAAGAAGTCCTTGAGAATCCCTGCCTTCTGGTGGTAAACCTTCACCATGCGCTGCTCCCCGCCCACCGGGGCAGAAATGCCGAGGCCTGGGCCATTTATGAGGGAGATGAAAAAGCCGGAATCACCTGGCACAAAGTGGACGCCGGAATTGACACAGGAGCTGTTTATCTTCAGAAAGAAGTGGAAATTGACAGCCGGATGACTTCATTAAAACTTTTGTCGAAGCTGAATGAAGCGGCCCTGGAAGGGCTGGAGGAATTGCTGCAGGGAGATTTCAAAGAGCATAAGGCTGATGATTCCCAGGGGACAGGAACCGGAAAGCCGCACCTTGCAAAAGACATTCCCAATGACGGATGGCTGGATTTGTCCTGGAACCCGGAACAGATCAGCCGGTTTCTGCGTGCCATGGATTATGGAGTAATAAATGTATTTGGAAAACCCAGAGTCAGACTGCCGGAAGGCGTCCATGTATGGAAAGCCTGGAAAATTTCCGAGGAGGAAGGACCGGAGGAAACCAGATACGATGAGACAAAGCGGGAGCTTTGCATCCGGAAAGACGGAAAACTGATTACACTGAAAAAGATGAAAAAAATGGAGGAAAATAACAAATGAAAGAGAAATTACTGGAGATTTTAAATGATTTGAGACCGGACGTGGAGTTTGAAAAAGAGACAAAATTAATTGACGATGGGATTCTGGATTCCTTTGACATTGTTTCCCTGGTATCGGAGCTGAACTCTGAATTTGACGTGGAGATTAACGTGATGGATCTGGAACCGGTGAATTTCAATACGATTCAGGCAATGATGGAGTTAATTGAGAAGCTGCAGGAAGAAGGCTGAGACAATTCTTCTGTTTATGAAGTGAACAGTAATAAAATCACTGATTTGAAGGGAAATGAAAGATGGATTTTATTTCAGTTACATTTATGATATTTATTCTTATACTGATTTGCCTTTACTTCCTGGTGCCGGATAAATACAAATGGATGGTGCTGCTGGCAGGCAGCTATGTTTTCTATGCATTTTCCGGGATAAAACTGATGATTTTCCTCATTTTTACCACAGGGGTAACTTTTGTAAGCGGCAGGAAGCTGGGGGATATCAATGAGGAATCCTCCCGGTATCTGAAAGAGCATAAGGCGGATTTGACCAGGGACGAGAAAAAACAGTATAAGAGCCAGATTACCGCCCGCAAGAAGCGGATTGTGACAGCCGCTGTAGTGGTCAATCTGGGTATTCTGATTTTTCTGAAATACTTTAACTTTATTGCCAAAAACATCAATCTTGTGATTGGACAGTTTGGGGTGACAGAGAAAGTTCCGCTGCTGAATCTGCTGCTGCCGCTGGGGATTTCCTTTTATACCCTGCAGTCCATTGCCTATATTGTGGATTTGTACCGGGGAAAGTACCAGGCAGACAGGAACTTTCTGAAATTTGCCCTGTTTATGTCCTTTTTCCCTCAGATTATACAGGGCCCTATCGCCAGGTATGACCAGCTGGCTTCTCAGTTATATGAGCCCCATAAGTTTGATTACACCAGAGTGACCCAGGGCTTCCAGCTTGTTCTCTGGGGGTATATGAAGAAGCTGATTCTGGCGGACCGTCTGGCGGTTGCGGTGAATTTTATCTTTGACGACCCGGCGCCCCATGAAGGCTTTATTCTGTTTTTTGCTGCAGCCGGATACGGGCTGCAGGTATATGCGGATTTCTCCGGTGGTATGGATATCGCCCGCGGAGTTTCCCAGGTGCTGGGCATTGAACTGGCGCTGAATTTTGAGAGGCCCTATTTTGCAAAATCAGTGGAGGAATTCTGGCGCAGGTGGCATATTACACTGGGCTCCTGGATGCGGGATTATGTGTTCTATCCCCTGTCCCTGTCCAAAAACTTTGCAAATCTGGGCAAACGAACCAGGAAGATTTTCGGCAATTATATCGGTAAGAAACTGCCTACCTTTCTGTCCATGTTTATCGTGTTTTTGCTGGTGGGCGTCTGGCATGGTTCCAGCTGGAAATATGTGGCCTACGGAATCTGGAACGGAGTGATTATTGTATCCAGTATACTGCTGGAGCCGGTATATCAGAAGATGGCTCAGAAGTGCGGCATGGATACGGAGTCTGCCGGCTGGAAATTTTTCCAGATGTTCCGGACCTTTGTGCTGTGCAGCTTCGGACGTTTCTTTTCCAGAGGAAAAACCTGCATGAAAGCCATTGACATGTTTATACGTGCCCTGGCCTTCCCCAATCCCTGGGTATTTTTCAACGGAGGCTTTCTGAATTTCGGCCTGTCCTACAAGGACTATAATGTGATTTTTATTTCGATTCTTGTACTGCTGGTGGTTGGAATCATGCAGGAGCGGGGTGTTCATATCAGAGAAAAAATTGCGGAGCAGCACATCTGTTTCCGCTGGGTGATTTATCTGGGAGCAGTGCTTACCCTGCTGGTGTTCGGCTATTACGGAGGCGGCTATTCCGCCAGCGAATTTATCTATCAGCAGTTTTAAGGAGAAGACAGTATGACAAAGAAACAGGGATTCAAAATTGTATTATTTCTTCTGATTCTGGGCATTCTTATCTATCCCCTTCTGGGTATCTTTCAGATTGCGGCGGAAGGGGATACACTGGGTATTAAAAAACGTTATAATGAATTTTACGGAGAGCCGGAAAACACCTGGGACTGCGTGATGGTAGGGACAAGCTGTGTGGACCGGGAGTGGATTGCGCCTCTGGCCTGGAAAAATTACGGGATGACCGTGTATGCCATGAATACCGATGTGCAGCCTCTGTACCTGACCACAAATGTATTAACGGAAGTACGTAAAACCCAGGACATCAAACTGGCTGTGGTGGATGTGCGGGGAATCAAAATGAAATCTCTGCGGCCGGATGAAGTCAGAATCCGGAGGGTGACGGACTGTATGAGGTTTTCCGCCAACCAGTGGGAGGCTGTAAACAAAGGCATCCAGTTTCATAATGCATATTACAGTGACGAAGAAGTGCTGAAGAAACTGAAAAAAAATAAAGAAGAAGTGCCGGAGCCTCTGGATGCAGTGGCCATGCATGTGCCTTTTGTGAAATATCATTCCAGATGGGAGTCGGGCCTTCGGAAAATTGATTTTGTGGGCACCGATACCATTGAAAGCACCATGAAGGGCGTCTATGATTTTGAGAATACGCCCTTTACGGTGGAAGAAATAATACCCACTTTTGTGACGGATAAGCAGGCGGAGTTAAATGAACTTCAGACGGGAGTTCTGGATGAAATTCTGGAATACGGGAAGGAAACAGATCTGGAACTTCTGTTTATCGCCTCTCCCACCCAGCTCAGCAAGAAAGAACAGCCGGAAATAAACGCGGCCCTTGCATACCTGGAGGAACAGGGAGCAAACGTCATCAATTATAATACGGAAGAGATGTATGAGGAAATCGGCATCAATTTTTCCGAAGATCTGTACAACCGGCACCATCTGAACTCCAGAGGCGCCGTAAAGTTTACGGAATATTTTTCAAAATATCTGAATGATACGTACCATTTTCCCGATAAACGGGGGCAGGAAGGCTATCAGGAGTGGGATATGGCCTATGAGAATTTTGTGGCCTTTTATGAAGACG
The DNA here is from genome assembly GCA_036941025.1 of Lachnospiraceae bacterium JLR.KK002. Lineage (NCBI taxonomy): Bacteria > Bacillati > Bacillota > Clostridia > Lachnospirales > Lachnospiraceae > Lachnospiraceae bacterium JLR.KK002. The sequence goes on from JAYMNP010000001.1 coordinate 4,024,654, forward strand.
GCTGGGCCAACAAATACACCTATGTGTATCCGGAGCAGGAAGGAGGTTCTGATGAAGACGACGAAGAGGACGAAGACAGCGAAGACAACAAAGAGACCGGCGAAGCGCAGGAAGATTGATTTTGTGCTTATCTGGGTGGACGGCAACGACCCGGAATGGCAGAAAGAAAAGAATAAATACGACGAAAGCAATGATAAGGGCGACAGTACCATCATCCGTTACCGGAGCTGGGATAATCTCCAGTACTGGTTCCGGGGTGTGGAAAAGTTTGCACCCTGGGTCAACAAAATCCATTTTGTCACCTGGGGCCATCTGCCTCCCTGGCTGAATGTGAACCATCCGAAACTCCATATTGTAAATCATAAAGACTATATTCCGGAGGAATTTCTGCCCACATTCAACGCCAATACCATAGAAATGAATCTTCACAGAATCAAAGGTCTGGCGGAGCAGTTTGTTTACTTCAATGACGACATGTTTATTACCGATTACGTGAAGCCGGAGGACTTTTTCAAAAACGGGGTGCCCTGTGATGTATTTGCATTAAACTGCATTTATTTCGGGAAGAAAAGCGCCGGATTTTTCAACGGGAATGATCTGGAGCTGATTAACATTCATTTTGACAAAAAAGAATGTTTCAAAAAGAATTTCCTGAAATGGTACCATCCCATCAATGGGTGGAAAAGCCTGGTACGCACCACCATGCTGATGATCTGGCCCTGGTTTCCGGGATTTTACTACAGCCATCTTCCCAGCAATTTCCTGAAAAGCACCTACAAAGAAGTATGGAATCTGGAGGAGGAGACCCTGCGGGCCACCTGTATGGATAAATTCCGCACCAAGTCAAACGTCAACCAGTGGCTGATTAAGTTCTGGCAGCTTGCCAGCGGAAACTTTATTCCCCGTTCCATGAAAATCGGCCGCTGCTTCCATATCAAAGAGCGGAATTATGATCTGGCTCTGGATTCCGTGCGGGAGGGCAGATATAAGCTGATTTGCATTAATGATACCATTTATACCGAAGATTTCGAGACGAAGAAACGGGAAGTGCAGGAGGCATTTCAGAAGCTGCTGCCGGAAAAGTCCGGTTTTGAATTATAGGAGAAGAAATTTTGAGTAAAATTTGTGTGGAATTTCAGGATGATGTATTAACCATCCGGTGTGCCAGAACCAGAATGACACCGGAAGACACGGAGACAGCCAATGTGACAGGCATTGAGTTCGGCAGAAAGTACAGAACCAATATGCCTGTCAGAAACAAATCTCAGAAGAATAAGGTCTTTTATATGGAACCGGTACAGGTTACGGTGAAAAACCCTGCCAGTCTGCCCATACTGGCAGAAGGGGCGAAAGATGTGCCGGTGCTGGCGGTCTGGTCCAATGATAAATTCATTTATTACGGCTATCTTCTGATGAGCAGCGTTTACAAAGAATTAATTAAGTTCTCCTACAAAGTGCTTCATCTGGGCCTGAGCAGGCGGTATCTGTCTCTGTGGATGATCGGGTATTTCCAGACCGGGTCTGAGACTCCCGTGCAGGGCCAGCGGTTTTATATTGATGAGAATAATTATCAGGAATCCACCATGAAGATTGATTCGGCTCTGATTCCCAAATGGAAGCTGCTTTTGCAGCACAATTTCCAGCATTTTAAGATTCCTCTGGAATCCCTGCTGTCGGAAGATACGCAGATTAACAATATGCTGAATATTATGCTGAATGTAAACGGGCTGGAGCTGGATTACCGGCTGGGGAAAAAATTCCGCAGCATCGGTGCAAATATCCGGCATTATTATGCGCCCTATAAGAGCAGATATCTCAAAGATTTTGCCATTCACGTCAGAAGGACGGACCGGGGCAATTTTTCCATTGTAAAGCGGCCCAAGGAGGAAGTGGAACGCGGCCTCCGGTTTAAAATTATGGAGAGCCGGGGGATATCCTGGCTTCTGTACCATCTGGGGAAATGGCGGGGAAAGCATGGCCGGAATGTGAACCTGTTCTATGAGAAATTTTCGGAAAAGGCGGAGGAAGGAGCATTCGATTTGTTCCTTATGGCCAGAGACAGCCAGTCATCCCGAAATTACTATATCATTGACGAGCACTCCGAAGATTATCAGCGAATTCAGGGAGAAAAGAACGTGGTTCGGAAATATTCTCTGAAATATTACTGGCTGCTGTACCGGGTAAATTACTATATTTCCACAGAAGCCCCGGCCCATCTGAATCTCCTGCGGTCAAACAACAAATATTTTCGGAAAAGTACCTGCGAACATCCCTTTATCTTTCTGCAGCACGGGGTTACCTACCTGAAATGTCAGGGTCCAACCTCCACTTTTGTGGCAGGGAAGGAAGGAGAGCCTCAGTATATTATTGTGGGAAGCGAGAAAGAAAAAGATGCAGTGTGCGATATGCTGAAACTGCCGGAAGAACGAATCTGGAATACGGGACTTCCGATTTTCAGCAAGATAGATTATAAGCACATTCATCAGGATTCCGAAGATAAAGCGGTAATTATGCTGACCTGGAAGACCTATGAGGAACATCTGCAGGATTTTGAACAGTCGGAATACTATAAAAACGTTATCCGGATTTATCAGATGCTCAGCAGATATCTGGAGCCTTCAAAGATTATTATTGTGCCCCATCCAAAGGTAATGGATTTGCTGGCCCATACGGATATGAAAGATTCTGTGTGGAAGAAACCCATTTCCGAAGTTCTGGGTGTGACAAAACTTTTAGTGACAGATTATTCTTCCGTATGTTATAATGTATTTTACCAGGGTGCCGGGGTGGTATTTTACCAGCCTGATCTGGAATTATATGAAATGGAAAGCGGCAGGCTGATTCCCTCAGATGACGAATACATTGGTGCCAGAGTGTTTGACCTGAAGGCTCTGGAGGAGACATTGCAGAATATTATTCAGGATGGCAGGATTATTCTGGATAAGGCGCGGACTTCGGAACACGAGGCCCGTTATCAGAGCATCAATGAATTCAGCGACGGAGAGAATCTGGCGCGGATTTACCGGAAACTGGTAAAGAAAAAGATTGTATAGATAATTGCAAAATCTGATAGTTTTTTGAATTCCGTGTACAATTCAAAAATTTCAGGATAAATGTTTTCTCATACAAAAGGTGAGAAATGCATTCAGCACCATGGAGGTAAGACTCAGATAATCATGGAAGCTATTGCTGAGCATGATTATCTGTAGTCGGAGGCTTACCGGAATGTCCGGTGCGTCTGGCATTTCGTGCTTTTGTATGAAGAAAATATTGATATAAAGTTGTAGTAGTTGTACATGGAATTCTTATAATTTAACAGTTTTGCAATTATCGGAAAAGATTGTATAATGAAAGGAGAAACAGGTTATGAAAAAGCGTGTACTGGTTGCCTTACTGTCTGTCAGTGTGGGAATTTCAGGACCAATGGGAGTACCGGTGGCAGAAGCATCTTCCGTCAATCCCGAACAGACAACGGAAGATGTGACATTTATTCAGGAGGAAACTCCGGAGCAGGAAGAAATTTCCGGCCAGGAGGAGCCTGCAGTATCAGAAGTTCCGGGAGAAACAGCAGAACCGGAAACAACTGTTGAGGAAACAGCAGACCTGAAAGATATGGTAGTGCCGGAGCAGGCAGAACCGGAAGCAGCAGCGGAAGCCATGGAGAAGACAGAGGAGCCTCTGGAAATGGAGAAGATTTCCAGATTTTCTGAAGCTGATATGGAGATCATGGCTGATGTGAAAGGCGCCAATACGGTTACATTGAATCCGGTACAGAACGCAGATGCAGCGGCAGTTCTGGAGGCTGCTCTGAAAGAAGTGGAAAAGAGCGGAACCACAGAAGTGACCACAATCGTCATTCCTGCAGGTACTTATAAATGGAACGAGGCTGTCAGCCTGGTATCCAATGTAAATATTGTAGCAACGGGAGCCACCATCAACGCTTCCGCAAACATAGACACCATGCTGCGGACGGTATCTGGAAGAAACACTTCAAACGTTACGGTGGAAGGAGGAACCTGGGACTGCGGGAACAAGGCAGAGAGCGGATTCATATTCTATACCGGCAAAAATATTACCCTGAAAAACTGTACGGTAAAGAATGGTAAGGGGAACGGCGTCCGGATTGGAGACAGCACAATCTCCCTTGTAGAAGGCTGTACCATCAGTAATAACAGCAGCAGCGGCATTTATGCCACTGGCGCTACGGTGATTTCTGCCATTAAGGGTTGCACCATTTCTTCCAACGGAGCTACCGGAATGACAGCCAGGGGAGTAACCGTAAACGAACTGTCTTCTACTACTTTCTCTTCTAACAAGGAGCACGGACTGGCAGCTTATGAAAAAGCTAAAATCGGAACGATTTCCAATGTGGTTGCTAAAAGCAATAAGGAACATGGAATTGCTGTTACCGGAGATTCTGAGATAAAAATTACCGGCGCCACAGCAGAGGGTAACACTCAGAACGGTGTATCTATTACCGGCGACAAGAGCAAAGCAGTGATTGAAGGCCTTACCGCAACGAAAAATAAGGGTACAGGAATTGCTTTTTCCAAATGCGGCAACTGCGTGTTCAAAAATTCCAAAGTTACTTATAACGGCGGACACGGAGTTACCATTTCCGATACCGTAGTGGATATGGAATGTACAAAGCAGACTGCCAATACCGTGGAGAACAATGACTGGAGCGGCGTTTCCATTACCGGAAAAGACTCCAAAGTTACCATTAAATACGGCAGTTACAGCAAGAACGGACGGAATCCCAAATCCTCTTCCGAGGGTGAATCCGGTCATGGCGTGGGCGTATTCTCCGGAGCATCGCTGGTGTTAAAAGAAGCCACTATGGAAGACAATTCCGTATGCGGTGTGTCTCCCTTCGGCAAAGGCACTTCCGCTACCATTGAAAAATGCGTGATTCAGGACAACGGAAGACACGGCATAGGCGGAAGAAAATCCGTTACCCTCACAGTAAAAGGAAATACCATTAAAGACAATAAGAATCATGGTATCATGGTAAACGACAAGAGTAACGGAAAGAACATAGAGAACAATGAAATCAGCGGCAACAAACAGTGCGGAATCTGTGTTGGAGTAAGATCTAAAGCTACTGTTAAGAATAATAACATCAGCAAATCCGGACAGAATGCCATTTATGTGTATGACAAGTCCAAAGCCACCATTACCGGAGGTAAGCTCCAGTCCAATAAAGAGTGTGGGGTTGTGACAGATAAGAATGCTGATGTTACCGTAAAAAAAGTCAATATCAGTAAAAATAAAATTTACGGAATGAATATCAAGGGCGGAAAAGCAAAGGTTCAGTCCTGTACCATCAGCAGCAATAAGAGTTCCGGAATTCAGATAAAAGCAAAGGCAAAAGTGTCCGAATTGTCCGGCAATAAGATTAAGAATAATGGTGAATACGGCATTTACTGCAAGGAAGCCTCTGTTACTAAAATAGAGAAAAACACCATTACGGGACACAAAAAATACGGAATTGTTCTGTATCCCGGTTCTACCTGTAAGAATATTAAGAAAAATACCCTGAGCAATCCGGCTGCACCAAAAGAGATTGGCATTCAGGGTTCCACATCCAATGTGGGCGATGTGAAGCCGGTAACCATCAGCACAGCAAAGAAGAATGGAACCAGTATTAAGGGTTCTGCTCCTTCCAATGCAAAAGTTTCTGTTAAAATCGGCAAGAAAACCTACAGTGCAAAGGCAGGCGGAAACGGAAGCTATACCATCAAAACTGCAAAGCTGAAAAAAGGAACAAAATTAAAAGTTCAGGCAGCAGCTGCAGGCGGAAATACCGTATATGCAGAAACAGTGGTAAAATAATTTCGGGCAGGTACTGCCGTAAGAAAGTATAACAATGGGGAATCTTCGTTCCCTTTGGCGGAATGGACAGACTGCTCCGTCAGGGGAAAGGATTCCCTGTTGCATTACGTGCAAAAATTTCATCTTACTTCAGAAGAAAGCGGCTGTATACATAGAGAGAAAGGAATTATTGCAATGGAAGCACAAAAAGCATACCAGTATAAATTTACTGTGGTCACGCCTGTGTATAAAGTGGAAGAATATCTGGAAGAAACCATTGAATCAGTTTTAAACCAGACCATCGGATTTGAAGAAAATATACAGATGATACTGGTCAATGACGGAAGCCCCGATAACAGCGAGGAAATCTGTCTGAAATATCAGAAAAAATATCCTGATAATATTATTTATCTGAAAAAAGAGAACGGCGGCGTCAGTTCCGCCAGAAACGAAGCATTTCCCTATATTCAGGGAAAATACGTGAACTTCCTGGATTCCGATGATAAATGGGCGCCGGATGCTTTTGCACTGGTGTATCCTTTTTTTGAAAAAAATCAGAATAAAACAGATGTGGTGGGAGCAAGAAAACGTTTTTTTGAAGGACGGAATGACTACCATCATCTTGACTATAAATTTGAAACCACAAAAGTGGTATATCTGCAGACCCAGTACGATTATGTGCAGCTTGACGTGACCTCGTCCTTTGTAAAAGCCGAAGTGTTGGAGCACCACAGATTCTGCACAAAATTAAAGTATGGAGAAGATTCTGCATTTATCAATGAAGTGCTGCTGGAAAAATGTACCCTTGGCCTGGTGCGGGAAGCAGTGCATTTTTACCGGAAACGCCGAAACGAAACCTCGGCCCTGCAAAACGAGCTGAAATCAGACAGCTATTACCTGGATTCTCCCGAATATTATCACAAAGCCCTGATAGAAAAATCGCTGGAGCAGTACAAAACCGTGCCGGAATTCATTCAGTACGCTGTGATGTATGATCTGGGCTGGCGCATCCGCAAAGATATCCGCTCTTATGTAACCGATGAAAGGGCCGAATCTTATAAAAAGCATATTCAGGAAATTCTGCAGTATATTGAGGAACGGGTTATTATGAATCAGCGAATCATGTACAAAGACGCCATGATTTATGCTCTTTCCCTGAAATATGGCAGAGATATCCGCAAAGAAATTATTTACGATATGGGAAAACTGCTGTTCCACAATATAGAACTGCTGAACCTGTCCCAGACTTCCAATATTATCATCCTTACCTCCATGGAAGTGAAAGACCAGACCGTCTGCCTGGAAGGCAGGGTAAATACCTGGCTTCCGGAGGAGGATTACGAAATATATACGGAAATTAAAGGTAAGAGAAGCCCCCTTCCCTGCTTTGATTTAAAGGAATTTGATAAAATGGGACTGGACGGAGTCTGCCATAAGGGCAGAGGATTCCGGCTGGAAATCCCTGTGGGCAAAAAAGAATGGGATTTGACCTTCAGTATCTGGTACCGTGACATTTACCGGAAAAAAGTTCGATTTGCCCTGGACAGCAGCATCCCTCTGAATGAGGAGGAAACCTCTTATTACTATCAGAATTTCTGTCTGCTCCGGAAAGATAAAAAGAAATTAATCTGTAAACATATGGGACGCCGGGAACGTCTGGAGTACGAAAAGGCCTACCAGTCCACTCTGATTCAGGCAGGCAGGAAGGATTTGCTCCCGTTCCGGAAGTGGTATATGGTTCTGAAAGAATTAAAGAAGAAAGAAATCTGGCTGGCAGCCGATAATCTCAGCCAGTGCCAGGAACCTCCCGCCCCGGTATTTCAATATCTGTCGGAACAGCGAAAAGCAGGAACACGAATCTACTTCGTATCAGAGAAATCCTGCCCTGCCGCAAAAGAAGCCGGAAAATATGGAAAAATCCTGGCATACGGCTCATTCCGCCATAAAATCCTGTTCCTGCTGAGTGATAAAATCATAGTATCCGGGAAACATAAAGATGAGATGGATGTGTTTGGCGAACAGGGAACCTACATGAAAGATCTGTACCAGTTTGAAACTGTTTTTTGGAGTGAGACATGATTAAAACGGTAAAATGGAGTGTAAAAGACAGTATGACCTGCCTGTTTGGGCTTATGGTCTGTGTGATAATCACCCTGATGTGTCTGACGAAAAGCATTAATCTGAACTGCTTTTATGACGTGGGAGAGATCTATGATGTGGGGAAAACAGAGCGCACTTATGCAGGAAACAACTGGGTGTATGATAACAGTACCGGATGTATCAATATTCTGGATGATGCAGCAAATCAGATATTTGCCATTGCGGTTCAGCAGAAGAACTGGAATTATCTGTATCTGGAACTGGATGAACTGGAGGGGGAGTCTGACTGGGATATTTATTTTTTGAATTCTGCCTACGAAGCAACGGGTGTTGTGAATCAGACCATGAAAAATGGTTTGAATATTCTGGAACTTCCCAGGGAAGAGATTTATGCCATCAATATTGTGATTTCCAATCAGAAAGGGCTGACCTTTTCCATTCCGAAGATGCAGTTTCGTGAAAGACAGCAGACCTTTGGCTGGAAAGAATTCTGGATGGTGTTTGCGGTTGTTTCTGTCCTGTACCTGATAATCATTCAATTATACAGACGGTTCTGGAAAAGGAAGAAGACTGAACAGCCAAAAGGCCTGTGGATAGAAGAGGTGCAGAAAATTTATAGTTCCATACTGAACCAGGGAGCATGTTTGCGTCAGAAAGTTTCCTGTAAAGCCATTGTTCGAATCCGTACGGTTCTTTTTTTTGTCTGTTATCTGATTTTGTATCTTATGGTAACTTTACGATGGAGATGGCGGCCGGTTACTCAGAACAAAATGGTATTGTTATTGGGGATCTGTCTGTTTCTGATTGCAGCGTTATCCTGGGAAAAGAGGGAATTTTCTGTATGCTGGAAAAATCCATTGGTATATGCCTGGTTTATCCAGTGGATACTCTGCATTATATCTGATTTTCTTGTAAAAAAATCTTTCAGCCATGTGGGAATTTTTATGCTGGCAGCGGTGGGGCCGTTGCTGCTTTCCTGGAATCAGATGGAACATCCCGAAAAATGGTTAAGAGATTTAAAAAAAGCTCTGGAGATGTTTTACTGGCTGGCCTGTATCTTTTGCATCTTTTGCCGGCCATATACCATTGGAAATCGTTATATGGGAATATTTAATAATCCAAATACCTTTGCGGGATTTCTTGTGACTGTGAATCTGGTGTTTCTGGATTATGTTAAAGCAGAAACAGGAGAAAAAAATCCGAAGTACAGGCAGCTGATGAAAAATAGAACGGGGCTTGTCAGCGTGTGTTTCTTTTTGATGCTGACTCAGAGCGTGACAGGAATAGCAGTATATATATTAGAGTGGCTGGTGTTTTTATGGTGGATGTTAAAAAGCAGGAAAGAAAAAAGCAACAGGAAAAATATCATAATAAATCTTGGATTTTTGATATTAAACGTTGTCCTGATAGTAACTTTGGGAAAGTGGTGTCTTACGAAAGCAGCAGGCTTGTTAAATACAGCAGTTCCTTTTCCAGGGGATCTGTATTTGATGTCAGATAATTCTCTGTTGTCCATGCATGTTTATGCGGCAGATGGAAAGTTGCCTTTGCTGGAACGGATTTCCCAGAAACTTTCCGGCAATGGCATTAGCTTTTTTTTGAGCGGCAGAGATGAAGTTTGGAAAATTTATCTGCGGCAGTTGAACCTGGTGGGGCACAGCAGATGGGCTGAAACTGGTGTAAGCAGAATGCATGCTCATAATAATCTTCTGCAGATGATGTATGATTATGGAGTATTTGTTGCGTTGCCTTATCTTACCATGGTGTATTACAGTTTGAAATACAGTCTGAAAAATTTCTTTCAGAACCGAAAAATGAGTTTGTTTATACTGGGAGCGATACTGAATTATCATATTATTGGTTTAACGGAGGATGTAACCTCTCCCTATGCTTTTGTAAGCTGGCTGACCTTTTATCTTGTAATCGGCAGCTTATTTGTACAACAGGCAGAAAACGTAAGAAGGTGACAGCGATGAAGAGAGAAAAAAAGTTTTATCTGTTTCTTTTTTTTCTGACCGGAATATTATTGAGCGTCATGATTGTCTTTATGCGGCTGGGCGGAGCCATTAATCTGGAAGAATTTATGTCTGCAGGAAAAGTATATGATTTTTCCCATTCAGAGTTGACCAAAGATTCTTCCACCTGGATTTACCAGCCGGAGGAAGGGGGATACCGGCTTTCAGAGGATAATGCTGTCAATCGCTATAAATTAAACGGAAAAGAAGATGCCTGGGGTTTTCTTTATATTGATGTGGAAAATATGAGCGTGCCATCCATGGAAGGCATGTTAGAATATTACAACGCGGGAAAGGAAAAGGTGGCGGAACAGGCGATTTGTCTGACCGAGGGAAGAAATGCTCTGGAGCTTGCGACGGATGTTCCCATGTATAAAATGGCTATCCGAATTTTAAATGAAAAGGGAGAGTTTTTGTCTATTTCTTCCATGCAGATTCGGACAGGGCCTTCCTGGTATACCAGAAAACACTTTGCAGAATTGTTTGCAGTCTGCTTACTGGGATTTCTTGCAGTTTCCGGAATTTTGCTTTATCTGAAAAAAAAGCTGTCTTTAAATATAAAAATACCAGACGTATACAGGCTGATTGCGCTGCTGCAATATATGTTTCAGCTGTTGGGAGATTATTTTGGAGAAAGAACAGGTGGAAGATTAAGAGCAGGTCAGAGAAAAGCCATGCGGAAACTCCTGTTTGGGCTGCTGTTTTCCTGGATGATTATCGGAAATGTTCTGAACTGGACGAGCAGTCAGGAAATATACCGGTATCATATATTTGGCTGTATGGTGCTGTTGGTATTACTGGCACTGGTTAGCTGGGAGAAGCCTTTGCAAAAAGTATCCTGGAAAACTCCCTGGATGGCTTGCTGGCTGCTTTTGTGGGGAGGCATAATAATTTCTGATTTTTTTGTCATAAAGAAATGGGAATTAACCGGACAGGTGATGTTTTTCGCAGGAGCCTTTCTGATTTTTACCTGGCACAATATGGAGCACCCACGTGATATACTGGGGGATTTCCTGGATGCTCTGGAACTGGTATTTCTGGCGGGAACCGTATACTGCATGTTGTTCCGTATGAAAAGGCCGGCCATTGATTACAACGGGCTGTTTCGGAGTTCCGAAGAATTTTCCATGTACGGAGCTTTTATGTGGTGCATGTTTCTGGCGGAGTTGGACAACCTGATAAAAGAGGATACAGGTTTATCCAATAGCGGGAGGCGGAAGAAAAAATGTATAACTGGATTGTATATTAAATATATTACAGGTGCTGCAGTTTCACTTTATTTTGTACTCAGAAGTAATTGTATATTGGGTTTTGCAGCATCAGCAATTACAGGTGCATTAGTGCTGCTTCGGCAATGGGGAAGTTTTGTGCAGATATGGGAGCGTGCAGGAAAATTGCTGAAATCTATGGGGATTGGGGTATTTATGGCAATTCTGGCAGTGTCTGTCGTTCATATTGCAACAAAGCAGTTTCCAGAGTTTTTAAATCTGAATATAGCTTATGAAAATGAACGATTGCTGACAGGACTTTCTGATGAGGATTATAAAGATTATTTCACACTGTATCCGGAAGAGGCAGAAGGGGTAAAACGAAAGCAGGATATTGAGTATCACATCATCTGGAAAAGTTATATCCGCAGATGGAATCTCTTTGGTCATTCAGAACAACCACGGGTGTTTCGAAGACGAAGTCCTGCTTACAGTGGATATATTGCCATATCATATGGAACAGGACTTTTTATTCTGGTAGCTTATATGGGATATCAGGTGGCTCAGTTGTGCAGGGGCGGAAAAAATTTCCTCCGTAAAAAAGAATCATGTCAGGCAAATGTGCTGATTTTACTGACCAGCCTTGTATACATTAGTTTCTGTGTCTGGGGAAATGTGGATGTGGTATGGGGACATCCCCTGTGGCTTTTATTTTATCTGATGGCAGGATGTCAGGAAAGCCAGTTGCAATTTCAGGAAAATTAAGATACAATTGTGAGAAGAAAATACTTGAAAAGAGGAAATACAGGTGAAAACGTTAGCGGAGACAAATCAGCTTTTATTCAAAAGGATTATTTTGATTGTATACGATATTATTGCAGTTGTGGCGGCCAGTCTTCTGGCTCTGTTTATTCGGTTTGAAGGGCGGTATATTGAAATTCCCAGGGAATATATTTCCAGGAGTTTACAGTATATTCCGGTAATCATTGTGATAACGCTGATTATTTTTTACGGGTTTCGTCTTTACAGCAGCCTCTGGACGTATGCGGGGGCGCCGGAGCTCATTAATATTACCTTTGCCAGTGCATTGTCTGCCATGGCCCAGATGATGGTGATGGTATTTTTTGATGTAAGGATGCCCAGAAGTTATTATATTCTATATGGAGTATCTCTGTGGATACTGGTATTTCTCAGTCGGTTTTCCTATCGGGGAATCCGGACTCTGATTAAGCGTCAGGCCAGTGGGGAAAATACTTCCCGTGTGTTGCTGGTAGGGGCCGGGGCCGCAGGAAATATGCTGGTGAAGGAAATACGCAACAGCAATTACGTCAGCAAGCAGGTGGTGTGTATTGTAGATGATGACAAGTCCAAAGAGGGCAGTTATCTTCATGGTGTTAAGGTTCTGGGAAACAGACAGAATATTCCGGAACTGGTAAAACGGTACAGAATTGATGAAATTATTATAGCCATGCCTTCTGCACCTGCAAAGGAAATCAAAGAGATTCTGGATGTGTGTAAAGAGACAGGCTGTGAGCTGAAACGTCTGCCAGGGGTTTATCAGCTTGTAAACGGGGAAGTCGGTATCAGCAAGCTGAAAGAAGTAGATGTGAACGATTTACTGGGACGGGAGCCTGTGAAAGTAGATTTGTCTACCATATTAAATTATGTTTCCGGAAAGACGATTCTGGTAACCGGCGGAGGCGGATCTATCGGAAGTGAAATCTGCCGTCAGGTGGCGGAACACCATCCCAAAATGCTGGTGTTGGTAGATATTTATGAAAATACCACCTATGATATTCAGAATGAACTGAAAAATAAATATCCGGAGCTTAATCTGGTGGTACTAATCGCTTCTGTGCGCAATACAAAACGAATGGATATGATTTTTGAGACCTATCGGCCGGATATTGTATACCATGCGGCGGCTCACAAGCATGTGCCCCTGATGGAGGACAGCCCCAATGAGGCTGTGAAGAATAATGTCCTTGGTACCTGGAAAGTAGTACAGGCTGCGGATAAGTGGAAGGTAAAACGGTTTGTAATGATTTCCACGGACAAGGCGGTAAATCCCACGAATATTATGGGCGCCACCAAACGAATCTGTGAAATGATTATCCAGACCTATAATACCCGTTCCAGAACAGAGTTTGTGGCGGTACGTTTTGGAAATGTGCTGGGGAGTAATGGAAGTGTTATTCCGTTGTTTAAGAAACAGATTGAACAGGGAGGTCCTGTTACCGTAACCCATCCTGAAATTATCCGGTATTTTATGACCATTCCGGAGGCGGTGTCTCTGGTGCTTCAGGCCGGAGCCTATGCCAAAGGCGGCGAAATTTTTGTGCTGGATATGGGGGAACCTGTAAAAATTGCGGATCTGGCAAGAAATCTGATCCTGCTGTCAGGCCATAAGCCCGATGAGGATATACAGATTGTGTATACAGGACTGCGTCCTGGAGAAAAATTATATGAAGAAATGCTGATGCATGAAGAAGGGCTGCAGGAGACAGAGAATAAACTCATCCACATTGGGAAACCTATTAAAATGGATGAAGAACATTTTCTGCTGCAGTTGGAGAATCTGAAAGAATACGTGGTACAGGAGCCGGAAGATATCAGGAAATGGGTGCAGGAGATTGTGCCTACGTATCATCCGCAGAAGTTTAAACAGGAGTGACAGGAAAATATGGTATTTTCAAGTTCAACTTTTTTGTTTGTATATTTTCCGATAGTGTTGATAATATACTATTTATTGCATCAGCGATACAGGAATACTTTTTTATTTCTGGCAAGCCTGGCATTTTATGCCTGGGGAGAACCCAAATTTGTTTTAGTGTTGATAATATCTGTTTTTATAAATTATGTGGCAGCATTATTGGTTGACATAAAACGAGTGGGGGGGGGTAAAACCTGTAAAATTATTTTAGGTATTGACGTAATTTTAAATTTATTGTTACTTTTTATTTTTAAATATCTGAATTTCATTACAGGCAATTTAAAATATATTTTTCCTGAAATTGTTGTTACTGATATAGTCCTGCCAATTGGAATATCATTTTTTACGTTTCAGGCAATTTCTTATGTGGCAGATGTCAGTCGAGGCAGAGGTAAAGCTCAAAGGAATATTTTGAATGTGGGTTTATATATAACTTTTTTCCCGCAATTAATTGCCGGACCAATTGTACGTTATGAGAGCATATCCTCAGAAATACTGGAACGTAATACCACATGGGATGATTTTTGTATTGGGACTAAACGGTTTCTGAGAGGAATAATTAAGAAGATTATTGTATCAAATAATCTTGCCCTTGTAGCGGACACTGCTTTTTCCATGACTTCCGGGAATTTGTCTGTCTGTATGGCATGGTTTGGAATGCTGGCGTATACATTGCAGATATATTATGATTTTTCCGGTTATTCAGATATGGCTATTGGTCTGGGAAGAATGTTTGGCTTTCACTTTAATGAAAATTTTGATTATCCGTATATTTCAAAGAGCATAACGGAGTTTTGGAGAAGGTGGCATATATCTTTGGGATCCTGGTTCAGAGATTATGTATACATACCGTTAGGCGGTTCAAGAGTGGAAACCAGATGGAAGCATATAAGAAATCTTTTTATCGTATGGTTTTTGACAGGAATCTGGCATGGAGCGAGATGGAATTTTATCTTTTGGGGATTAATGTATTTTGTGCTTCTTTTATTGGAAAAATATACGATTCATCCTGAAAAATTTTCAGGGATCAGATGGAAAAGATATACATGGCAGATAATTACAATGCTTTGTGTTGGTTTTGGCTGGGTATTATTTCGTGCGGAAGGTTTGCATAGTGCAGTTCTTTATGTAAAATTTATGTTCGGCTTGCAAAATAACCTGTTTATTAATGCAGAAACCCTGTTTTATATAAGAGAATACGCATGTATAACGCTAATAGCTATAATATTTAGTGTACCGGTTGTGCGTTATCTTGAAGAATATGTGCGTAGAAGAAACAAAAAATGGATACTGGAAATAACGGAACCCATTGTATATATTATACTTTTTTTGCTTGCAGTATCATATTTGGTAACAGGTTCCCACAATCCTTTTATTTATTTCAATTTTTGAGGTGAGAAAATGAAACTGATAAATGGTGAAAAAATATCTCAGTCAGTGATTGCTGTTTTGTTTCTGGCAGGTATTTTTTTTATTTTCCTCTTTAATTTAAAAGTACCGGTTACTGCGGTATTTTCGTTACGTGGCGGGCAGAATGTGGAAGATGTTACAGCAGCTTTTGAAGAAAATTTTAACGTTGCTTTTCCATTTAAAAATTTTTTTGTGGATATAAATGGAGCCGGACATCAGGTTTTATGTCAGAGAGAAATGAATCATGTGCTTAAACTGGATAATGGAATGACAACGGAAATTTTACCGGAAAGACCGGAGAATGAAATCCGTATGAATGCAGAAAGTCTGGCTGAATTTTCAAAATGGATTTCACATGATCAGGGGGCAAATTTTTTGTATGTCCAGCTTCCCTGGAAAAATTTTGCATATGATTCAAAACTTCCGGAAGGAATACATGATTATAGCAACGAGATTGCAGACATATTTTTAAATTATCTGGACGAGGAATCTGTGAATTATCTGGATATCAGAGCAGCCATACAGGAGGAAGAAGTAGATTTTTATTCTTTGTTTCTCAAAACAGAACATCATTGGAATTCTTATGGGGGTTTTTATGCATTTACAAAATTATGTAATTATATGGAAACTAATTTTGGAGAAGTAATTGATGATAAAGTCCTGGATATCGCTCAGTATAACCAGGATTTGTATAAAAATTATTCATTGGGATATTATGGACAACGGACAGGTTTTTTATTTTCCGGCCTGGATGATTTCACATTAATATATCCGAAATTTGATACGGAACAAAGCTGTGAAATCCCCCATAAAGAAATAGTGCGAAATGGAACATTTTATGATACGGTCTTTGATCTTGAAAAATTACAGCTCCCCTGGCGTGAAAGAGGAATGTATGCAACATATATCGGGGGAGATTATCCTTTGGTAATTCACGAAAGCAGGACTGCTGAAAATGAGGGGACAATAATGCTGTTTATTGATTCATTTGGGACCCCGGTAGAATCCTTTCTGACTACAGCATACCGGCATGTAGTTGCAGTTGATTTGCGCTGGGTACTGCGTTATGGGTGGGATGAAACATCTGTAGATTTTATAAAACAGTATAAACCGGATAATGTTATTGTAATGCTTAATCCAAATCAGATTGGATACGCAGAAAGTGAACAGTTTATTTATGGTTTGGAATAGCGAAAATCATTTATAAGATTGCATAAAGTGACTGTTGCAAAATAGCAGCTTTATACAGGATGTGGTATCTGGACAATATGAGTCTTGCCATATATTGTATATGTGCTATATTTTGCAACAGTCGCTTTTAATTTTTATTCTAAGAAATTGTTAAAAATCAACTGTCTTTTGCCGGTTATATTGTATAATTTATATGTTCTTTCTCCCCATTTGTGTACGATTTTTCAACGCTTATGTTCTCTTTCTCCGATGCCTGTTCTTTATGGAACACAGATAATACAGACAGATACATAGAAAGGAATAGATTAGGACATGAATAAAAAATATCTGGAAACAGCAATTATACTTTCCCGTATGTACGGGGTGGCTGAGACACTTCACGAATGGGAATATTTGGACAGTGAGAAATTTATAATAAAAATTAATAAATGGACAGAAGAATTTCTAAGTATGGAAAGCGGAGATATTTTGAAATTCTTTGAAGCTCAGTTGAGTGAATAAAAAAGAGCAGGGTATTTCCTTTTTGGAATTTGCCCTGCTCTTAAATTTTTTCCGGAGGTATATATACTAAAATATCAGAAACAGAACATTCTAAAATTTCACAAAGAGTATCTAAAGTTTTTGTGGTGATTGCTTCTCCATGTTTCATTCTGTGGAGTGTATTTGCTGGAATCCCATGTTTAAAAATCAGCGAATATTCTGTAATACCCTTATTGTATAAAGTTGCATAAAAAGGCTGATATGAAATCATGCTTAATATCTCCATTCATTTTTTTAATCATATCATGCCCAAAACATTGACTATACTAAATATATTGAGTATAATTTGTATGAAATGCTGATTTTCTTAAAAATCTCTTAAAAAGGAGGAATATTTTAGTAATGCGAATTAAAATAATATTTGATATAATAAAAAAGTATTTTCTGATTGCAACGAAAGGACGTCTTAATTATGCAATTAGTCAGGGAATGAATTGTGGAAAAGGATGTATAGTTTCTTCTGGAACAGATTTTGGCTCTGAGCCATATCTAATTACCTTGCATAATAATGTTCGCTTATCTTCATCTGTAGCGTTTATTACGCATGATGGGTCTGTTCATACCATTGTCAGTAGTAAAAAATACAGGAATACTAACGTACATAAATATGGAAAAATAGAGATTGATGATAACACATTTATTGGAGCAAGGGCAACTATTATGCCAAATGTGTATATAGGTAAAAATTGTATAATAGGAGCCGGAGCATTAGTTACTCATTCGATACCTGATAATTCCATTGCTGTTGGCGTACCGGCAAAAATAATAGGAGATACATGGAATTTTGCGGAGAAAACAATTAACTCTTTGCCTGAAAACTGGGATAATACGGAATATAAAGAAAACACAAAAAATTATTTATTAAAAACAATTCCTGCTCCGCTTCAAAATGATATTAATTAAGAAATTGTGGTGTACTGAAAAGAAGGTGTTTGATTTTAATTTTACTGTTTGCAATTATTGGAAAATTGTAGTACAATAAAAGACAATGTATAAGTCTATAGAGTATCTTGCATGACAGGAGGAGAATATGAAACAGCATATTTTTCTTTCCTCGCCCCACATGAGCGAAGAAGGGTATGAACAGGAGTTTATAAAGGAAGCATTTGATACCAACTGGATCGCACCTCTTGGCAGGAATGTAACAGAGTTTGAAAAAGAAATGACAGCAAAACTGGGAGCCGGGAAAGCAGTAGCTCTTTCCGCAGGGACAGCTGCCATACATATGGCGTTAAAAGCAATTGGAGTAAGTCAGGGTGATATTGTATTTTGTCAGTCCCTGACTTTTTCTGCCACTGCAAATCCCATTGTTTATGAGAAAGCGACCCCGGTGTTTATAGACAGTGATAAGGAAACCTGGAATATGGATCCGAAGGCTCTGGAACTTGCATTTGAAAAATATGAGAAGCAGGGACAGCGGCCGAAAGCAGTTCTTGTGGTACATTTATATGGTATCTGTGCCCATATTGAAGAGATTGTGGAGATATGCCAGAGATATCAGGTTCCATTAATTGAAGATGCGGCCGAAAGTCTGGGAACCACATATCATGGGAAATATACGGGAACTTTCGGAGATTATGGAATTATCAGTTTTAACGGGAATAAAATTATAACAAGTTCCGGCGGGGGTATGCTGCTGGTAAATACGCAGGATGCGGAGGAGAAAGCAGGGAAAGTTCTCTACTGGGCTACCCAGGCCAGGGAGCCTGCGCGCTGGTATCAACATACAGAAATTGGGTATAATTATCGTATGAGCAATATCGTAGCCGGAATCGGCAGAGGACAGTTAAAAGTACTGGATCAGCGTGTGGAAAAGAAACGCTATATTTATGAATATTATCGAAAACATCTGGGAGATTTGTCAGGAATTCATTTTATGCCAATGATGGAAGATACCAGAAGTAACTGCTGGCTTACATCTGTTCAGTTAGATGCGGATTGCAAAGTAAGGCCATTGGATATTATGCTTGCTTTGGAAGAAGACGATGTGGAGAGCCGGCCAATCTGGAAGCCCATGCATTTGCAGCCGGTGTTTACAGATTGTGATTTTGTTTCTACAGTGGAAGGACTGCACATAGTGGATGGAGAGACAGGAGCGGATAACAGTATCAGCGGGCAGATTTTTGAATATGGAGTTTGTATGCCCAGTGACAGCAAAATGACGGATGATGATTTGGAGCGAGTATGTAATGCGGTGAGGAAGCTGTGGGAATAGAATGAAAAAGATTCTGATATTTGGGGCCGGCGGATTTGGCAGAGAGGTGCAATGGCTGATAGAACGTATCAATCAAAAAGAACCCCTCTGGCAGATAGAGGGATATCTGGATGATAACCTGGAGCCGGGAACAGAAATTAATGGATATAAAGTATTGGGGAGTATGGAGAAGCTGCGGGAATATGATGATTCTTTGTCAGTGGCATGTGCAGTTGTTTCAGCGCGGATAAGGGAAAAAATAGTTTCGGAAATAAAGCAAACTGGTAATTTTCAGTTTCCCAATCTGATTGACCCTGATGTTCGGACATCGGAATTTTTATCTATGGGGGAAGGAAATATTATCTTTGCAGGAAATATCCTTACTGTAAATATTGTGATAAAAGATTTTGTGATTTTAAATCTTGCATGTACCACAGGGTATGATGCAGTTCTGGAATCTTTTGTTACAGTGCATTCCGGAGTGAACATTGCCGAATGTGTCCGGATACAAAAAGGTGTGGAGCTGGGGACAGGAAGCAAAGTTATTCAGGGAAAAACTATTGGAGAATATACGTTTGTAGGGGCGGCTTCGTTGGTAAATCACGATTTACCGTCAGAATGCATGGCTACGGGATTGCCGGCGAAACCAGTAAAATTTTACGGAAAAGGGTATAATAAACTTCTTATAACAGGAGCAAGCGGGCATGGAAAGGTCATTTTTGAACTCGCCGGAAAAACAGGACTTTATGATGAAATTTATTTTCTGGATGATGATGAAATATTATTGAAAACAGAAGAAACAGTAGTCGGAAGTGTTGATTTTGCAATAAATCACAGGGGAGAATTTGATGTAATTATTGCTGTAGGAAATGCATTCATCAGAAGGCAGATTCAGGAGAAGTATGAAAGAGCAGGGGTAAACCTTGTAACACTGATTCATCCGGAGGGAATATTATCAGATGAAACAGTCAGAATCGGAAAAGGGACTGTGATAATGGCCGGAGCTGTTATTCAAACGGGTGTTGCAATCGGTGACGGTGTTATTGTGAATACGTCAGCGTCCATAGATCATGAATGTGAAATTGGTGATTTTTCTCATATATCAGTGGGAAGCCATCTGGCGGGCAATGTGAAAGTTGGGAATAATACATGGATTGGAGCAGGGGCAGTTATCAGTAATAATGTATGTATTTGCGATGATGTGACAGTAGGGGCAGGAGCAGTGGTGGTAAAGGATATTACAGAAAGCGGTACATATGTGGGGATACCTGCAAAGAAAATAACAAAATAGAACAGTGTGGAAAAGAGAGATGTATAGAAAAATTTGGAAACGTTGGATAGATTTTGTATTGTCTTTTCTTGCAATCGTAGTTTTGAGTCCGGTTTTTTTGATTGTAAGTATTTTAGTAAGGAAACAATTAGGCAGACCGGTTATTTTTAAACAAAAGCGACCGGGAAAAAATGAAAAAATATTTGAAATGTACAAATTCCGGACAATGACAGATTCCAGAGATTCAAAAGGAAATTTATTACCGGATGAAAAACGACTGACTTCCTTTGGAAAAAAGTTGAGGAGTACAAGCCTGGATGAATTGCCGGAGCTGTTTAATATATTAAAAGGTGATATGAGTATAGTTGGGCCGCGGCCTTTGCTGGTAAAATATCTTCCGCTCTATAATAAGAGACAGAAAAAGCGCCATAAAGTTCGTCCGGGCTTTACCGGGCTTGCACAGATAAACGGACGAAATGCCATAAGCTGGGAAGAAAAATTTGAATGGGATGTCAGGTATGTAGAAAATATAACTTTTATGGGCGATTTGAAAATTATATTGAAAACGGTAAAGACAGTATTGAACCATGAAGGAATTAACAGTGAAACGTCTGCTACCATGGAAGAATTCCGAGGAGAAAAAGCGTTATGAAGAAAATGCTGATGGTGGCTTCCGTACCATCTATGATAGGGCAATTTAATATGGATAATATTTCTGTTCTTCAGAAATTGGGGTATAAGGTATATGTTGCATGTGATTTTAAAGACAGAAGTGTCTGGGACGAAGAAAGAACCAGTAAATTTAAAGGTGAGCTGTGCAAAAAAGGTATCCGATATGATCAGATAGATTTTTCCAGAAGTCCATTTAATATTAAAAAAAATATTGCTGCTTATAAACAAATGTATAGTCTGGTCAGAAAAGAAAGATTTGCTCTGGTACATTGCCATACTCCGGTTGCTTCTGCTATTGCCAGAGTGGTGGCCCACAAACTACATGTAAAGATTATTTACACCGCTCATGGATTCCATTTTTATCATGGTGCTCCATGGAAAAACTGGGCATTTTTTTATCCGGTAGAAAAGATTCTTTCTCAATGGACGGATGTTCTGATTACAATTAACAAAGAAGATTATCGGAGGGCAAAAAAAGATTTTTATGCGAAAAAAGTGGTTTATGTCCCTGGAGTTGGAGTAGATACCGATAAGTTTCATTCGTTTTTGATTAATGCTGCTGAAAAGCGAGCAGAACTTGGAATTACCGACACAGATATTATGCTTTTGTCTGTTGGAGAACTTAGCCAGCGTAAGAACCATGAAGTTGTGATCAGGGCAATAAGGAAAGTGAATAATCCCAGTATAAAATATTTTATTTGTGGAAAAGGAGAATCAGATGCTTATCTGACCAGTCTTATAAAGGAATCTGGTCTTAAGTCGCAGGTAAAGCTGCTTGGTTACAGGACGGATATATCCGAACTTTGTCAGGCAGCCGACCTGTTTGTGTTCCCATCGCACCAGGAAGGATTGCCGGTTGCACTTATGGAAGCAATTGCCTGTCAGACGCCGGTGTTATGCTCAAATATACGAGGTAATACAGACCTGGTGAAAGATAAGATGTGTTTGTTTGATGAAAATAATCTGGAAGATCTTGTGCAGCATTTGGAGGAGATTATCAGAGGAGGACAACCTCGTATAACAATGAAAGAATCCGTGATGCGGAATTATGATCATCTTAAATCGTTTGATTTGAAAAGTATTTCTGATAAAATGACTGCCTTATACGAGTGGGGGGGGGGTAAAACGCCTGATAATGCAGCAGGAATTAAGAAAAGAACTGGATATTAGTCTGGATACAGTATTATTATTGTCAGTCGGAGAGTTAAATGAAAATAAAAATCACAGTGTGGTCATAAAAGCATTGGCTGAACTGAAAGATAGTAAAATTCATTACTGTATTGCCGGAATAGGAGAATTGGCGGATGATTTGAGAATTCTTGCAAAAAATATGGGTGTTGAAGAACAGGTACATTTGCTCGGATACAGAAATGACATACCGGAGCTCCTTCAAAAAGTGGATGTTTACCTTCTGCCTTCTTTCAGAGAGGGATTAAATGTTTCACTAATGGAAGCTATGGCGTCTGGATTACCCTGCATATGCAGTGATATCAGAGGAAACAGTGATTTGATAATAGAAGGACAGGGAGGTTTTCTGACAAAAAAAGATGATGCAGCAGTTTATGAGGATGCTGTGAAAAAAAATCTTGCTGACAGGGAATTATATAAAAGAATGTCTGTATATAACAGGAACAGAATTATGAAATTTAATAAAGCTGTTATCGCTTCAAAAATGAGGCAGATATATAAAATGTACAGCGATTGATTTTGTAAAAAGTATTGGAAAGGTTCTATGAATTATGGTTAATATTGTTTTGCTTCATGAAGGGGAAATGCCAACATTAGAGGAAACGTATAGAAGTTTTCAGTATCTTGTTAAAAACTATAAAGTAACAATAACAAAAGTTAATTCTGTGAAATTTACAAAAGGTAAAATGGAATCAGCGGATGTGATTATTTGTGTACGCGGTCATAGTCCTGTTACTTATGCATGTCTGAAAAAGGCGTTGGAATATGGGAAAAAAATTTTGTTTTTACTGGACGACGACCTGAAAGATATGCCGAAAGGTTCTTTTTGGTATCCGGAGAGAAAAAAATGGTTATTGCGCTGTCTTGGTTTATGTGATGGGCTGATGACTTCAAATCAGCTGATTGCAGATGAGTATAAACAGTTTTTAAAAGGAAATCAGATTGTGATCATTAATACTGCTGTTGCTCCGGAGACAATAGAAAAACCAAAAGAAGTAAATGAAGTGGTAAAAATTGTGGTAGCGGCCTCTGAGTGGCATGTAGATAATTTTGAACGTTTTGTAAAACCTGCTTTTCTGAAACTGGAGGAAAAGTATGGGAATTATCTGGAATTTTATTTTGTGGGTTTACATCCGGCCATGAAGGAAATCCGAAACAGGCAGCTGATTCATTATATACCTTCTATGGGAATGGATGACTATGTAGATTACATGAGAAATCATAAGTTTGATATTGGAATAGCAGTACTGGTGCCGAATCATTTTAGTGAGAGAAAATATTTTAACAAGTTTATTGAATATACAAGATATGGAATTTGCGGTATTTATTCAAAATGTATGCCCTTTGAGCTGGTGGTTGAGGATGGAGTAAATGGCTTTTTCGCTGAAAATACACCAAAGAGCTGGTATAAAGCAATTCGCAGAGCAATTGATAATCAGGATATTCGAGTAAAGTGTATTGAGAATGCACAGGAATATTTGAAATCGAAACATAATGAGGAGTATCTTTTTGGAAAAATGATAAAAGACTGCCCGGAACTGATACATTTTAAGGCCCCGAATTGCGAAATGAAAGGAATCGAAGAGTATTTGTCCGCATGGAAGGTGAGACATCTTATGTTTCGAATTTGCGAAAGTGTTTATCTGACGTTCAGTTCGCTGTCCCATTTTGGAATAAAGACAACTATAGAAAAGGTTAAAAGGAAATTTAAAAGTTAGTGTAAGAGATATGCATGTTATGTGATAAATAGTTTATGTCATAGAGTAACATTATAGAAAAGGGAGGTATTTATGGAACCAGCATTAAAAAGACAGGAGAGAGAAAAAGTAGCTGATAGAAATAGTATCAGAACTATCCTGAAAATGCTTTCATGGAAAAATATTGTCTGGCTGATATTGTTTTCTTTGCTTTTGAGTACGTGCCTTTTTTCTTATGTCAATATTTTTGTTTCCAAATTGCTGCCAAAAGAGGAGATTGTGATTACAGTCAGTGAGCCAGGCAGTGTTTCCAATGGAAGTGAAGTATGGATTTATATGATTGACAATAAGGAAATATCAGAAGAACAGTTTTTGGCAATGGAAAGGACTGGAGATTGGTGGTTTAGAAACGCAGAAGAATGGGGGTATGAAAATAGTATAATACTGGGTGGAGTAGAAACCAGTTCTCTTACGATACCTGTCACAAAATCGCCCAGTGGAGGAATCAGTATTTGGTGTCAGGCGTATTCCGGAGCAATTGATGTTGAAGCAGATGGAGAAATAAAGCATTATGATTTGTATTCGGAGGAAGGGGCTTATATACAGATAACGCCATTTGAAGACAGTTTATTTACAGTTTTGATAACAGTATTTGTATATATGATTCTTACATGTATAGTAGCATTTTTTTTGTTGCTTATGATAGGATTTATTCAGAGTATAAGTACAGATGTGAAGGAGCCGCAATATGAGTACTGGACGGTGGTATTAACTATTTTTATATGTACTTATATTTTTGATGTGGTTTGGTATAAAAAAGGTATTGTTAATTTTAACGCTTTTGGTGATCAGCCAGGTTACTGGGATGTTGGAGGCCAGTTTGCTCAGCCAGACCTGACGAAAGATACAATTATTGAAATAATCAAAACAATTTCACCTATTAGAGGTTATGGTACTGTTTTGCCGGCTTTTATTGCTCAGTTTGTAGGAATCAGAGCACATGTAGATTCCTATTTAGTTTATTTTTTGCTGCCATCTTTGGCTAATGCATTTTTATTTGGCTACATTCTTCCCAGAATATATGAGATTATTCATAACAGAAAGGTTTATTTATGGCAGATTTTATCTGCATGCCTGGGATTTCTGATTTTCTATAAAGGCTTGCTGGTAAGCATTGGAGGCGACCTTTATGGATTAGTGCTATATTTGGCCGGCGCATTATTCGGAATTTTGATTTTTAAAACAGGAAGAATAAAATATGCAATTGGAAGCGGTGTGTGTTTTTCCTTGTGTCTGACGATTCGAACCAGTTATCTGATTGGTGTCATAGTGCTTTTGATTGTGATGGTGATTTTAGTTGGGTTAAACTTTAAAGGAAAGATTCAACAAAACGGACTTTTTCCTTTTGCTGCAATATCTGCGAGAGGAGCTGTTAAGATGGTGATTGCCTTTTCGGTTTCATTTTTATGTATATGTATTCCACAAATATATATGAATGAGATACGGGGGCATAGAGGACTTTTTGCATATGATCAGGATGGAGCTTACTTTACGAAGACTACTACAGTATTGGAACAGGCAGCAGATGTGACTTTGCGGGGGTGGCTGACAGGATATCCTTATCAGGTTTACGATGACCAGGTACATTCTATCAGGCAGGCAGCAGGTTACAGAGATGAAAAGGAAATAACAATGGCACAATCTTTTGATGCATATTCCAAAAGTCCATTGGACACGTTGGTTGCTATTGGAAAAAGAGCTTTTGCAATGGTGGATATTAAAACTAATATGAATCTGCCGAATGTAGGATGGAGTGCGCATACCAAATATTATATTTTCAGTACAATAAATTATATTTTTATTGCAACAGCATTATTTACGTTATTGAATAAACGATTGCGTCAATTGCTTTATCAGAAAATGGATTTCTTTTTTTGGGGGGCAGTTTTGTTGGGGCCGGTGGCTCCTTTGCTGGCTTCTAAAATTGAGTGGAGAGAGGTTGTAGTTGAATATCTTTTTTATATTGGATATGCATGTGCATTTTGTTTTGCAGGAAGCCTTTACAGTGAAGAAAAGAGACTGGCGATCAGAGAAAGTAATTACCTTCCCTTTATGACATGTGTTGTGTTTGCACTACATGCAGTTTCACTTACCATGTATTCAAATTATGTTTTTTAGTATAAATCAGATGTATATATACTGAATGAGGAGATAAAAATGATTCCATTTAATGTACCGCCTTATATAGGTTCAGAATTAAATTATATAAAGGATGTTGTGGAAAAGCACAGAATTTGTGGAGATGGTGACTATACCAGGAAATGTAATCATTGGTTTGAAGAGAAAACCGGGGTGCGGAAAGCACTTCTTACCACGTCCTGTACCCATGCTACGGAAATGGCAGCTTTACTTTGTGATATAAAACCAGGAGATGAAGTGATTATGCCGTCCTACACATTCGTGTCTACGGCAGATGCCTTCGTGTTACGTGGCGCAAAAGTAGTTTTTGTGGATATCAGGCCGGATACAATGAATATTGACGAAACACTGATTGAAAATGCTGTTACAGAAAAAACAAAGGCCATTGTACCGGTTCACTATGCAGGCGTGTCATGTGAAATGGATGCAATTATGGGTATTGCCAGGAAATATAATCTGGCTGTAATAGAAGATGCTGCTCAGGGAATTATGAGCACATACAGGGAGAAAGCGCTGGGAACGATTGGCGATTTTGGGTGTTACAGTTTTCATGAAACGAAAAACCTTTCCATGGGGGAGGGGGGGTGCTTACTTATTAAAGATGAAAAGGATATTGAGCTGGCAGAAATTATCCGTGAAAAAGGGACAAACCGTAGTAAATTTTTCCGCGGACAGATAGATAAATATACCTGGGTGGAACAGGGTTCTTCTTATCTGCCCAGTGAACTTAATGCGGCGTATTTGTATGCTCAGCTGGAAAAAGCGGAAGAAATAACTAACGATCGTGTTGCAAACTGGAATAAGTATTATAAGGAATTAAAACCTCTTGCAGACAGAGGGAAGATAGAACTTCCTTTTGTTCCGGAAGAGTGCGTACACAGCGGACATATGTTTTATATAAAAGCAAAGGATCTCAAAGAACGTTCTGACTTTATCTCATATATGAAAGAGAATGGAATTGGGTGTGTCTTTCATTATATTCCCCTTCATACTTCTCCGGCAGGAAAAAAATATGGCCGTTTTGCAGGGGAAGACAGATATACTACAAGAGAAAGTGAGAGACTTGTAAGGTTACCCATGTATTATGGGCTGACCAGAGAAGATCATCAGAAGATATGTGAGAAAGTAAAGGATTTTTATAAATAGATGATAAAACAGAATAAACTAAAAGTGTACATTGAACTGCATATATTGCTTTTTATCTATTCGCTGGGGGCTGTCTGCTCAAAATATGCGGCGCAAAGTGAATTTTTGTCGGCTGAATTTTTATTTTTTTACGGATTGGTTTTGGTTGTTCTTGCAGTATATGCGATTCTCTGGCAACAAATATTAAGGAAGCTGCCTTTGGTCACAGCTTATGCCAATAAGGCAGTTACTGTTATATGGGGGCTGATGTGGGGGCTGCTTATTTTCAAGGAAACTATTACAGTATGGAAGATTATCGGAGCAGCTATAATAATTGCAGGAATTTATATGGTGGTAACAGAAGATGCAAATTGATTTATTATATGTTCTTGTTTTTTTGATTGCAGTTTTTATGTCATCTGTGTCACAGATTTTATTGAAAAAAAGTGCAAATAAAGAGTATGACAACAAGATAAAGGAATATCTGAATTTTCCGGTTATAATAGCCTACGGACTGTTTTTTTGTTCATCTCTTGTGGTGGTATTGGCGTATAAAGGAGTTCCACTTGCTATGGGGCCTGTATTGGAAGCAACCGGTTACATATGGGTTTCAATTTTGGGCGGAATATTTTTGAAAGAACATATCAGCAGGAAAAAGGTGTTGGGGCTGGCGGTGATTATAATTGGAATACTGGTATTTAATATACCATAGGAGTAGAAGATGAAATTGTTAAGTTTTGTGATACCATGTTATAGAAGTGAAAAAACGATAGAAAAGGTTATTGATGAGATTATTGCTGTTGTGGGACAAAGGAGTGAATTTGACTATGAAATAATTGCAGTAAATGACTGTTCCCCGGATAATGTGTATGAAGTGCTGGTAAAACTTGCAGCGGAAAATAAAAAAATTAAGGTGATAAATCTTGCTAAAAATGCCGGAAAACATGCCGCAGTTCTTGCAGGTTATGCTTTTGTCAGTGGTGAATATGTTATTAATCTGGATGATGATTTTCAATGTCCGGTATACAGATTGTGGGATCTTCTTGCACCGCTTTTGACAGATGAGGCAGATATTACCACTGCAAAGTATGAAGTGAAGAAAGAATCTTTCATGAAACGTTTTGGCAGCAATGTGAACCTCTGGTTTTCAGAACAGATGCTGGATAAACCCAGGGGGCTGCGTTTTGAAAATTTCAGTGCTATAAAAAGGTTTGTATGTGAAGAAGTTAAGAATTATAAAAATCCCTATCCGTATCTGGAAGGGCTTCTGGTGGGAGTTTCGAAACGGATAGTGGCCATCCCTATGGAAAATCGAAACAGGGCAGATGACAATACTTCAGGGTTTACGGTTATAAAGTCTGTTTCATTATTTGTAAATGGTCTGACAGCTTTTTCAATTAAGCCCCTTAGACTGGCATCTTTTATTGGTTTTTTATTTGCTTTTATTGGTTTTGTATATGGTATGGTAATTATTATCCATAAGTTGCTGAATCCGGAGGTGCTGTTGGGTTACAGTTCCATGATGGCGGTTATTATTTTTTCCAGTGGAATTATTATGCTGATCTTGGGGATGATTGGAGAATATGTAGGGCGTATTTATATCAGTCTTAATAATTCACCTCAATATGTTGTCAAAGACAGGATTAATTTTCAGGAAGAAAATAAAGCGGAATATTCAGCAACCGGGATTATGGAGGAATTATCAGAATGAATAAAGTTATAATTTTTGGTCTGGAAGAATTTGCCACTATGATGTGTGAGTTTATTATGAAAGATGGAAAAGATGAAGTGGCAGGATTTTGTGTGGATGAAGCATATCTGCCGGAAAAAAAGAAGATCAGTGTTATGAATAAGGAATATCCCATTGTGGCATACGAAAAGCTGGAAGAGTATTATAAACCTGCGGAGCATGCTGTTTGTCTTTGTATAGGTTATACGAAAATGAATCAGGTACGGGAAGAAAAATATAAAGATTCTCTGGAAAGAGGATATACTCCGTACAGTTATGTGCATCCCTCAGCAGTGGTACTGGCAGAAAGTGTGGGGGGGGGGGGAATTTCATCATGGAAAATGTTACTATCGGACATAATGTTAAAATAGGAAATGGAAATATTTTCTGGCCATGCTCCCATGTGGCTCATGATACAACAGTGGGAAACTTTAATTTTTTTACCATATCTGTTGCAGTTGCAGGGCATGTTTCTGTTTCTGATAATTGCGTCTTTGGAGCGAATTGTACCGTAAAAAACGGAGTTAAAATTGGAAAGAATACACTTGTCGGTGCAGCAGCGTATATTCGGAAAGATACAGAAGAGAACAGTGTTTATGTACCGCCAAAAAGCTATAGACTGGAAGGGAGAAGCAGTTTGGATTTCAAACTCTGAAAATAGGATGGAAAAAAAGAATGTATTAGTTTTGGGAGTTGGAGGGAATGTAAGCCAGGGTATTATTAAGGCATTGCGTTTTTCTCAACTGCCATTGAAAATTTATGGGGCATGTATCTCGGAAATGTCCACAGGCTTGTATATGTGTGATGAAAGTTATATTTGTCCTTTTGCCAGGAGTTCTGAGTTTATACCATGGGTTATCGCATTTTGTAATACGCATGATATCAGTTTAATACTTACAGGGGTAGAAGAAAATGTCCTTGAACTGGCCGGAAATGCAGAGGATCTCAGGAAAAATACCAGGGCCAGATTTATCTCATCGTCATATGAACAGTTACTCATTGGTCAGGATAAACTGCTTACCTGCAGATTTTTACAGGAAAATAAATGTAATTATCCGGCATATTCCTGTTGGGAAAGTGCAGACGACGCAGTGTCTTTTGCTGAGAGTGTTGGTTATCCTGTTCTGGCAAAGCCCAGGCATGGAAAGAGTGCACAGGGAATTCTGATTCTGGAAAATCAGAGTGAAATAATGGCAAAACCGAATCTGAAAGGTTATGTACTGGAAGAATATATTGGTAATTCAGAACGGGAGTATACAGTTGGATGTTATGTAGACAAAACAGGAAATCTTCGTTCTGTAATTCCAATGCACAGGAAACTTAAAAATGGCACTACAGTTTGGGCCAGAGTTATTTCAGATACTCGTATAGAGGATGAAGCCAGAAAAATATGTAGGGCGTATAAGCCAGTTGGACCATTTAATATCCAGATGCGTTTAAGAGAAGATGGGACGCCGGTGTGTTTTGAAATGAATGTTCGTTTTTCAGGTACCACAGCCATGCGGAGCAGATTTGGATTTGAAGATGTAAAGGCAGAAGTATTGGAATACGTGTATGACCAGAAAATTGATAATTGCTTTCATATTGTGCATGGTGAGGCATTTCGGTATGATGAGGAATTTTATATGACAGGAAGTCCGACGCAGGATATGCGTGGTGCAGGTAAAATTATTGATTTTGCAGAATATAAAAAAACATTATGATAAGTTATATGGGAAAGGAAAAGTATGAATATATTAGTGACAGGTGCGAATGGGTTTGTGGGACATTGGATCGTCAACGTCCTGAAAAGAAAATATTATATGATTGGAAGTGGTACGAAAAGGACAGCAACTTATGATGAAAGTCTCGATGAATATATTCCATGGGATCTTGGGCACGAACCTGTTCCGGAAATATTATCAGAACAAAAAATAGATATTATTGTTCATTGTGCAGCCAGCAAAGACATGAATGATCAGTCGGAATCGCTTATTTATGCAAATTGTATGGGAACATACAGGATTTTTCAGCTTGCTGTCACATGCAGGTGTAAAAAGATTATTTTTATTTCCAGTTTACCTGTTATCGGAATACCAATGGACGGAATTATTGATGATTCAGGAGAAATGAATCCCCAGTCTGTGTATCATGCTACAAAAGCAGCAGGAGAGCTGATTTTGAATCAGGCCGGACGTTATGGAACAGAGGTGATTAACCTGCGGGTTCCTTCTCCGATTGGACCGGATATGCCTGTAAAATCTATCGTACCGATTTTTGTAAATAAGGCATTGGATGGAGAAGAAATTATTATAGCGGGCAAAGGTACAAGGCGGCAGAATTATATTGATGTCAGAGATTTGGGATATGTGGCAGGAGAACTTCTTGAGCATAATGGTTGCAGCGGGACTTTTAATATCGGCGCCAGAAAAACAATTTCCAATATTGAACTTGCAAGGCTTTGCGTGAAACTGACAGAGAGCAAATCAGATATAAAATTCGCTGACAGAGAGGATCCGGCAGATGGACAGGACTGGAGTATTGATGACAGACGACTGAGAAGTATAGTTGGCGAATATCAGCGGCATAGTATAGAAGATTCCATATTGGATATTGCGAGGTATTTAAGAAACCAATGAAACTGGTATTTTTCTCTGATGTCCATGGAAATGGGTATTCAATAATGAAATTTTTTGAAGAAATAAAGCAGGTTTCTTATGACATGATAATTTTTGGCGGAGATATTTTCGGCTATTACTATGACCAGGAAAAAATCATCAGAACGCTGAGAGAACATGACTGTATTTGTCTTCTTGGAAATCATGATCAAATGTTTTTGGACGTTCTGGAAGGGAAAATCAGTGAAGATAAACTTGTTATGAGATATGGCCTGACTTATAAAAATGTTTCGGAACGTATATCCAAAGAAAATGTGGAGTTCTTATATTCTTTAAACAGCAGATTTGATTTGGAAACGGACAGCATGCATTTGGCTTTTGTTCATGGTTCCCTGGATGATCCTTTAAATGGACGCATTTATCCTGATACGGAAATTAATGACTACAGAAAATATGAAGGGTTGGATTATGTTTTTATGGGACATACCCATCATAAGATGAAAAAAGTTTTACCTGGAGGTACAATTCTTATTAATCCAGGATCAATTGGACAGCAGAGAGACGGGAAAGGGTGTTCTTACGTAATTTTTGATACTGTCAAAAGAACAGATATTCTTTATAACGTAGATTACAACAGAGAATATCTTGCAGCCGATATAGAAGCACATGATGAATCAGCTGAAATGAGAGAAAAATTACTGGAAGTTTTATACAGAAAACCGGATTACAGAAAATTGGATTCTAAAAATATATCATCATAATCGTATATAAATTTTTTGAAAGATAAAGGAGTTTTGGGATGGTGGAAAAAAGACGGTTATATTCCTTGGATGTATTAAAATTTTTAGCGGCTATACTTATAGTCTTTCATCATTTTCATCAGTGTTTTGGTTCTGGTAATATGAAAATATTATTCTATAAGGGTTCGGTTATTTATTATGGCCATTTGGTCGAGTTCTTTTTTATTCTTTCCGGAATTTTTATGGCAATAAAAAACGATGTAAATCAGAATACGGCTTTTGGTAAGTTTATTAGTAAAAAAATAATCCGACTGATGCCTGTGGCGGCTTTAAGTGTTATTGTGTTTTCTATATTATCAGCAATTTATTTTCATATTACACAGAGCTGGTGGCTTGACATTATACCAACGCCATGGAATATAATGAAAAGCTGCCTGCTAATTTTTGCGGGGGGGGGTATATCAGATAGTGGAGTTATGCCTAATAATCCAATCTGGTACCTGTGTGTGCTCCTTATTTGTTATGTATGGTACTGGCTGATTTTATGGTTGGCAAAGCGTTTGGCTGTAACTCCCAGATTTATGTTTATTGCGATGATTTTTCTGGGAATGGGAATTATTACATATAATATTACTCTCCCATTTTTAAACAGTTCAGCAGCACGGGGATATATAGCTTTTTTTATGGGTGTTGAGCTGGTTGATCTGTATAAGGCTGCACTCGTAAAATGTAAAAGGGAAATCTGTTGTGTATCCTCAGGAGTGATTTTTCTTTTTGTTGTATTATATGTGGTTAATGCAGAGTTCTTTTTAACAGATGGTCAGGGATTTCTGCTTACATTCTTGTTTTTTCCCGCATTAATTTGTGTTTGTGTGTGCTCAGAAGTTGTCAGAAAAATATTTTCTCATCGCATATGTGGGACACTTGGGGCTGTCTCTTTTGAAATGTA
Source organism: Lachnospiraceae bacterium JLR.KK002 (assembly GCA_036941025.1). Classification (NCBI taxonomy): domain Bacteria; kingdom Bacillati; phylum Bacillota; class Clostridia; order Lachnospirales; family Lachnospiraceae; species Lachnospiraceae bacterium JLR.KK002. The sequence continues at coordinate 4,058,005 of JAYMNP010000001.1, forward strand.
TATATGGCATTTGGTTATATTTATGCTTATGATTACGCTGGATGCATATGGCATGATTGATTTTCAGTCAGAATATGGAACAATGTCAGGAACATTATTGATTATTATTATTTGGGGATATATAGTTTATTATTTGGTAGAAAGGCCATTGACAGAATGGCTGACAAAAAAGATGAATGTTTAGTGAAAGGTATTTTCTGTTGTGAAAGGTGAATTTATTTGCAATTATTGGAAAAATGTAGTAGAATGTAGCGTAATATGTAAGATATTTAAAAATAATGAACAGCAATACTAACCTGCATAAAGTAAATATGATGTGTAAATGCTATATTTATGAAAATGTAGTCAGATATAGAATGGAGTATTTATGAAAAGATCAGATATTTGTTTTATCAGAGCCAAAATGAAAGATGATTATGTATTTGATGGGATAAAAAATTGTGGTTTTAAAATTATGATACCATATAAAGACAGGAATTTACTGTTACGTTGTATGCGGGAGGCCTGGTTCAGGCTGCGAATTCCTAAAAGGGTATGCTGGTATAATAAAAAGATTGCGAGAACAGATGCAAAAGTTTATATAATAATGGATCCTCTGGTTACACCTGATTTGCTTGAATGGATAAAGGAAGTACATCCTGAAAGCAGAATGATTTTTATTTATGAAAACAGAGCGGATAAAACGGTAAAGCCTGATGAGACAGGAGATTTTCTGGAAAAATGGTCTTATGATCAGGAGGATTGCCAAGAATACAATATGAATTTGCAACATGCAGCATATTTTGACAGATACAGATTTCAACCGGAAGATAAAAAAACTTCTTTTTATGATATTGTATATTTAGGAAGAGATAAAGGAAGATTGAAAGAAATATTGAAAATTGAAAAAGGTTTTAAGTCTATGGGATACAGAACATATTTTCATATCTGTGCAGACAGAATGTTCCTGAAATATAAGAATCCCCATTATAAATCTCTTATGTCATATTCTAAATATATTGAATTGCTGAAAAGGAGCAGGGCTGCATTGAATGTAGTTTGTGAAGGACAGTCCAGTGTTACACAAAGAGAGTTGGAAACTGTGTTTTGTGAAGTTAAATGTATTACAACGAACAAAGCAATAAAGGATTTTGAGCTTTATCATCCAAGCAGATATTTTATTTTAGGAGAGGACAGGATAGAAAATCTGCCTGAATTTATGGAGTCTTCATATGTGCCTGTTCCTGAAGAGAAACTGAAAGAATATAAATTTGAAAATGTTATAAGAGAGATGTTGAAAAGGGGAAAATAATGGCATTTTTAATAATGGTAATTCTTTGTATTTTGGGAATTGTAATGCCGAAATCGAGAGGTGCATCCATACTGATTTTGCTTTATATGTGGATTTTTTATGGATTCAGCACATATTCAGGTGATTATATCAGTTATCAGTATGTATATGATTCCATGAAAAATGGCCTACTGCTGTTTCATTTTGAGCCGGCGTTTAGTTTGCTGATGCTGTTTTGCAGTAAATTGGGGTTGAGTTTTACTGGTTTTAAGATTGTACTTTCATCCATTTTTATTGCTATGTTAGCAGGTATTGTGAAAAAATATACAAATTACACAGCTTTTGTCCTGGCAATGTTTCTGATATTTCCATTTTCATATTTTGCATCTGTTCTCCGGGCAGGAATTGCGGGCTTGATTATAGTATATGGAATAGATTATTTAGTACCTTGCAGCCAAAAGGAAAATAAGGGTAAATATTTACTATGTGTATTAGCAGCGATGTTATTCCATACATCTTCTCTGTTCTTCCTTGTTTTTTTGCTGGCAGGAAAAGAGGTAAACATAAAGAGGATTTTAAGTATCCTGATAGTAATGTCTGGTGTAGTTATTGCCTATTATTTTGGATTTTTTTATTATATTATAAGTTTTTTTACAAACAGTGAGAAAATACTCTCATGGCTGACATATGAATCAGCGAATAACCTTCTGAACTGGAAGGGTGTATTGTCCCAGATTTTTGTTTTAATGGGCATTGTATGGTGTATAAGGAAAAGTAAGAATATAAGTAATCATGTTTTGAAAGTTTCCGGACAGCCAGAAACCTGTGAGAATAAAGTCAGGTTGCATCAGACGGTATTTAACTGTAATGTATGGATGTGTTTATTAATACCCTTTTTTTTTATAACGTCTGTATGGATGCGGTTTTTATGGGAATTTTCATTGATTAACATATGTGTTTGTGCTAATACGATTGAGATAGTCAGGGTTTATTCGAAAAAGCCATCAGGAAGGAAACTGGTAGTTCCAGTAGTGGGGATTATATTATTTTTTGGACAGATATTGCTTCTATATTATACAAATATGCCATACAGGGGAACGACAGACTCTGTATGGTTAATGTTTAAAAATAATCTGATATTTGAAAGATTTCTTTTTTAAAGCAGTGTCAGACAGGAGAGTTTTTTAACTATGGAAAAAGTTACTAAAAAGCAGTTTGCTTCCGGGGCAATATGGAAGATTACGGAACAGATTTCTGCAAAAGGGGTTTCTTTTATTGTATCCCTGGTTTTAGCAAGACTTTTGCTTCCGGCAGATTATGGAATTATAGCAATCACAACAATTTTTACAAACTTTTCCGATGTCTTGATTGAAGGAGGGTTCAGCACAGCATTAATACAAAAAGATGAAGTGGATGAATATGATTATAGTTGTACCTTTATTGCAAGTTTGACAATGGCCACAGGATTATATCTGCTCATATTTATATCTGCGCCTCACATTGCTGATTATTATGCTGAACCCATACTTACACAGGTTTTGAGAGTTATAGGGCTGGTGCTTTTCATACAGGCTTTTTCTTCAACAAGGAATGCCGTTGTGCATAGAAATATGAAGTTTAAACTTTTATTTTATTGTAATCTGATTGGAAGTTTGCTTTCTGGTATTATGGGGATTGTTGCGGCATATCAGGGGTTTGGTGTATGGTCACTGGTTTTGCAACAGTTATCTCAGCAGATTATTGTTACGATTTTACTGTTTGTAAAATTGCATTGGAGATTTAAATGGAAGTTTAAGAAAGAGCGTTTTAAAGAGATTGTTGGTTTTAGTATAGGCGTGATGGGTGCCGGATTGCTGAATTATATTGGCAATAGTTTTTATAATCTGGTGATAGGGAAAAGATACTCCATTAAAGATTTGGGTTATTCAGACAAAGGTTCACAGCTGCCCATGCAGGTTTCTTTGTATACGTTCAGTTCAATGTCAAGTGTATTACTACCAACTTTATCCTCTTATCGGGATAATCCTGATACTTTTAAAAGAATTTTGCGCAAAGTTGTCAGTATGACAAGTTATATTGTCTGTCCTATGATGTTTGGCATGGCAGTTGTATCTGAGGAACTTATTGTTTTATTACTTACTGACAAGTGGCTGCCTGCTTTGAGAATTATGCAGTATGCCTGTATTTATTACCTGGCGACACCATTTATGCTGATTAATGTTCAGGTTTTTTATGCACTTGGACACAGTTTTTTAAGAGTTAAAACAGAAATTATTCGTTTACTTCTGATGCTTGGAGGCTTACTGATTTTTAGTTTTGCCCTTGAATGTAATATCAGTCAGTTATCATTAGTCAGTGCAGTGATTGCTGTTCTGACAGCAATATTGACTTATTACGAAGTGAGAAAAATAATCAGTTATAAATGCAGGGAAGCATTGAGGGATATTATCAGGCCGCTTCTGGCTTCTGTTATAATGATGGTGGTAATTGGAGTTGTAAATATGGTTTTGGCTGATTTTATTTCAACATCGCTGATTTTGTCTTTAAGCGTGAAGATAATAGCAGGAATGTCAGTGTATATCTTTTTTTCAATTGTCTGGAAGATGGATGGGTATGTCGAAATTAAGCGGGCACTTAATGCTATAAGAAAGTAAATTTACAAAACGGAGGAGAAAGCTGAATGAAAGGATGGATAATAAAAGAAAATTAATGGAATCAGCACAAAGATATGGAAAGTCGCCATATGATAAACATTTAATGAATGTAGCTGATAGCCAGATTATATATTGATTTTAGTAAACAGGAGGAATGTAAAATGGAAATTCAATTATTTAAAGCAAAGTATGAGATTGAAGAGTGTCTGGAACAGATTAGAGAATGTTTGGAGGTTGGATGGACTGGTCTGGGATTTAAAACAGTCGAATTTGAAAATGCATGGAAAGTATATACAGGTCTTCCTTTTGCATATTATTTAAATTCTTCTACAATTGGTCTGTATATGGCGGTAGATATTTTGAAAGAACAGTATGGTTGGGAAGATGGAGATGAGATTATTACCACTCCTATTACATTTGTTTCTTCCAATCATGCTATAATGAAATCACGTATGAAACCGGTATTTGCTGATATTGATGAAACGATGTGTTTGACTCCGGAGTCAGTAAAATCTCGTATTACAGATAAGACACGTGCAGTTATGTATGTAGGTCTTGGCGGAAATATGGGGCATTATTATGAGATTGTTAAAATTTGCGAGGAAAATAATTTAAAGTTGATTTTAGATGCGGCTCATATGGCAGGCACTCGTTATAACGGCAAGATTCCGGGGGGCGAAGCAGAAGTTGTTGTGTATTCTTTCCAGGCAGTTAAAAATTTACCTACAGCTGACAGTGGCATGATTTGTTTTAAAGATGGGAAGTTTGATGAAATTGTTCGAAAGAAAGCGTGGCTTGGGATTAATAAGGACACTTATGCAAGAACACAAAATATGGGAAATTATAAGTGGAAATATGATGTGGAATATGTTGGAGAAAAAGGACATGGAAATTCTGTTATGGCAGCTATAGGGTTGGTTCAGTTAAAATATCTGGATCGTGATAATGCATACAGACGTCAGCTTGCATACTGGTATCGTGAAAGATTAGAGAAATGCAAAGAAAAAATTAAGTTAGTACGAATAGAGGAGGGATGTGAAAGTTCATATCATTTGTTTCAGATTTGCGTGGATAAACGTGATGAACTGATGCTGGCATTGAATGCAGCGGGAATTTATCCAGGTGTTCATTATGCAAGCAATATTAATTATAAAATGTATGATTATGCACAGGGGACATGTCCTTATTCTGATTATGTGAGCGAGCATACAATTTCCCTTCCAATGAATCTTTATATGACCTATGAAGATGTCCAGAAAATTTGTGATGAGGTAATAAAGGTTGTTATGAAGTAGATTTAAAGTGATACTTAAGAATTATATGTAAATTAAAAGGAGCGAAAATGCTTTATAATGGTACATTAGAGGGACGTTATGTTGAGTTGCGTTCTGTAACGGAAGCAGATGCAGAATTTACGTTGAAACTCAGGCAAAAACCAGAGGTTATAAAATTTATTCCTGCGTTAAAAAATACGTTGGAACAGCAGAAAGTATGGATTACTTCTCAACAGCAGAAAAAAGGAGATTATTTTTTTGTTATATGGAACAAAAAGGGGGAAAGGATAGGCACTATAAGTTTATATAATATAAAGGGTAATACATGTGAAGGGGGGCGTCTGGTTGTTCAGGGAAATGCATTTGAAAGTATTGAAGCTCAGTTATTATCTTTTAAATTTGCATTTGAAGAGCTTCGATTGAGTGAGGTTGTCAGCTATATTTACGCTGATAATGAAAGAGCAATCAGATTTAACAAGCAGTTTGGTGGCGTTTTATTTGAACCAGAACCAGATGAAGATGGGCGTATGTCGAGAAAAACGATTAATACAAAAGAATCTTTTGAAAAAGCTTCAGAAAGATTATCAGCAATGCTTTACAGAGAAAAGAAACAGTAAAAGTCTTGAATTGAAGGAGATTATTATGACAAATTTGGAAAAATATAATCAGGCGTTTTGTGAGTCTTTGGAATTGACAGAAGATAAATTGGAGGGGCTGGAATATCAGCAGATTGCAAATTGGGATTCTGTAGGGCACATGGGGCTTGTTGCGTCTCTTGAAGATGCTTTTGATATTATGATGGACACAGATGATATCATTGATTTGAGTTCTTACGAAAAAGGAAAAGAAATACTGGCAAAGAATTATGATATTCAATTTTAAGGAGCAGTGCAATGTGGGATTTTGGAAAGTTTGGAAGCAGAAATGCTGTTATTGATGAATACGGAGAAACTGTTACTTATGAACAAATGGAGCAGGAAGGAAATCAGATTGCAGATGTAATTGGGAAAAGATGCCTGGTATTTTCACTTTGTGAAAATACCATAGGTTCTGTTTTGGGATATTCAGCTTTTATCAATCGTAAAATAGTGCCAGTTTTATTGAACAGCCATTTGGAAAAGGAGCTTCTTGAAAATCTGTTATCCACTTATTGCCCGGCTTATTTATGGATTCCTGAGGAACAGAAAAATAGTTTTGAAAATACAAAGATCGTATATGAAGCACATAAATATGTGTTATTGAAAACAGATTACAAAAAAGAATATCCGCTTTTGGATGAACTATGTCTCTTGCTTACCACGTCAGGGTCTACAGGAAGCCCTAAATTTGTACGTCAGAGTTATACAAATGTGAAGGTGAATGCAGAGTCCATTGTGAAATATCTGAAACTGGATGAAACAGAAAGACCAATTACGACTCTCCCTATGAATTATACGTATGGACTTTCTATTATTAACAGCCATTTTCTGGTGGGGGCTACGTTGCTTGTGACAGATAAGGGACTTATGCAAAAAGAGTTCTGGAGTTTTTTTAAAGAGCAGGAAGCCACATCATTTGGAGGTGTGCCTTATACTTACGAAATGTTAGACAGGTTACGTTTTTGGCGTATGAAGCTGCCCTCTCTCAGAACGATGACACAGGCCGGAGGGAAATTACTTCCGGATCTGCATAAAAAGTTTGCAGAATATGCGGTTGAAAATGGAATGAGTTTTGTGGTAATGTACGGACAGTGCGAAGCGACAGCCCGTATGGGATACTTGCCTGCAGAAAAAGCCATTGAGAAGTGTGGGTCTATGGGAATTGCCATTCCAGGGGGAGAATTTCATTTGATTGATGTAAATGGTGAGGATATTTCAGAGCCTCTTGTGACAGGTGAGTTGGTTTATGAAGGTGCAAATGTTACTCTTGGATATGCTGAGTGTGGAAAAGACCTGATGAAGTCTGACGAACGGAATGGTATACTCTATACGGGTGATATGGCACAGTTTGACAGCGATGGATATTATTATATTGTAGGCCGGAAAAAAAGATTTTTGAAAATCTATGGAAACAGGGTGAATCTTGACGAAATCGACAGAATGATAAAAGGAAAATTTGATAATGTCGACTGTACAAGTGCCGGTGTAGATGATCATATGTACCTTTTTGTAACAGATGCTTCCCTTGCGGAGGCAATAAAAGAATTTGTTGTGCTTAAAACAAAATTGAATCCGGCGGCATTTAAAACGGTGGTACTTGATGAAATTCCAAGGAATGATTCGGGAAAAACCTTATATAAGGAACTGACAAAATATTATGAATAAAAAGATTCAGTTGTTTTTACTTCCCTTTGCAGGTGGAGATGCATACTCTTTTAAAAATCTGACAGATGAGTTGGATAGCAGAATAGACGCAATTACAGTGGAATATGCTGGTCATGGTACCCGGCGAAAAGAAAAATTTATTGTAGATTATCAGGAGTTTTTAGAAGATGTGCTTTCTAATATCAATGAGCAAAGAGTTGCAGGAGCAGGGTATGCTGTTTTAGGATACAGTATGGGAAGCGCTATTACATTTGATTTATTGACAAAAAAATTGCTGGACGGAAATCCGCTACATGCGTTTCTGTGTGCAAGAGGTTGTCCGAAATACAAAAGTCCAACCCAAAGTTATTATGCGCTTTCAGAAGATGAGTTTATCAGTAAAGTCATGCAGCTTGGAGGCATGGAAGAAAGGCTGTTGACGGATAAACGGTTTTCGAATATTTATTTAAGACCTTTGCGGGCAGATTATAATGTCTGGAGCCAGTATAAATATGATGAGTCTGATGAAAATCTGTCATGCAATTTATCTGTTTTTTATAGCAGTAAAGATGAAACTTGTATTAATCCGTTTGGTTGGGCAGAACTGACATCAGGGAATGTTGATTTTTATGAGATGGGTGAAAATCATTTTTTCATTTTACAGCATTATAAAGAGATGGCTGAAATCATCAGCAAAGTGTTGATAGAAGATGAAGTATAATATATGACGGGAGTGACCAGAGAGGATAGAAGAATGAAGTTTGATGAAATTCTGAATATAGTGCCTTATTCTTTAAATAAGGCAGAAAAGGAGAAAATGCTAACAGAGCGTCTTGTGGAACTGACAGAGCATCATCGGCAAAACTGTCCGGAGTATGCACGTATTCTGGATAGCATTTCATATAGCAGGGAAAATGTGAAAAGTTACAGAAATTTACCTTTTCTTCCTGTTCGACTTTTTAAGGAACTGTCGTTAAAAAGTGTTCCTCAGGAAGAAATAGTTAAAACCATGACTTCTTCGGGAACATCCGGGCAGGCGGTCTCCAAAATATATCTGGATAAAGCAACATCCTCCAACCAACAGAAAACCATGGTGAAAATAGTATCTGACTTTACTGGTTCCGGACGTATGCCGATGATTATTGTGGATTGTCCTTCTGTGGTAAAAAACAGATCAATGTTTTCTGCAAGAGGAGCCGGTATTTTGGGTTTTTCAATTTTTGGTGCAAAGAAAATTTATGCATTAAATGACGATATGAAACTTGATGTGGAAGGACTGGCAGAATTTCTGGAAAAGTATAAGGGAAAAAAAGTGCTTTTATTCGGATTTACATTTATGGTATGGCAGCATTTTTATAAAGAATTAGTCAGACTGAAAGAGGAAGGAACAGAATTTGATCTTTCCAATGGTATCCTGATCCATGGGGGAGGCTGGAAAAAACTTGTAAGCGAAGCAGTAAGTCCGGAAGAATTTCATGCAAGATTAAAGGATGTATGCGGGCTGGACAGTATTCATGATTACTATGGTATGGTGGAACAGACAGGCTGTATTTATATGCAGTGTGAATGCGGTCATCTTCATGCCAGTATTTTTTCAGATATTATTATAAGGAAACCGGAAGACTTCTCAGAGAATGGGATTGGAGAAAAAGGAATCATTCAGGTTGTATCCACAATTCCGGAGTCTTATCCTGGTCATTCACTTATCACAGAGGATGAAGGAGTTTTACTGGGAGAAGATGACTGTCCCTGTGGGCGAAAAGGAAAATATTTTAAAATTATCGGGCGCTTGAAAGATGCGGAAATCAGGGGGTGCAGTGACACATATGCAGCAAAATTCAATTAGTCAGGAAAAAAGTAATGTTTTAAATACTGTTACTTACTTAGCAGGCAGTATGGAAATTTTAAATCATATGGGAACTGTTCCGACCAAAAAGCCATTTGATGAAGAAATTATAAATTTTTTGAATGAAGTATCCAGGGTACTTATGGGGATGAGAGAGGCGAAAGCATATCCGGATGTTATTACATTGGGATTTTGGATGCGCAAATCATCAGTTTTAAACTTAAGAAAAAGATTTGAAAAGAATGATGGAGATTTGCATGTGGGACGCGGAATTGTCTTTCATATAGCACCCTCCAATGTACCAGTTAATTATGCTTATTCTCTGGTTGCAGGCCTTTTAACAGGAAATGCCAATATAGTAAGAGTACCTTCAAAAGATTTTCCACAGGTTTGGATTATTAATAAGGCTATTAATGAAGCCTTACAAAAATTTGATAATTTAAAATATTATGTTTGTCTGATTCGATATGGAAGAAATCGGGAAATTAATGATTTTCTTTCAGCTATGGCAGATGTAAGAGTTATCTGGGGCGGGGATCGTACAATTGCAGAATTACGGGAGTCTCCTTTGGCGCCAAGAGCAGGAGAAATTACGTTTGCTGACAGATATTCTCTGGCAATCATAGACAGTGATATTTATTTAAAAACGGATAACAGGAAAAAGGTAGCAGAAGATTTTTATAATGATACCTATCTTACGGATCAGAATGCATGCACCAGTCCCAGAATTGTTGTCTGGGTTGGGAACCGGAAAGAAGAAGCAAAGAAAGAGTTTTGGCAGAGTCTTTATGAAATTGTAAAAGAAAAGTATAAATTTCAGCCGATTATGGGAATTAATAAACTGACAAGCAGTTATCTGATGGCGGCGACAGAGTCCGGAGTGAAAATTGAAGCTCATAAAGATAATCTGCTTTTAAGAGTAAAGATTCCGGAAATAATGGAAGGGCTTATGGAATGGAAGGATAATTCCGGGTACTTTTTTGAATATGATTGTGAAAATATACTGGAATTAAGAACATTATGTAATGATACCCATTGCCAGACCATTGGATTTATGGGGGAAAAGGAGATAATTATTCCATTGCTGCAATCTGGCATTAAGGGTGTGGACCGTATTGTGCCAATTGGAAAAACAATGGATTTTGATTTTATCTGGGACGGATATGATTTATCAGAAAGACTGACAAGGACGATTAAATTAAATATTTAATCAGAGCAGATGAAGAATTTAAGATTATAATGAGACTGGAGAAAGTTTATGCGGACTGGATATGTAGTAGGAAATAGAAAAGTGGCAATTATAGGAGCCGGCTTTGTTGGTTCTTCCATTGCGTATGCTTTGGCTTTGCGTGATATTGCGAGAGAAATTGTTCTTATTGATGTTGCAAAAGAAAAAACAGCGGGTGAAGCCTGGGATATTCGCCATGGTTTGCCAAGTATGGGAACGGCAGATCTGTATGCAGGGGATTATTCAGATTGTGCAGATTGTGACCTGATTGTTATTACTGCCGGTCGAAACCGCAAAAACGGGGAATCACGCCTGGATATGGCAAATGAGAATGTAAAGATTTTAGAAGCAGTGATAAAGTCTGTACAGAAGTATTATACCCGTGGTGTAATATTGGTGATTTCTAATCCGGTTGATATACTTACACATAAAGCTGATGAGTGGATGGGGTTGCCAAATGGAATGGTGTTTGGTTCCGGATGTTTGTTGGATACATCTCGATTTGTAAGAACAGTTGCAGATTATATAGGTTTAAATACAGGAGTTGTAAATGGCTATCTCGTAGGCGAACATGGGGATAGTCAGGTTCCGCTCTGGAGCCGTGTGACGGTTGGAGGAATTCCTATTAATGAGTATTGTGAGGAAGTATCTTTGCCCTGGAACTCTGATATCCGTGAAAAAATTGCAGAAAAGACTCGTATTATGGGGTCAGAGATTATCCGAACAAAAGGAAAGACTCACTATGGGATTGCCACATGTGTATGTCATCTTGCAGATGCTGTTTTAAATCAGCGTCCAACGATAGTATCGGTAAGTTCGCAGCTTTTAGGAGAGCATGGTGTAAGAGGAGTTTCCTTATCTGTCCCTTCTGTCGTTGGGCCATCGGGGGTACAGCAGAGGATACGGGAACGGTGGGCTCCAGAGGAGTATAGGGGTTTTTTTGATGCAGTTGAGAAGGTCAGAGAGATACTGAGTTGCCTGGAATGAAGAGGGAAAATTATGTTACAAGGAAAAAATGCTATTATTACAGGGGCACGAAGAGGAATTGGACGTGCAGCAGTAGAAATATTTGCGAAATATGGAGCTAATATATGGGCCTGTGCAAGGAAAAAAGATAATAATTTTGAGCAGGATATGGCGCAAATAGCAAAAGCACATGGTATTTCAATATGGCCAACTTATTTTGAATTGACCAATGGAGATGAAATAAAAGACTCTGTTCAGGATATAAAGCGAGAGAGATTACCAGTACATGTTCTTGTCAATAGCGCTGGAATAGCAGAAGAAAGTTCAATATTCACAATGGCATCTATGGAAAAGATGCATCATGTATTTGAAGTGAATTTTTTTGGAATGACATTGCTAACACAGTATGTTTCCAGATTAATGATTCGTCAGGGAGGAGGGAGCATTGTTAATATTGCTTCAGTTGCTGGAATTGATGGAAGACCAGCACAATATGAATACGCAGGGAGTAAAGCAGCCGTTATTGGAGGAGTACGCCAGCTTGCACGAGAGTTAGGAAGTTATAATATTCGTGTAAATGCTGTGGCTCCAGGAATTGTTGACACAGATATGGGTGAACAAATCAGTGAAAAATTAAAAGATGAAGTAATAAGGAACGTGATTATGAAAAGAGTTGGAAAACCAGAAGAAATTGCCGAAGTGATAGCATTTTTAAGTAGCGATTGTTCCAGTTATATGACAGGGCAGATAGTACGGGTCGATGGAGGAATGTGATATGGCCAAAGTGGAAGAAATTTTAAAATGCCAGAAAGCGGCAGATGAAGTACGCAGAGATATTATAAAAATGGCATTTGCTACGGGTAATACAGGGGCGCATTTAGGGGGGAGCCTGTCTATGGTGGAGATTTTGTCGGCCTTGTATATAGGAGAGGTTAAGTTTAATACAGAGCATTTAGAATGGGAGGAGCGTGACAGAGTAATATTAAGTAAAGGGCACGCTGCTCTTGCGCTGTATCCAGTATTAGTGCAGGCGAAAATAATTGATAAAAATGAATTATTAACGTTCAAGCAGAATGGTTCTAAACTGTCGGGACATCCTTCATTAAATGGATTGGCAGGTATAGAGTATGCAAGCGGAAGTTTGGGGCAGGGGCTGTCTCTGGGCGTTGGGGTAGGCTTGGCATTGAAAAGAAAAAATAATTCTGAATCCCGGGTATTTGTTTTAATGGGAGATGGGGAGTGTGATGAAGGTTCTATTTGGGAGGCAGCAGCAAGTGCAGCACATTTTCAATTGAATCAATTGATTGCGGTTATTGATATGAACCATATTCAATATGATGGAGAAACAGATAAAGTGATGTGTATGGCTCCTATGAAAGAAAAATGGGAATCTTTTGGGTGGAATGTATGTGAAGTTGATGGACATAAAATTGATGAGTTGCTTGATGCATATAGGATAAAAAGTAATAAACCATTGGCTATTCTTGCAAATACTGTGAAAGGAAAAGGAGTTTCATATATGGAGGGAAACTGGCGGTTTCATAATTCAAGGCTTTCAAAAGCACAGTATCAGCAGGCAATGTCAGAATTGGAAGGTGTAGGATGATAGAGATTACGTCTAAAAATATGCGTATTTGGTCAAGGTTGGGGCCAAGCGGTGCATTAGGGGTAGCGGCTTTGGAACTTGTAGAAAGAAATTTAAACGTAGTAATGCTGACAGCGGATTTGAATTTTTTTTCAGGATTAGAACGTTTTAAGGAGAAATATCCGAATCATGTATATAATTTTGGTATTGCAGAACAGAACATGTTAGGCGCGGCAGGTGGATTATCGAAAGAAGGATTCATGCCGTTTGTAAATACTTATGCAAGTTTTGCATCTTCGAGATGCGCAGATCAGGTCAGAGTTAATATGTCTTATATGGAGTTACCTGTGAAACTTATTGGTTTGACAGCAGGATTTGGTGCGGGTGTTTTAGGGGCTACTCATATGAGTATAGAAGATGTTGCTGTTATGAGAAGTCTTCCCAATATTACCATTATTTCTCCGGCTGATTGTACAGAAGTAATAAAATGTATGTTAGCAGTTGCGGAAAATGATGAGCCAACATACATCCGTTTAACGGGACCGGTGAATACGCCAATTGTTTATAAAGAAGATTATAATTTTGAAATAGGGAAAGCTATTGAATTGGTTTCAGGTACAGAAGTATGTATGATTGCTACGGGTTCCATGGTGTATGAATCTTTGGAAGCTGCGAAATTATTAGAAGAAAAAGGTGTTTCCTGTTCTGTAATAAATATGCATACAATAAAGCCGGTTGATACTGAGATATTGAATAAAGCTATACAAAATTATAAACTTATTGTTACTATAGAAGAACATAGTGAATTAGGTGGCTTAGGAGGTACAATTGCAGAATATATGGCGAGGTACCATGGAAAAGCCGCCCTTGAAATAATTGGTATAAAGGATTTCTTTCCACATGCAGGAGATTATCAATATCAGTTAGAAGAAAGCGGATTGAAATCCTTCCAAATAAGTAAAAGGGTTTTGAGACGCGTGGAAGAAATTAGAACAAACGTTTGCAGAAAGGGGGGGGGGAATTTTATAATTTCTGAAAAACAATGTTCTTTCTCCTCTGTTAAGGAGGAAAAGAAATATGCCGCATGATAGAATATTAGAAGGAAAAAATGCGATTGTTACAGGTACAAGCAGTGGTATTGGCAAAGCAACTGTTGAGATATTTGCTCAAAATGGAGCCAATATATGGGCATGTATGAGAAGAAAAGATTTGGAGTTAGAAAAGTTTTTTTTAGAATTAGCTTCAAAAAATAATATATGGATTAAAATTCTTTGTTTTGATATGAATTCCTTAGAAGGAATGAGAAGTGCTGTAATGGACATAAAAAAAGAAAAAGTTAATATTGATATTTTGGTGAATAATGCGGGAACCACGTATGATGCATTACTGCCCATGTTGTCTATAGAAAAATCTAAGGAATTATTTGAAACAAATTTTTATTCACACATTCAATTTACTCAGTTTGTTAGTAGATTAATGATGAAGGTTGGAAAGGGATGCATAGTGAATACAGGTTCTTATCTTGGAATTGAAGGGAATCGTGGACAGGTAATGTATAGTGCAACAAAGGCGGCTATCCATGCAATGACGAAATCTTTATCGAAAGAATTGTCTGATTATGGAATAAGGGTTAATGCGGTAGCACCAGGAGTGGTGAATACAAAATTAATAAGCACCATGACCCGGAATGAGTTTGAAAATATTATGAATCATTGCTCATTAAAACGATTTGGAGAACCGGAAGAAATTGCAAATATGATTATGATATTAGCAAGTGATTTAAGCTCTTATGTAACAGGACAGATAATCAGAGTCGATGGAGGAATGTAGTACCATTTTTATAACTCTGAATAAAGATTAGAGTTAACGAATGGAGAATAAGCAGGTGATGCGCAAGGTTGGAGAAAATGTGAGAAAAGTGGTTGTCAACTGGTAAAAATTTAGAAAAATTATTTTAATGGCAATGTGGAGGAAGTTTTAATGGGAACTCAAGAGGGAATAGGACACGAAATAAATTTAGTTGAGTTGTTTTGGAAAATTTTGTTTAGTTGGCGCCAGGTAATCTGCTATGGAATTATCTTTGCCATATTATTTTGTGGGATGAGATATGCCAGAGATAGTGAGGCGTATAAGTTGGCTCAAAGTTCTGAAACAGGGGTAACAGAATTGACAAGTGAAGAGAAGGAACAGCTTGACGATGCTTATACAATGAAGAAAAGAATTGAAAACTATGAAGATTACTTAAATGAATCAGTACTGATGCAAATTGATCCGTATAAAAAGCCCGTTATTGAATTGCAGTATGTTGTAGAATCAGATTATACGTATAATTATACACGAGATAATCAGACTGATTATACAGGAAATCTAATGTCTTTATATTATAATTATATTAAAAGCGGAGAAATGAGTAATAAACTGATAGAAGCAACAAAGATTTCTATTAGTCAGGCTGATTTTAGTGAATTATGTGGTGTATCACAAAGCGGAAGTACTATGGTAGTTGCATTTGTGTGGATGGAAGAAAGAAAATTAGATGAGATTTCTGAATTTATTAAGGAAGAGTTGATAAAAAAAGAATCAGAGTTCCAGGAAGTTGGTTCACATAGATTAAAGCTATTGAGAGAATCAAAAAATGTAGTTGTAGATGCTGGCTTAGCAGAAATAAGAAATACTTATTCTAACAATATTGCATATATTAATACACAATTAAATGCTTTAAAAACAGATATGTCAGAAGAACAATTGAAATTATTGCAAAATGGACCAGGAGAAGAAGTAATAAAGCCTGAAATTCCCAAACCCGTCCCCAGCAAAAAGTATTTCCTCCTTGGAGCTTTCCTTGGAATTTTTCTGGTATGCGCATGGGCAGCCTGTAAAATGCTTTTTACCGCCCGGCTGCAGAATCCGGAAGAAATCCGTGCTCTCTATAATACCAGGCTGTTGGGGGAAGTAACAGTAAAATCAAAGAAAAAACGTTTTCTGTCAGTGATTGATGATAAACTTCTGGCTATAAAAAACAGAAGAAAGAAGAAGTTATCTGTAGAGCAGCAGGTTAAGGTAATAGCTGCCAATATTTCTCTTTCCTGCAAGCAGCAGGGGATAGAAAATATCTATATGACAGGCAGTGAATATGAGAATGCAGATACTGCCACATTAGATATGCTGAAGCAGGAATTAACCAGTCAGAATATTCAGGTAAAAGAGGGCGGCAATATATTCTATGATGCTGAATCTTTAAAACAGGGTACGGAAATCGGCAATATGATTTTTGTGGAACAGACAGGAAAGTCTATTTACGATGAGATTTCCAATGAGCTGAATCTGGCCAGAGAGCAGAAAAATCAGATTCTGGGAGTTGTAGTATTAGTATATTGATTAAAAAAGTGAAATAAAAATTGAAACTGCCACACCACACCATGGATTTGCTATCATGGTGTGGTGTGGCAGTTTCACAGTCTGGGCAGGCTCACCCCACCCGCCACACTGTAAAATGCTCCGTCTCTCCTATCTCCTCATATCCCATCTCTTCAAAATATCCGTCAAGTCCTTTCTCCTTATTGGGAATGACATACCGGATATGAAATCTTCTGACATAACGTTTCAGAATATCCGATTCCACCGGTACTCCGTAGTAAAGCAGCATGGTAAGAATATGATGGCTGCTCCGCTCATTCAGGACCTGCTCCACAGAAGACGGATCTGCAGGATTCATGGACCAGTTCAGGATATCCTTCCGCCGAATGGTATTATAAATGGAAGGGTTATACTGGCGCAGTTCCAGAAGCTGTATATCTGCAAAAAGGCAGCGTTTCGGTTCAGAAGTTTGGGCGTCTTCCTCAATCATATCTGCAATGGCAATGGACTCATCACTGATTTTGTAGATATTTTCCGCAGGAACCATATGGGGCAGCTGACATTCTCCCGCTGCAGCTGCCAGGATAAGGAAAAGAGCCAGAGCAGCAGCCTGTTTCCACCGTCTGGTAAATCGGTAAACCAGGCAGACGATGGCAAAAGCCAGCACCAGATTGACAGGCAGAAGCCAGAAAATCCGGCGGATTCGGGAAGACAGGCCAATCTTGTCCCCAACAGGAATCATCAGATAAGGATTGAATACGGTAAGTAAGGCAAACAGCACCGGATAGACGAAGATGGTTTTTAAGTCTCTTTTTTTCAGGAGCCAGAATGCGGCCAGGGCCAGCACATAAGCCAGGAAAAAAATTACAATATTGGAAAATGCATCGTCAAAGGCTTTGTTCAGAAAGTCCATGCCTGGTTTATACAAATTCTGCATAACAATCCTCCTAACCGGTATAAATAAACAGATGATGTTTCGTCAGCAGGTAAGCCGCTCCATACAATATACAGGGAAACAGGCAGACAGCATATCGTATCCAGATATACAGCAAAGGTTTTGCCGAGGCCTGCATCAGGCGGAAGCGGCTTTTGCCTTTCCCGGATTCCCAGAGTACAGAAGTATCTTTCTTACAGAATCCCAGAGGAATCAGGCAAATGCTCAGTTCAAAAGGCAGCATGTAAATTGCTGACATGTTCAGGCCGAAGCTGGCCCAGATAATCAGGAACAGCTCCATCCAGTGGTGGTGATTCCGGTATTCCCTGGCAATTTTCAGGAACAGCAGAAACACAGCCGGCATGATAATACAGGCCAGAATGGTTTTTCCCTCAAATGCACGGAAGAATAAAAATTCTGCACTGGTATATAAGTTAAAACTGAACAGATTCAGCCAGAACAGACAAAATACCAGGAGCGCGCTTTTTTTTCTGGAGAGGGGAAAAAGCTGACGCCCCAGCTGATAGTAAATCAGATTGGCCATAATCACCATCAGAGTGGTTTCCACGGTTCTGGTTTCAATCAGGGGTGCAAGGCCGGTCAGAGTGCAGATAACTGCGCTGTGATTCTGGTAGGTTTCCAATAGATACTCCGCATCCAGCCTGTCCAGCAGGTGGCCGGTATAGGGGCTGTACTGGCTGATGGTATCAGTGTATACCGAGGAACTCACGTCTCCGATATAATAGGACTGATCCCACAGGGCGTAAGTCTCTCCATTGTAATTGGTCAGACAAATCTGAATCATCACAAGGAAAATCAGAAACAGGAATATCCATTTATATTCTGACAGCAATTCTTTCCGCTGGTTCCATTTTTCTTTTAAAATTTTCCGATTTCGCAGAAAATACAGGAGGGCAGTAACAGCCAGCAGGAAACACCAGAGCTTTGCTAACAGTGACAGGGGCTGTAATGTGAATTTCAGCGGAAGGGCGGCTGCCTGAAACAGAAGAAAGAAGAGGAAAAACCCCAGGATTATCCGGTAAGATAAGGAAGTCTCCTGAGATTTTGTAAAGCTCAGGAACAGGTCTCCTAACATATAACTGAAAATCAGATACAGCAGAATCATTCCGGTACACAGTAAATAAATAGTTATCATCTTAATTCCTCCCGGTTAAGTTCAGGACGTTATGCAGGGACTGGCGGATACCGTTTAAATCCAGTATGGCAAAGAAAAACAGTGTCCAGGGAAAGAAGGCGCCGGTCAGAGCACGAAAGGTAACGGCTGTTTCCATAAGCCCGTGGGCAGGCGCCAGCACATAGCTCAGGAAAGGCAGCATGCCGATAAAAATAAGAGGCAGGTTTCTCACACAGGTCTGCCGGGTTTTATGCCCCGTAAAAAACAGAATCATGTATATTGCAAAAACTGCCAGTATCAGAATCAGAAGAGTTTTCTTTCCAAAACCCACATGAGAAAGAAATCCGTTCAGATTTTCAAAAAGCATGGTTTTAAGTGAGCCGGCTGAGAAAGACGAACCGAAACAGTATTCTCCGATCCGGGCCATATATGCAGGAAACAGGTTGCTTCCGGTGAGTAATACAGTCAGTACCCATTTGGTTATGGTCAGAAGCAGATAACCCAGGAACCAGAAAAGGGTACAGCCCGTCAGAGATTTCCACACAGCGCTGGCTTTCTGTTTTGGCCCATAGTCACGGAAAGAAAGAAAGGCAACGGTAAGAGGAAGGCTCAGGGCAATAACCGGAACAGTTCCCGTATCCAGGAAAGCAGTGACTGCTCCGATTCCGTAAAAGGAAAAAAGAAGCCGGTGCAGGTTTTCTTCCCGGAATAATTCTTTTTTTCCGCACAGGAACAGAATGGAACAGAATGCGGTAAGGAAACATCCGGTCTGAGGCAGTGTCCAGGAAACGGGAAGAATGTCTGCCCATAAAAAGAAAAAGAGGAAAAAAAATCCGTATGGAGCGGAATACGTTCTGCTGATTTTCCAGGCAGCGCCGAACAGAAGCATGAGAAAAGCAATCATGCAGAGATAACGAATCTGGCCGATATGAAAAAAGCACAGCAAAAACCGGCCCGGTGCCTGCATTCCGTTCCAGCGAAATCCCTGGTCCTGTCCCATGAGCGTGTTCCACAGTGTGGAATATTCCGGATTCTGATTCAGAGAAGTCAGAAATTCCGTTTCCGGTTTCAGGGAAGGGGTGTCTCCCGGCAGACAGCCGTTCTCAGGAAATTCAGACAGCAGCTGCAGAGACAGTTCTCTGTGCCCCATAATTTTTTCGTCCGGAATGCAGTGAGACGCAAAAACCAGAAAAAGAAAAAGTGCGGTCAGAAAAAAGTGCAGTCTGCCAAAAGCATGTATTTTACGAAAATGAGATTCCATGTTTCCACCTCGTATCTGTCAGTAAAAGTTTTTATCTGATGTAATTAAAATGCCAGAAACCCTGTTGCCGCCTGAGGCCCTGACAGGAAAAAGTTTTACTTTGAAATGTTAAGTTACAGGATTCTTTTTTATTATTACCAGCATCATTATCATTATTATTATCATGGATAGTTTACATGACATTTTGCAGGAAAGCAATAGAAGAAATGGAAATTATATATAGAAAAGTCCCCTGTTTTGTGATATACTCACGGAGTTAGTATGAAAACAGCACAGAACCTGCAAAATATAAAGGAAACGCTGATGAAAGCGCTTCCTGAGAAGTCAAAAACCCCGCTGCAGGCAACGGGGTATCAAAAACGGATAAGGAGGACACAGAGATGGCAAAAGACACGCGCAATTACAGCAGCACCGGGAAGAAAAAAAAGAAGACCAGACGGAAAAAACGCCAGCAGCGGAAGATTATTCTGGTAATTCTGGCTGTGATACTGGCTCTGGTGGGACTGGTTTTCGCCTACGTCTGGAGTAAATACGGAAAGCTGGGAAGAATTTCCATTAAAGATAAAGATGTTAAGGTGAACGATCTGTCAAAGGATACTCAGAAGAACCTGGACGGTTATGAGAGTATTGCACTGTTTGGACTGGACAACCGTTCTACCGGTAATTTTGAAAGAGGAAACAGTGATACGATTATAGTGGTAAGCATTAACCGGAAATCCGGAGAAATCAAAATGGCGTCCGTATACCGGGATACCTATCTGGATATCAGCGACAATACCTACCGCAAGGCAAATGCGGCATATGCCAACGGAGGGCCGAAACAGGCCATGGAAATGCTGAATAAGAATCTGGATCTGGATATTACCGATTATGTCAGCGTGGATTTCAGCGCTCTGGTGGATGCTATCGACCTGCTGGGCGGCATAGAACTGGATATTTCTCCGGAAGAAGCCGAATGGCTGAATGGATATGTGGTGGAGACCAATGAAGTAACCGGCCACAACAGCGGCCCCGTATCACCGGGACAGGGGGTTCACGTGGACGGAGTGCAGGCCACTTCCTATGCGAGAATCCGGTATGTGGGCCTGGATTACCAGCGTACCGAGCGACAGCGTACGGTGATTACCAAAATGTTTGAAAAAGCAAAACAATGTGATCTGATGACGTTAAATAATCTGCTGGATGAAATGCTGCCTCAGATTTCCACCAGCTTAAGTTTTACGGAAATGCTGGGACTTGCAACAAATCTGCCCAAATATCATATGGGAGAGAATACGGGATTTCCCTTTGACAAGGAGACGCCGGGCAATGTGGGAAGTGCCGGGGATGCTGTGGTACCGGTGAACCTGGAAAATAACGTGGCTCAGCTTCACCAGTTCCTGTACAACAGTGATAATTATACTCCTTCTGAAACGGTAAAAAGCATCAGTGCCACCATAAAGGCAAATACAGGATATTAAAGGGGATATTTGGATATAAATGTGAAAAGTGCCCGGAAACATTGACACCGGATGTCAGATACTGGTATGATGAAAGCAGTAACAGCGGAAGTGTATTGGGAGATGTTCCGGGCAGCTGTATGTAAGAAAAATTCTCATGACGGCGGCCGGGAAGAAGCATACCGGGAAGGAAAGGGAAGAATATGAGGAAAATGTGGAACCGGGCCGGCAAATATGCCATAGTGCTGATGTTTGCGGTATTTCTGGGCATGGGAATCAGGGTGGAGGCAGCTCCGGGACCTGTAACCGGGGTAAAGCAGACAAATGCGGGAACCAATTCGGTGAATATTGCGTTTCAGGCGCTGGTGGATAATAGTGTAAGGTATGAAATCCGTCTGAGCGACAGTCCCGCCGGTATTTTTGAGGAATGGTCTACCTGTACGGGAGGGGAAGATTACCTTTACAATCTTCCCAATGCAGGAAGTTCCTATTATCTGCAGGTGGTTCCTTTTACCAGAAACGGGCTTCAGCGGGAATATGGGCCTGCGTCTGAGACAATTGAAGTAGTAACAGCGCCCGGCGCCAAACCTGAGAATCTGAAGCACACCGGTTCTACTGAGACCAGTATCAGCCTGAGCTGGAATCCGGTGCCAGGGGCCACCGGTTATCAGATACGCTACAAAGCCGGTGCGGCCAGTGAGTATCTGGAAACTTATGGAGAGCAGAATCAGGCGGTGTTAGGCCAGCTTGCCCCTGATGAGGAATATTATGTGGAAGTTTATCCGGTAAGGAAAGGTTCAGCCGGATTCAGCGCTGTGGGCAAATCGGGTGCTAATCTTTACAGTGTTCCGGTGATTCCGGGAAAAGGGAAAAAGCCTTCCTGTGTGGCCTACTGGCAGAGCCTGGGGCAGATTCGTTCCGATGTCAGTTCCATGAAATCAGCAGATGGGTACAAATGGGAAATCTGGTCTGCTTATCAGAAAAAGGATAAGAAATTAAAAACACACACACAGAATTCAGAAGCGGCTTTTATCAGCTATAGCGGATTCAAAAAATATAATTTTTATAAAATGAGAGTCCGGGGGTACTGCACTAACAGCGATGGGACGAAACTGGAAGGAAAATGGTCCGACTGGACGTATTTCTGTCCCCAGCCGGACATTATCAAACTGAAATCCGTAAAATCAGGAATCAGTGTAAAATGGAACACCATTAAAGGTGCGGACCGGTACCAGGTGTATGTGTCCGATAAGCAAAAGTCAGGATATAAAAAATGTGCTACCACAAATAAAACCTCCATAACTGTGAAGAAGTTTGGAAAATCAGCCTTTAAAAGCGGAAAAAAATATTATTTTTACGTGACTGCATATAACAAAGTCGGAAAGAAAATGTACTCCGGTATGACAGGAGGCAAAATGGACGCCTGGTATATTACGTATAAGAAAAAGTAGCGGTACGGAAAATGTCTGCCGTTTATTTTTATCAGCGGCCTTGCAGCAGCAATGGAATTTCTGATGCTGCATGTGACGGAAAAAGGCGGAAATTATTTTTCGGGTATCAGTGTGATTTATTTTGTAACATGCATCCATGCGCTGGCTTCCGTTTATTCTGGAGCTGACAGCCAACCGGAAAGAGCTGGACCAGCAGAACAGAGAACTGAAACGACTGGCCAGTTACGATGAACTTACCAGTCTCAGAAACCGGAGAAGTATGCTGGACTGCTGGAAAGGTATAAAACGCAGCGATTACTGTGTGGTGATGGGAGATATTGATGATTTTAAGAAAATCAATGATACCTGCGGCCATGAAGCGGGAGATGAGGTGTTGAGGCTGGTGTCTTCCAGTATGGATGAGGCAGTGGACCGGGAAGATTTTGTCAGCCGCTGGGGCGGTGAGGAGTTCCTGATGATTGTGTTTGGCAGCGTGGCCTATGCATTAAAAGTTATTGATAAGGTACAGCGGAACTGAAACAGGCAGATTTGTCAGTGGACGGAAGGCAGATTCCGGTAATCATGACTTTTGGAATCTCGGAATGCGGTGAGGTTCCCGGCCAGGATGTGGATGAGCTGATTCGGCGGGCTGACCGGAGACTCTATATCGGAAAGAACAGAGGAAAGAACTGCATTAAAATTAAGGATGAATAGAGAGCAACTCAGATAATATAGCGACAGATAAAAGAGATTGCAGTAAAATACAGTTTATATACATATATGGATGAAATTTATGAGGTCTGAATACCATTTCCTGTATATAGCGGCTGTTTTACAGCAATCTTTTTTGTTACTGTGATTCCGGCATGAAAAGAATGAGCGATAACAGAAAATTGTAAAGTTTCTGTAAGTTTCTGGCAGGTAGTTGTACTGGAAAAAAATTTGTGATAGGATAAAAAGCGACACAAAATGACAAAACGAGAAAGAAATGGAGTGCAGAAGGAATGAAATTGTCGAAAAGAATTCTGGCAGCTTTCTTATCGGTATGTATGATTGCTTCTTCCGGCAGTATGCAGGCGGAGGCCAATGATAAGATGTGGTCTGATTCCGGGCAGATAGAAAGCAGGACAGAGGAGAAGCTGCCGGCAAACAAAATGGAAGAGCGTCTGCCGGAGAGCAGAACAGAGGAGAGACTGCCGGAAAACGGGACAGAACAGAAGCCGGAGAAAGCAACGGAACAGAATCAGCCGGAAGGATGGGAAACGGGCGTTCTGAATTTTATTATGCAGGAATCCGAGCAGATTCAGGTACCGGGTGTGCAGAATGTGGTAGCAGGTCTTGGAGTGGAAGGAGATGTCATAAAGCAGGCGCAGCTTCAGTACAAAAATACTGCCACAGGACAGGAATTTACCGCAGATGCTGCGGGAATTGCTGATAATATGGTGCGGTTTTCCATGGAATACAACAGGGAAGAACAGAAAGGGATTTATGAGCTGACCGGAATTACCTGGAAAACGGAAAAAAATGCCTGCCGTGTACTTATAAGAGATACCGGTATGCAGGTCGTGTACGGAGTGAATCAGGCAGTAGAAGCAGAACCGGATGAAGTGCTGCTGAATCAGGAACTGCTGGATGAAGTGGAAGCAAATATAGTAACCATGGATGAAAACGGCAGGGCCAGTTCCGGATATACGGTGGAACATGCGCTGGATAAGGCTGCATCAGGAACCGGAACAGGATTTTCTCTCCATAATATGACGCGGGGCGCAAAAAAAATGGTGATTGTACTGGATCCCGGTCATGACAGCACCCATTCCGGGGCAGGTTATAACGGACTTAAAGAAGAAAACCTGGTGCTGAAAATTGCCCAGTACTGCAGAACAGAATTGCAGAAATACAGCGGGGTTACCGTTTACATGACGAGAGAAACCCAGAGCTGTGCCAATGGCGGAAAGAGTGTAAATGCATCCACCTGCAATGCCAGAAGAGTGGAATTTGCGGCCGGTAAAAAGGCAGATGTCTATGTGAGTTTTCACCTGAATGCCAGCGCCAGCAGCAGCGCCAACGGAATCGGCGTATATTACCCCAACAGCAATTACAGACCGGCCATAGGAGCGGAAGGAAAGGGCCTTGCTACAGAAATTTACCGGAAGCTGGCGGCTCTGGGCCTTGCAACCTGGGCAGGAGGAATTTTAATCCGCAATTCTCAGGATAATACTCAGTATCCGGACGGTTCCCTGGCGGATTATCTGGCGATTATCAGGAGAAGCAAGCTGGCCGGATTTCCGGCAGTTCTGATTGAACACGCATTTATAAGCAACACAGGAGATGTAAATAAATTTCTGAATACAGACGCAAAATTGAAGAAACTGGGTGTGGCAGACGCCCAGGGAATCGCTTCCTATTACGGCCTTACACTGAAAGGAGCCGGGGAGGATGATGAGGACGACGATAAGGAACGAGGAGGAGAAATTCCGGAAATTTCCTATGTACAGTCCAGAAACAGCTCAAAACTCCGGGTGAGATGGGAAGACATTCCGGAGGCTGATTCTTACCGTGTATACCGAAGCACTTCTGAAAACGGCAGTTATGCGGAGATTGCCAGGGTGCCAGGAACCAGTTATGACAACGGCGGCCTGACAGCCGGTAAAATATATTATTACAAACTGTGCGCTGTGTATGCAGACGGGACGGAATCAGAGCTGTCAGAACCCATGTCCGGAAAAACCCTTGCCCAGCCCACCCTTACAAAGGTGATTTCCAAAACGAACGAACAGATTAACCTTACCTGGACCAGCGTAAAGGACGCAAAAAAGTATGAAATTTTCCGCAGCCAGTCGGAGGAGGAAGGTTACGAGAAAATTGCCACCCTCAAAGCCGGACAGACCACCTATATGGACCGGGAAGTAGAGGCCCATCAGACTTATCTGTACAAAGTCCGGGTCAGAGGCGGAGAACAGAACGGTTTCAGCAGTTTTTCCAATATATATTCCGGCTGGGCAGTGAAAAAAACAAAAATTTACAGCGTAACGGCCAAAGGCAAAGGGGCGTTGCGGATTACCTGGAAACGGAACCCCAAAGCATATGCTTACCGTATCCAGAGAAGCACCTCTCAAAACAGAGGATATAAGACAGTTGCAACCATTAAGTCAAAAAATACAACCTCCTATACGGACAGAAACCTGAAAAGAGGACAGAAATATTACTATAAAATACAGGTGCTGAACCGGGTGAACAGAAAAACCGGTTACAGCGGTTACTGCAAACCGGCGGCGGGAGTTACGAAATAAGGATGGAAAGTTGAGAAAAAACGTGCTACAATCACAGGAGGAGAGTGAAAAAGAAAAAGAAAGGAAGAAAACAGCCATGAAACCGAGAAAAAGTATGAAGCTGACAGCCATTTTGTTAGCTGCAGTTGTACTTTCCACAGATGTCTGCGGAGGAAGCAGCCTGGTTCAGGCGGCACAGCAGACAGAGCAGGAAGCAGTTCCGGAGGAACAGCAGGCACAGGCGGAAGAAACGGAAAGTCAGCCGGTGTCAGAGGAGCCGGAAACCCTCCGGGAATCTCAGCCTGAATCAGAGGAAGAAGGCCGGGACGAGATACAGGAAGAAGAACCGGAGCAGAATCCGGTAGAAAATGTACAGGATTCCCAGGATATGATACAGAAAGAGGAAATGGAAGGATCTGAGTCTGAAGATACAACAGAACAGCGGGAAATGGAAGAACTGCCGGGATTTCCGGAAGAACTCCTGAAGGCAGCGGAGGACGGCGGGAATGAGATTTCCCCGGAGGAAGCCTTTGCAGAGCTGTTAAAAGAATATGATATGTACGGCGTTCTGGCCAATGATGCGGAATTTCCGGTTCGGCAGGAGCCTTCCAGGGAAGGGGCAGTGGTGCAGGTGCTTACCAGCGGTTACCAGGTAAGGCTGACAGGCGCTGCCCTGACAGAAACAGGACTCTGGTTTCAGATTGAATTTGCAGTGAACGACGTGGTGTCCGGCGGTTATATTGAGAGCGAATATGTGCTCACCCAGGATGAAAGGCTGGACGCATGGAAGACACAGTATCTGAACAGAGGCATGGAAGTACATACGTTTACCAGAGGAAGCGCAAGAGGTACGGATTTGTCCGCATTTCCCCAGAGTTACCGGACGCTGATTCAGAAGCTGGTACAGGTACATCCCAACTGGAGTTTTGTACCCATGAATACCGGACTGGAGTGGTCTGTGGTGCTGAAAAATGAAATGGCGGACGCCCGGAATCTGGTGGAGACTTACCAGCCGGACACCTGGAAATCCACAGAGCCCAAAGACTATAATATGGAGACGGGAAAATGGGTGATTAAAAACGGAACCAACTGGGTACAGGCCTCCGAGGCCATTGTAAAATATTATCTGGACCCCCGGAATTTTCTGAATGAAGAAGCGGTGTTCCAGTTTGAACAGCTTACCTATAATGCATCCTACCATACGGAATCCGGCGTGGAAAGAATACTGAGCGGTACTTTTATGTCTCATAAGAAGCTGGAGGACGGTTCCGGCGACGGAATGACCTATGCCCAGGCTTTTATTGAAATTGGAAAAGAGTTAAAGGTCAGCCCTTATTTTCTGGCTAGCCGTGTACGCCAGGAACAGGGAGTGAACGGAACATCTTCTCTGATATCCGGCACCTATCCCGGATACGAGGGATATTACAATTATTTTAACATGAGTGCAACGGGAATCGGCCAGGAAGTTATTATCAGCGGTCTGAATGAGGCGAAAAACGCAGGCTGGAATACCCGTTACAAGGCCCTGAGAGGAGGAGCGGACAAGGTATCCTCCAAATATATCAGGCGGGGGCAGGATACCTTTTATCTGCAGAAATTTGACGTGGACGCCTCTTATGACGGTCTGTACTGGCATCAGTACATGCAGAATCTTCTGGCGGCGGAAAGTGAAGGAAAGAGCGTTCAGAAAAGTTACGCTGCTATGGGAGCATTGAACAATAATTTTGTGTTTAAGGTTCCGGTGTATCAGAATATGCCTGCTTCCCCATGTCCCAAACCGGGAGAAAATCTGAGCAAACCTGTGCTGCGGGCAGAAAAAACAGGAGCTGCCTCCATAAGGCTGTCCTGGGATGAAGTGGCGGCGGCCCAGGGATACCGGATTTACCGTTCCGTGGGAACAGACGGTTCCTGGTCCAGCCTGGCAACGGTCAGCAGGGGCGACATCCTTACCTGGGAAGACACCACAGCGGTACCGGGAAAAATATATAATTACAGAATGCGTGCTTACATGAAGCTGAGCGGAGGCAACAAATATTCCCCGTATTCCGACGCGCAGACCATTGACTGCAGAGTTCCGGCAACTTCCTGGACGAAATTTAAAATCAAAAATTACAGGACGGTGGAACTGTCCTGGAAAAAGACAGCTGTGGACGGTTATCGGATTTACCGGAAAAAAGGTACGGGCAGTTATTCCTGTATTGCAACCATACAGGGGAACTCCACCATCAGCTACAAAGATACCAAAGTAGTACCGAAAAACAAATATACTTACCGAATCCGCGGTTACGTGATGGTAAACGGAAAGCGCTATTATTCCAAATATACCGGTACGAAAAAGGCAGATTTGAAAATGGCAAAACCTCAGCTGAAAAAAGCCACCGTGTCCAAAGGAAGCAAAATTAAACTGACCTGGAAACGGGATTCCAAAGCAGACGGCTATTATATCTACCGCGCTACTTCTCAGAAAGGCAAATATACGAAAGTTGCCACCATTACGAAGAATAAAACCGTATCCTGGTCTGACAAAAATATTACCACAGGAAAGACCTATTATTATAAGATACGTTCCTATGCGAAAGGCTCGTCCGGTGGGACGAAATATTCCAGCTATTCCAAAGTCAGCACGGTAAAAACTGCCCTGAGCAAGCAGACGGTAACTTCTGTTACCGTTTCTCAGGGAAAGGTAAAATTAAAATGGAAGAAAGACAGTAAGGCCACAGGCTATAAAATTTACCGTGCCACTTCCAAAAAGGGGAAATACCAGGAAATAAAGAAAATTACCAAAAATACGACAGTTTCCTGGACGGATAAAACCGCCAAAGCCGGAAAAAACTATTACTACAAAGTGAGATCTTATGCAAACAATGGAAAGAAAGTAAAATATTCCGCCTGTTCTGCGCAGAAATATGTCCGGGCAAAATAACCGGATACCGAAACAGGCAGTCATGAAGCCCGTCTTACGACGGGCTGTCATGACGGAGGATTCTTATGAAAATCACACCTTACAAAATAAAAAAAGGCATACGGTATTTCAGGCATTATGGGCCGAAGGCTTTCTGGAACCGTCTGCGTGACAAAATGGAGCCGGATGAGGTGCCATATCAGCCCTGGTTTGAGAGACACAGGGCCGGTCAGGAAGAACTGGAACGCCAGAGGCGGCAGAGCAGAAAATTTGCCTGCCGCCCTTTGCTCAGTGTGGTGGTTCCCTGTTATCAGACTCCGGAAAAATATCTGGTGGAAATGCTGGATTCCGTGCGGGAGCAGTCCTATGAGAACTGGGAGCTGTGCCTGATGGATGCAACGCCTTCAGATGAGGTGGAAACAGCAGTCCGCCGGTACTGCAGTGAATATCAGGAAAACCGGATTCACTACCATCGTCTGGAAGAAAACCTGGGAATTGCCGGAAATACCAACCAGGGACTGGAAGCAGCCACAGGTTCCTGGACTGGATTTCTGGACCATGACGATTTGCTGGCTCCGGAAGCATTTTATGAGATCGTTTCTCTGATTAATCAGGATTCGGAAGTGGAAGTGATTTATTCGGATGAAGACCAGGTGGAGGAAACCAGACAGGGCCTGAGACATCAGAATCCCCACTTCAAACCGGAATTCAGCCCCGATTTGCTGTGTTCCAACAATTACATCACCCATTTCCTGTGTGTAAAGAATTCCGTGATAAAGCAGGCGGGAGGGTTCCGGGAAGCATTTGACGGAGCACAGGATTATGATTTCATCCTGCGCTGTACGGAACTTGCCAGGAAGACCGGGCATGTGGCAAAAGTGCTGTACCACTGGAGAGTTCACAGTAATTCCACAGCAGATAATCCCCTCAGTAAAACCTATGCCTATGAGGCGGGGCAGAGAGCGATACAGGAACATCTGACACGGACAGGGAAAAAGGGCCGGGTATCACAACTTCCTCATTTTGGCTTTTACCGTGTAAAATACGAGGTGGAAGGAGAACCTCTGGTTTCCATTTTAATTCCCAGCAAAGACCAGTCTGCCATGCTTCGCCGCTGTGTGGAGTCCATTCGGAAATCCACCTATCAGAATTATGAAATTATCGTGATTGAAAATAGCAGTACGGATTCGGAGACATTTGCTTATTATCAGGAACTCCAGGACAGACAGCAGGCCCGTGTAGTGGTATGGGAGGAAGGATTTAATTACTCGGCTATCAATAATTTCGGCGCGGCCCATGCAAAAGGCAGCTATTTTATTCTGCTGAATAATGATATAGAGATTATTACGGAAGACTGGATAGAGGAACTGCTGGGGAACTGCCAGCGGCCGGAGGTGGGCATTGTGGGCGCCCGTCTGTATTATCCGGATAACACGGTGCAACATGCCGGAATTGTTGTGGGCATTGACGGAATCGCTGCAAATATGTTTCCGGGACTCAGAAGGGGGCAGGAAGGTTATTATCATAAGGCGGCTCTGCAGCTCAATTACAGCGCGGTGACAGCGGCCTGCCTGATGGTGTCCAGGGAAGTCTTTGAAAAAGTTCATGGGCTGGAAGAAAAGCTGGCAGTGGCCTTTAACGACGTGGATTTCTGCCTGCGGGTGGGACAGGCAGGATATCTTGTGGTGTATGACCCCTTTGTGGAAGCATACCATTATGAATCCAAAACCCGCGGAGCGGAAGATACCCAGGAAAAGGTGCGGCGGTTCGGGGAAGAAATCGAATTTTTCCGCACCCGCTGGATAGAGCTGCTGAAAAAGGGAGACCCCTGTTATAACCCGAATTTTTCTCTGAAAAAATGCAATTATGCGCTGAAGCCATGAAACAGAACGTAACAGTTCAGCCATAACTGTTACAGCAGAACAACAGGATTAATTCAAGGGCAGGTTCTTTGAACTTGCCCTTTTTCCAATTCAATGCTACAATAGAGAGAAAGCGAAGCCGAAATACAGAGTTGAATGTGAGAAGTGACGTATGATGAAAGTGTTTATCTGCCCGGAATGCGGAAGCATTACAACAGTATCCAGAAGGAAAGAGATTTACTGCCATAAATGCGGGGGAACCAGAATGATTCCCTCCAGACTGACCTTTTCCCAGTACAGTGAAATGGACGAGCAGCAGAGGAAAGATTATTCGGAGAGCTGGCTCTACATAAGGAATAAAACCCAAAATTAAGGAATCACCCTCCGGGTATCCCTGTATGTGCAGAAAAATGCACAAAATTAAGGAAACTTTAAGAGAAATTTTGTTGCTTATTTATAGGCAAATCGTGTATGATAATTCACAGCAGGGATAGCTGAACGGCTGTCTGAGGAAGAGACGAAAATTACGTTAAGGATGAAAGGACTATGTATAAAAAACAGAAAAAAAGCTGGGTAAAACATCTGGATTTCCTGATACTGGATTTACTGTGTCTGGAGACAGCTTTTTACAGTTCCTGTCTGATTCGACTGGGAAATATCAAAAGGCTTCCGTTCCTGATGGATTACTATAACCGTCTGGCGGTGGTTCTGCTTCTGGTAGATATCTGCATTGTATTTTTCTTTGAAGCATATACCGGAATCCTGAGACGTAATAAAATTCAGGAACTGAAAGCAGTGATTGTACACTGCAGTATTATATTTGCCACCATTACCATATATGTCTGGGCTACCAAACAGTCGGAAATTTATTCCAGACAGATTATTTTTGTGTTCTGGGGATTTGCTATCGTAATAGAATATTTCTCCAGATGCCTGTGGAAAATATATATCCGCCAGCGCATGATACGGGGGAAAAAGTTTTCCCAGCTGATTGTGGTGACGGAGGAGCGTTATGCGGAAGAATGCGTGGGAGATTTCCAGCATGACCGATATAAGGAATTTGAAGTAACCGGCGTAGTGATTGTGGACAAAAACAGAATCGGAGATGAAATCTGCGGGGTGCCGGTGGTGGCCTGTGCAGACAGCTTTCTGGAATATGTGCGCATCAATGTGGTGGATGAAATATTTATCAACGGAAATACCAGGGAGAGCAGCGAGGCGCTGGCCAACGAACTGCTGGAACTGGGCCTGACGGTACATTTCAATCTGGTGCGGGAGTCCAGACTGATGCCCAACAAAATGGTGGAAAAATGCGGAAAATACATGGTTCTGACCACCAGTATGAAGATTGCCACCACAAGGCAGGTGCTGATTAAGCGGTGTATGGATATTCTGGGAAGTCTGGTGGGGCTGCTTCTGACCGGAATCGCCTTTCTGATTTTCGCACCCATCATTAAAATACAGTCTCCGGGGCCGATATTTTACGCTCAGACCCGAATCGGAAGAAACGGCAGGCGTTTTAAATTCTACAAATTCCGCACCATGGTGGTGGGAGCGGATAAAATGAAGCAGGACCTGATGGCTCAGAATGAGATGGAAGGGCTGATGTTCAAAATGGAGCATGATCCCAGGATTTTTGGGGTAGGAAGATTTATGCGGAAATTTTCCATTGACGAGCTGCCCCAGTTCTGGAACGTGCTGAAAGGGGATATGAGCCTGGTTGGGACAAGGCCTCCTACGGAGGAAGAATTTGAACAGTATGAGCTTCATCACAAGGCAAGGCTGGGCATCCGGCCGGGGCTTACCGGTATGTGGCAGGTCAGCGGAAGAAGCGATATTAAGAATTTTGAGGAGATTGTGGCACTGGATACCCAGTATATTTCCAACTGGTCCCTGGGAATGGATGTGCGGATTCTGTTTCGGACCATTGGAGTGGTGCTCACAGGCAAAGGATCATCATGAAAGATATTTCAATCACTATTGTAGCATATAATAATGAAAAAGATGTAAGGAATGCGGTACGTTCCATTATGGAATGTACCGCTGTCGCTGTTTCAAAAGAACTGTTTCTGGTGGACAACAGCAGTAAAAAAAACCGTCTGTCCCGGCTGGAGCGGAAGTATCCGGAAGTCACATATCTGCGTCCCGGTAAAAATCTGGGATTCGGAGGAGGGCACAATTACGTGCTGCCCCGGCTGGATTCCAGGTTTCATGCCATTGTAAATCCCGATATCATTCTGACAGAAGACAGTTTTTCTGTTTTGCTGAAATTTATGGAGCAGAACTCTGTCGGTATGGCCGTTCCCCGTATGACGGATGAGGATGGGAAACTGCAGCCTGTTTACCGGCGGAAACTGACGGTTGGGGATTTGCTCATCCGGTACTTTCCCGGATGCTGTTTTAAAAAGCGCCGTTCATATCATACCATGCAGGAGATGGATTACGGGAAACCTTTTCGGGTGCCCTTTGCTCAGGGCAGTTTCCTGTTTATCCGTACGGAACTGTTTCGTCGGCTTGGGGGATTTGACAGGCGCTATTTTATGTATATGGAGGATGCAGATTTATGCAGGCGGGTCAATGGGAGGAGCAGCCTCTGGTATTGTCCCGATACCACGGTGATTCATAAATGGGAGCGGGGCTCCCATAAAAATCCGGCCTTACTGAAAATGCACCTGATTTCCATGGTACGGTATTTTCAGAAATGGGGGTGGAAATTATGGTGACACAGGAAATCCGCGTTTCCGTGGCCATGGTGACTTATAATGGGGAACGTTACATTCGGGAACAGATATCTTCTGTGATGAGCCAGCTTCAGGAACAGGATGAACTGGTAATTTCTGACGATGGCTCCGTTGACGATACCATTGCCATTATAAAAGAATACCGGAAGGCAGACGCCAGAATCCGCCTGTTAAAAGGGCCTGGCCAGGGGATTAAAAAGAATGTGGAGTATGCCATCCGCCATACCAGAGGCAGGTATATTTTTCTGGCGGATCAGGACGATATCTGGATGGAGCATAAAGTGGAAAAGGTACTGGAGGCTTTTGAACAGCAACATGCCATGGTGGTGATTCATGACGCCAGGGTATTTGGGGGAGAGAATCCGGAACAGATTGTGACGGAATCTTTTTTCCGATACCGGCGTTCCGTCCCCGGAGTCTGGAAAAATATGCTGAAAAACAGCTACATTGGCTGTTGTATGGCGTTTCGGCGGGAACTGAAAGGGATTATTCTGCCCATTCCGGAGAAAATTGAAATGCATGACCAGTGGATTGGCATTCTGGGGGACTATACGGCTGGAAAATCCTTCTTTTTGCAGGAGCCGCTGCTATTATACCGGCGTCATGGAGATAATAATTCCAGTATGAAACATTATGGTTTTGGTAAAATGTTACGAAACCGTCTCTGGTTTTTCAGTTATTTTTTTGTAAGAATTATACAATATTACCAGAAAATACATGTCATTTCTGGAAAATTCAAGAAAAATGACGGTTGATAAATGGTCTGAAATATTATAATATAGACCATATGTATTAATCGTGATAAAAATGTGTGTTATAAGGAACATAAGTATTTATCAGGCGTGAATGAGCAGTACGGATAAAAGACCGGGAAGCTGCAAATCCCGCCGCAGGCGGCGGTTTCGGATTTTCCGGGAATCAGAACAGATAGGGTGAAGGTATGGCAAAACAAAGTAAAGCACAGGGGGCAAAACAGCCCACGAAGAAGAGTAAGAAAAGGAAGAGGCGAAAGCTGCTGATAGTGGCAATTGAGCTGATGATTCTGCTGGTGGCAGTGGGCTGGATCTGGGTAAACGGGAAGATGGATAAGCTGGATACGGACGTTTCCTTTAAAGGGAAGGACGTAAGGGTGGAACTGCCCGAAGAGACACAGGATGTACTGGGAGAATACACAACCATTGCGCTGTTTGGTCTGGATAACCGGGACGAGGGTTCTTATGAGCGGGGAAATTCAGACGTTATTATGGTGGCCAGAATTGATAAGGATACCAAGGAGGTAAGGCTGGTTTCCGTGTATCGTGACACTTTTCTGAAAATGGCGGATCTGGATAATACGGAGGCTTACAGTAAGGCAAATGCAGCTTATGCAAAAGGCGGGCCCAAACAGGCGGTCCGTATGCTGAATACCAATCTGGATCTGGATATCCAGGAGTATGTTTCTTTTGATTTTTCAGCAGTGGCGGAAGCAGTGGATATTCTGGGCGGCGTGGAAGTGGAAATAACAGATGAGGAAGCAGGCCATCTGAACAATTACTGTATAGAGACCTCTAAAGTAACCGGAAAAAGTTACAGCCCTCTGCCAGGAGCCGGCACCTATAATCTGAATGGGGTACAGGCAGTTTCCTATGGTAGAATCCGGTATACGACAGGAGATGATTTCAAAAGAACGGAGCGTCAGAGAGAAGTTCTGGAGAAAATGGTGGATAAAGCTCTGGCATCAGACATGGCTACAATCAACGAACTGATTGATACCGTATTTCCTGAGGTAAAGACCAGTCTGTCCAAAACAGAAATTCTGGCTCTTGCAGCAGATGCTTTTAGTTATAAAATGGGAGAGACAGCGGGATTTCCCTTTGATAAAGGCAGCGCAGTGGTAAGCATTTCCTATCAGAAAGGCAGTCAGGACTGTGTCATACCTGCGGATTTGTCTGCCAATGTGAAACAGCTCCATGATTTCCTGTATGGAACAGACGATTATCAGGTGACAGAGAGCGTGCAGAGTATCAGTGATGAAATTGTGTACCGCACAGGCGTGAGGGCGGACAAGGGCGAATAACAGGAGGACATCATATGTGTGGAATTGTAGGGTATATCGGAGAATCTCAGGCGGCGCCTGTTTTACTGGACGGTTTGTCAAAACTGGAATACAGAGGATATGATTCGGCGGGAATTGCAGTGTACGACGGAGAAAACATTCAGGTCAGGAAAGCGGTGGGGCGTCTGAAAGTGCTCAGTGAGCTGACCCATGACGGCGCTACCATGCCGGGAACGTCGGGAATCGGGCATACACGCTGGGCTACCCACGGGGCTCCTTCCCAGGACAATGCGCACCCTCATTATAATCAGACAGAGACCATTGCGGTGGTGCACAATGGAATCATAGAGAATTATCTGAAGCTGCGAAAGCGGCTGGAGCAGAAGGGTTATCAGTTTCTGTCCGAGACGGATACGGAGGTTGTGGCCCATCTTCTTGATCGTTATTATAAAGGAGATCCGGTGGAAGCCATCACCAAGGTTATGCATCGGGTGGAAGGTTCCTATGCGCTGGGAATTATTTTTAAGGAGCATCCGGATAAAATATATGCAGTACGGAAAGACAGCCCTCTTATTGTGGGCCATGGAAAGGACGGAAATCTGATTGCGTCCGACGTTCCTGCCGTACTGAAATACACCAGAAATGTTTATTTTATACAGAATGAAGAAATCGCGGTTTTAACAGGAGAGAGTATTGACTTTTACAATGTGGACGGTGAGGAAATTCAGAAAGAATCCACTACCATAGACTGGGATATCAATGCGGCGGAAAAAGGCGGCTATGAGCATTTTATGTTAAAGGAAATGTACGAGCAGCCCCAGACCGTAAGAGATACCCTGAACCCCAGAATAAAAGACGGTGCGATTGTGATTGAGGAACTGGGTATGAGCGACGAGGAAATCCGCTCTATCCGCAGAATCCATATCGTTGCCTGCGGTTCCGCGTACCATACCGGCGTTACCGCCAAATATATTTTTGAAGGCCTGGCCAGAATTCCCGTGGAAGTGGATCTGGCTTCCGAGTTCCGTTATCGCAATCCCATTCTGGATTCGGAAGATCTTGTGATTATTATCAGTCAGTCCGGAGAAACAGCAGATTCTCTGGCCGCACTGCGGGAAGCAAAAACACGCGGCGTCAAGACACTGGGAATTGTCAATGTGGTGGGAAGTTCCATTGCACGGGAAGCCGATCGGGTGATGTATACCTGGGCAGGGCCGGAGATTGCGGTGGCAACTACAAAGGCTTACAGCGCCCAGCTGATTGCAGAATATCTGCTGGCCATTAAATTTGCACAGGTGCGCGGAGAGATTACGGAACATGAAGTGGCAGGATTTTTGAGAGATTTACAGAAACTGCCGGAACAGATAGAAATGCTTCTGAGCAACAAAGAAAAAGTACAGCATTTTGCCAATCGTTATATTGCGGCAAAAGATGTATTTTTTGTGGGGCGTGGCATAGATTATGCCATTTCGCTGGAAGGTTCTCTGAAGTTAAAGGAAATTTCCTATATTCACTCGGAAGCCTATGCGGCGGGCGAATTAAAGCATGGCACCATTTCTCTGATTGAGGAAGGGACGCTGGTGGCCGCTGTGGTGACCCAGGAAGACCTGTACAAAAAGACCATCAGCAATATTGTGGAACTGAGCAGCCGGGGGGCTTTTGTCCTTGCAGTAACCAATGCGGGTAACCGTGACATTGAGAAAGCAGCCGATTATGTCATTTACATTCCCCAGACCAACCGGTATTTTACCAATTCTCTGGCAATTATTCCCCTGCAGCTTTTCAGCTATTACGTTGCAGTAGGCAAGGGCTGCGATGTGGATAAGCCCAGGAATCTGGCGAAATCCGTCACTGTAGAGTGATTATACTTGCCATGAGGAGGGACCCGGCGCTGCCGTGAGGAGACCTGATGGTATTATTTACCCTTGCAAAATTATTGAAAATAGGATAAAATGAGAAGCCGGTGGCAGTATGCCGCCGGTTTTTGTTGAGAACGATTATTTGAAATGAGGATATTATGAAAAAGATTATGAGACAATTTTGCAGGTTCAGCCTGGTTGGAGTGGTGTCTTTCCTGGTGGATTATGCGCTGCTGTTTACATTTACGGAAACATTTCACATGCATTATCTGCTGTCTTCCATGCTGTCTTTTTCGGCAGCAACAGTCTTTAATTATATATACAGTACAAAATATGTATTTGATTGTAACGTGGAGCACAGAAAGAAAGGGCGGTTCAGTATTTTTCTCCTGCTAAGCGGTTGCGGACTTCTGCTGAATTCTATAATTATGAAAATGCTTGTGGAACATCTGGAGCTGTATTATATGCTGGCCAAAATCTGTACGGCGCTGTTGGTGTCTTTTTGGAATTTTATCTCCAGGAAGGTGTTTCTGGAGGATGGGGTAAGGCAGAGGATTGCAGGGAAGAGAAAGGAACTGTTTCAGAGAGGGTAGAAAGGATGGAGGGCAGAGGCTCCCCCGTTCCCCTGCAGGCAGAGGCGCCGCAAAATGTTCCGCGCCTCCGCCTGCAGGGACCATACTCAGATGGAGCTGGTCTTTTCAATGGCTTTCGCTTTATAGAAAAACGTGCTTTCCGGTAAATTGCAGGCTTTGGCGGCCTGCTTTAATGTTATTTTTTTCATGGACCAGTTCTCATACACTTCCTGAAAATTGTCCGGCAGCGGCAGAGGCGGCCGGCCGAATTTTACTCCTCTGGCCTTTGCGGCGGCAATGCCCTCCGCCTGTCTCTGGCGAATGTTGATACGCTCATTTTCAGCCACATAGCTGAGCAGAGCCAGCACCAGGTCGTTGATAAAGGTGCCCAGAAGGTTTTTCTCCCGCCTTGTGTCCAGAAGGGGCATATCAATGACTACAATATCAGCTTTCTTTTCTTTGGTAATAATCCGCCACTGTTCGTTGAGATCCGCGTAGTTTCGCCCAAGACGGTCGATGGATTTGATAAAGAGAATGGAGTTGCTGTCCAGTTTTCTCAGCAGTTTCCGGTATTGAGGCCTTTCAAAATTTTTACCGGACATCTTGTCCATGTAAATCTGATGTTTTGGCACGCCCATTTCAAGGAGGGCAATGCGCTGTCTGTCTTCGTTCTGTTCTCTGGTGGATACCCTTATGTATCCGAATATCTTTTGTGTGTTCATAGATACCTCCGTTTCTGCTTTTTCACGGTTCAAAATCCGGTTCATAAAAATGTTAAGCCGCCGCTCTCTATCATAAATGAAAAAGTATCGGAACAATATCACGTATTTTTAAAATATTTGTCACATTTTTATCACAAATATTCCGTAAACTGCTTAATAGATAAAACAAAGCAAAGGAAACAGCCGCGAAAGGAGAATCTGTTATGGAAAATAATAATAACAATAACAACAGTCAGCATTCTGATTCTTTATATTCATACAGTTACCTCAATGAGGAAAATCAGGACCGGAATCCTAACTATTATGAGAGAAGAGAAGAAAACAGCCAGCCGGTTTCGGGGGCGGTTACAACGGACAGCGGTGAGAGAGTCTATACTGCAGGAGAGCCTCAGCCCCGAAATGACCGGCAGTTCTATACCACGGGAGAGAGTCAGAACGGAGGACAGACTTACACTGCAGGAGAGAGTCAGAGCGGAGGACAGAATGGAAGCCAGTGGAATCCGGCGGCAGGAAAGAAAAAGAAGCCGAAAAAATCCAAAGAGAAAAAGCAGCATGGTTTTGGTATGACAGTGGCAAAATGCGCGGCTCTTGCCCTGGTGTTCGGACTGGTTTCAGGTACGGTATTTTATGGAACAGGGCTTGCTTTTGAACTTACCAGAGGAAATTCCGGCAGCGCAGCGCTGGAGACTACCGCAGGAGGCAGCAATAAAAAAGACGGAACCACTTCCAACAGCAAAAATGTACCTGCCACAGGCGTGAGTACAGCTACCACCATCAATGATGTATCGGATATTGTGGAAAATGTAATGCCTTCCATCGTGTCCATTACCAATATGGGTCAGACAGAGCTTGGCAGAGATTTCTTCGGACGTTCCTTTGTACAGGATACGGAAAGTGCGGGAAGCGGCATTATTATTGGCCAGACGGAAGAAGAACTCTATGTTGCTACAAATAACCATGTGGTTGCGAATGCCACCCAGCTTACGGTAAATTTCCATGATGACCAGACCGTGACTGCTGAAATTAAGGGTACGGACCCCAGCACAGATCTGGCGGTACTGTCCGTTCCCATTAAATCTGTTCCTGCGGAAACCATGGAAAAGATAAAAGTGGCAACTTTGGGCAATTCGGAAAACGTGCGTGTGGGCCAGGCAGTAGTGGCCATTGGAAATGCACTGGGTTACGGTCAGTCTGTTACCACAGGCGTAATCAGCGCAGTGGACCGGGAAGTGACCGTACAGGATGAAAACACCGGAACCTCCATTACCAATGACCTGATTCAGACCAGTGCGGCAATTAACCCCGGAAACAGCGGCGGCGCCCTGCTGAATATGAACGGTGAAGTAATCGGAATCAATTCCGTAAAATATGCAGATACTCAGGTGGAAGGTATGGGATTTTCCATTCCGGTTTCCGCAGCGGAACCGATTATCAATGATTTGATTACAAGAGAAGTAGTGGATGAATCCAACTCCGCATATCTGGGTGTATCCGGGCAGGATGTAACAGAAGACCTGGCAAAAAATTTCGGTATGCCGGAAGGGTTGTATATTACATTTGTACAGGAAAACAGCGCTGCAGAGCAGGCGGGAATTAAAAAGGGCGATGTAATCACAGAATTTGACGGAAGAAAAATCAAATCCATGGAAGGCTTATCGGATATCATACAGTATTATGCAGCAGGCAGTGAAGTGGAGATTACCATTCAGACCAATGAGAACGGAGAATGGCAGGAACAGAAAATAACGGCAAAACTTGGGAAAAAGAATATCCAGGAGCAGTAGATGGAGTCTGTGTTACTGTTCACACCCTACGGGTGTTCCGGTAACGGCATCCGGCCATTTAAAGTCACCTTCGGTGAGGGGCCGGATGCCCGGCAGCCACTACTTCTTTGGCCGGACACCGTGCAGCGTAGTGCACGGTGCCGTGTGAACAGTAACGAGTCTGTTACTGACGGAAAGAAAGGGCCGATTTTTTTCTTTTAAAATTACAGAAAATGTGGTAGAATAAAAAAGAATTCTTTTTGCAGAATGTACCGCAGAAAACGAAAATGCCAATCCGGAATCTGTCCGGATTGGCGTTTCATCATACAGGAAAGACGGGAGGTTTTTATGAGAAAGAAAAAAATCGTAATTGCGCTTGGCCATGACGCCCTTGGAACCACATTGCCGGAGCAGAAAAGCGCCACGAAGAAAACGGCCGGAGCAGTGGTGGATTTTATAAAGGACGATTACCAGGTGGTCATTTCCCATAGCAACGGACCTCAGGTGGGAATGATTCACACTGCAATGGCAGAATTCTGCAGAATCTATCCGGAGTATACCGCTACACCCATGTCAGTCTGTTCTGCCATGAGCCAGGGGTATATTGGATATGACCTGCAGAATGCCATCCGGACCGAACTTCTGAACCGGGGAATTTACAAACCGGTTTCCACGATTCTGACCCAGGTATGTGTGGACCCCTATGACGAAGCGTTTTACCGTCCTTCCAAGGAAATCGGACGTTTTATGACGGAGGAGGAAGCAGAGGCAGAGGAGAAAAAGGGTAATCACGTGGTGAAAACAGACCGGGGATACCGCAGAATTGTGGCAGCACCCCGGCCTGTGGATATTGTGGAGATTGACGCCATCCGTGCCCTTCTGGACGCAGACCAGATCGTAATTGCCTGCGGAGGCGGCGGAATCCCTGTACTTGCTCAGGGACACAGGCTGAAAGGAGCCAGCGCTGTGATTGAAAAAGATTCCGCAGCGGGAAAACTGGCGGATCTGGTTGACGCGGAACGTCTTGTAATTTTAACAGGTGTGGAGCAGGTCTGTCTGAATTTCGGCACGGATCAGGAGACGCCCATAGATGAAATGACCACAGAACAGGCCAGAAGTTATATGGAAGAGGGGCAGTTTGAAGCGGGTACCATGCTGCCAAAAATTGAAGCCGCCATTGAATTTATCGGCAATTCCGCAGTGCGCAGCGCGCTGATTACCAGACTGGAAGTTTCACGGGATGGGGTGAAAAAAGCCCCCGGAACACTGATACACAAATAAGGAGAGTGAAGAGTAAAATGAAAAATTTAAGAAAAACCAAGATTATCTGTACCTTAGGACCGGCAACGGATAAAGAGGACGTATTAAAGCAGCTTATGATAGAGGGAATGAATGTTGCCCGATTTAATTTTTCCCATGGCACCCACGAGGAACAGGGAGAACGGCTGAAAAAAGTGAAACGTCTGCGTGAGGAACTGGATTTGCCGGTGGCCTCTCTGCTGGATACCAAAGGGCCGGAAATCCGTCTCCGGGAGCTGAAAGACGGAAAAGCCATGCTGGAAGCAGGGCAGAAATTCACTCTCACAACGGAAGAAATCCTGGGGGATGCCAGCCGGGTTTCCATAACCTACAAAGATCTGGTAAAAGATGTGGAGCCAGGATGCAGGATTCTCATTGACGACGGACTGATTGAACTTATTGTGGATGAGGTAACCGACACAGAGATCGTCTGTCATGTGATAAACGGGGGCATGATTTCCAATAAGAAGGGAGTCAATGTGCCCAATGTGGAACTGACCATGCCTTATATCAGTGAAAAGGATTATGAGGATATCGTATTCGGCATTGAAAATGACTTTGACTTTGTGGCGGCATCTTTTGTGCGGACAGCCGACGACGTGCTGCAGATAAGGAAAATTTTTGAGGAAAAGAACTGCAATAACATCAATATAATTTCCAAAATTGAAAATATGCAGGGCGTGGAAAATATTGATGAGATTATCCGGGTATCTGACGGAATTATGGTGGCCAGAGGAGATATGGGCGTGGAAATTCCTCTGGAGGATGTGCCGGTCATTCAGAAAATGATGATTAAGAAGGTAATCGAGGCCGGGAAACAGGTAATTACCGCCACCCAGATGCTGGATTCCATGATGAAGAATCCAAGACCCACCCGTGCAGAGGCTACTGACGTGGCCAATGCCATTTATGACGGAACCAGCGCGATTATGCTTTCCGGAGAAACCGCAGCAGGGCTTTACCCTGTGGAGGCTTTAAAAACCATGGTAAAAATTGCCATCCGCACCGAGCAGGATATCAATTACACTGCCCGGTTTAAAGCAAGACAGAATCCGGATAATCCAGATATTACCAATGCCATTTCCCATGCCACCTGTACGACGGCAAATGATCTGAATGCTGCAGCGATAATTACCGTTACCCAGTCGGGAAGGACAGCCCGTATGATTTCCAAATACAGGCCTGACTGTACCATTATCGGAGGAAGCATGTACCCCAAGGTATGCCGTCAGTTAAACCTTTCCTGGGGTGTGACGCCCCTGATTATGGAGCCCAAGGAAGATGCGGACGAACTGTTTGAGCATGCGGTGGATGTGGTAGAACGGGCCGGCCTGATTTCCATGGGAGATATTACGGTGATTACCGGCGGAGTGCCCCTGGGCGTATCTGGAACAACCAATATTCTGAAAGTCCATGTGGCAGGCCATATTCTCCTTACCGGAGAAGGAATCAGTGATAAATCCGTATCCGCCAGCCTTTGCGTCTGCAAAAATGTGTCCGAGCTGCGGCGGAATTTTAAAGCAGGAGATATTATTGTGGCAAAGGAAACCAGCAATGAGATGATGGAACAGATTCGGGAGGCCTCCGGCCTGATTGTGGAAGAAGGCGGGGCTGGTTCCCACGCGGTGATTGCAGGTCTGAGCCTTGATATTCCGGTGCTGATTCGAGCAGAATATGCCACCGATATTTTAAAAACAGGGGCATACGTCACTCTGGACGCAAAAGAAGGAATTGTAAGCTGCAATCGTTAGCCAGGAAGAAAAGAGGATTCAGATGAAAAAATACAGGAAACGTACGGTGTGGATGGCATTTTTGATGGTAGCAGCCATACTGTGCGGCGGATGCGGAAACGTCGGGAAATCTGCCGGACAGAATTCACAGGCTTTGGAGCAGCAGACAGAGAAACAGGAATCTTCCGGAACGGAGACAGCGGATAATCCGGAACAGTCCGATACAGAGGAAACAGCAGAATCTGCTCCGAAAGAAAATCCGGATGAGGGAAAAAATCCGAATACGGAAGAAAACCTGGATGCAGAGCCTGACAGTCCTGCATTAAATAAAGAAACTACGGTATATGCCAGGGAAGAAGTGGTGACAACTTCCTCCGTCAATGTGCGGACAGCGCCTTCTACGGACAGCGAAGTGTATCAGACGTCGGCCCGCAGAAGTGAATTTGTACGGACAGCGGACGACGGAACCTGGAGTGCGGTGGAGCTGGAAGGAAAGGAATACTACATTGCTTCCGAATATCTGAAACTGAAATCAGAAATGACAGATAACGGATATCTGGTGGTGATTGACGCAGGGCATCAGGGCAAAGGGAACAGCGAGCAGGAGCCCATTGGCCCCGGAGCTTCCGAAACCAAGGCAAAAGTAGCCAGCGGTACTTCCGGCTGTGCCAGCGGCCTGAATGAATACGAGCTGACCCTTGCGGTATCACTGAAGCTGCAGGCGGAACTGGAAGCCAGAGGATATCAGGTTCTTATGGTCCGTACCAGCCATGATGTGAATATCAGCAACAGCGAACGGGCGGCGGTGGCCAACAATGCAGGAGCGGACGCATTTATCCGGGTACATGCCAACGGTTCAGACGACAGCAGCGAACACGGAATTCTGACTATCTGTCCCACCTCCGGCAATCCCTATATGGGCAGTCTTTACAGCCAGTGCCGGAGCCTGTCCGAATGTGTGCTGGACGGAGCGGTGAATGCCACCGGAGCCAATAAGAAATATATCTGGGAGACGGATACCATGAGCGGCATTAACTGGTGTACCGTTCCCGTCACCATTGTGGAGATGGGATTTATGACCAATCCCACAGAGGATTTGAATATGGCGGATGAGGGATATCAGAGCCAGCTTGCCGCAGGCATTGCGGACGGGGTGGACGCATATTTTGGGAATTAGAGAAAGGATACGGGGATATGGGACTGGCAGGAGAGGAACGAAAAAAAGATGAGAAAATAAACGGTGTAATTTATGATATGTCACCTTCTCCGGATTTTCGGCATGGAATTGTAAATAACAATATTAACAGAAAAATAGGAAATGGTTTACAGAACAGCCTGTGTCTTGTA
This sequence comes from Lachnospiraceae bacterium JLR.KK002, assembly GCA_036941025.1. Taxonomy (NCBI): domain Bacteria; kingdom Bacillati; phylum Bacillota; class Clostridia; order Lachnospirales; family Lachnospiraceae; species Lachnospiraceae bacterium JLR.KK002. The sequence continues at coordinate 4,102,767 of JAYMNP010000001.1, forward strand.
TTTATGGAGAATTTGGATTTCAAATATCATCCGGATGAAAATGATGATTATGTATGTCCGGATATTATGGTAATCTGCGACCGCAGTCATTTAAAAGGCGGGAGTTACAGCGGAGTTCCCAGATTTATTGCAGAAACACTGAGTCCTTCCACAGCAAAAAGAGATAAAACAGAAAAAAAAGAAATTTATGAAAAAGCAGGTGTGGAAGAATACTGGATTGTTTCACCGCAGGGATTCCTGGAAATATACTGTCTGGAAAATGGAACATATATTCTGGAACAAAGTCATATGCTGCAGAGCGACAGGGAAATGCCATATTATAATGCAGATACGGAGATAACATTAAAAACATTTCCCCATATCAAAATGACGCTGGGGGAGATTTTTGAAGGTGTGGAAGCCTAGTGTAACACTCCGGTGTTTTTTCAGAAGATATCCGGAAAAGCACCGGAAATTCAGAAAAACCGGTTCAGCAGTCCATCCAGAACCTGAAGTAAAACAGATAAAAATCCCCATCCCATGCTGAACATGGCCCACAGATAGAAAGCCAGTTCCATAAAAAGCCAGTTTCCTGTGAGAAACAGATACGGGACCAGCAGCAGAAGCAGAAGGCCGGCTGCTGTGGCCAGTAAAACGCCTGTGTATCCCAGATAAGTCAGTTTTCCCATATCTGCTCCATGAATATCCTTTTCACATTGCAGCAGGGTAAAAAAATGCTGATACAGGGTTTTTGCCCGAAAAGCCCGGATATATCTGTGGCCGCCCCGGAAACTTCGGTATTCACAGCCTGCGGCCAGAGCAACATAAACCCCTGCTATACACAATACCAGTCTTAATATTCTGAAAATCATATCTTAATCTCCTGGTTTTGAAAATGTAAAATCAGTCTGTTCTTTCAACAAACAGATGTGAATTTTTGTATTCATGTTCCAGCAGCCATTCTTTGATATCCAGTCCGCCTGCATAACCCACAAGGGAACCGTTGCTCCCAATGACCCGGTGACAGGGAATGATAATCATGATGGGGTTGCGGTTATTTGCCATACCCACCGCCCGACAGCCTTTTGGGTTTTCAACCTGTACTGCAATTTCTTTATAACTGCGCGTTTCCCCATAGGGAATGGTACATAAAGCCTGCCAGACTTTTTGCTGAAACAGAGTTCCGTCAGGATTCAGAGGAAGGTTAAAAGTTTTCCGCCTGCCCTGAAAATATTCGCCCAGTTGCATTTTGGCAGAGCGTATCAGAGGCGTGTCCTTCTGTTCGGCGGGAAAGTCCGCCGGAAGTTTTTCCGGGTCAGCAAGGCTCAGATGAGTCAGATGTCCGTCTTCTTCCTGAATCAGCATGGTGCCCTGCGGGGAGATATAATAATCGAAATATTTCATGGTTGCAGCCTTTCTTTTTTCAGATATAATAGTATGATAAGTATACAACAAATCTGTGAGAAACAAAAGGAGAACATACAAATGACAGTCCTGTTTTCCGGAAAGCCGGAGGAATGCAATATCCAAATCAGAAAACAGATGGAACAGCTTGCGGAGCCGGAATTTCAGCAGTTTACTTCGAAACTGCTGCCGGGAGTGGAGCATATTCTGGGGGTGCGTTTGCCCCTGCTGCGCAGAATGGCCCGGCAGATTGCAAAGGGAGACTGGAAGACATATTTCTGCCATGCTTCGGATGACAGTTATGAGGAAGTAATGCTGCAGGGCATGGTTGTGGGATATGCCAGAGGAGATTTGCAGGAAAAGAGGGAGTTTCTGGAAACATTTATTCCCAAAATAAATAACTGGTCGGTCTGTGACAGCGCATGTTCCACCATCAAACTGGCCAAAAGCCAGCCGGAGGAATTCTGGGAATTTCTGCAGCAGTACTTAAACAGCAGGGAGGAATTTCAGATTCGTTTTGGGCTGGTACAGCTTCTGGACTATTATGTAAATGAAACGTATCTTGAAAGAGTGCTGGAAGCGGTGCAGCAGGTGCAGCAGGAGGCTTATTATGTCAACATGGCACAGGCCTGGGTAATATCCATCTGCTACCGGGAGTTTCCGGAAGCAACACTGCCGGTTCTTAAGAAAAATACTCTGAATGATTTTACCCATAACAAGGCCATTCAGAAGATTACAGAGTCTCTGAAAGTGTCCGGGGAGAAGAAAGAGCTGGTGAAAACCCTGAGACGGCAGTAAATCTGATTTTACGGTTCTCTGCTCTGATAAGATATTTGTTTTTCATATTCGCCCGATTCCATTGACGATAAGGCCGTAAAACTTTATAATAAGCCCTGAGGCAGTTATACAGTCAGTTATATTATGAAAGAAAGAAGGTGACACAATGGTAGAATTAGACCAGTTCAAAACAACTTTGAACACCTACAAAGGACCATTAGTGGAAGTGAGGGATTCACTTTAACCTGGCAAATAAAGAAAAGAAAATCCAGGAACTGGAACGGGAAATGGAAGCCCCGGATTTTTGGGATAATACGGAGCTTTCCCAGATAAAAATGAAAGAGCTGAAAAGTCTGAAAGATGATGTGGAGACCTATGCACAGCTTTCCGGCCAGTACGAAGATATTGAGACCCTGCTGGAAATGGGCTATGAAGAGAATGATGCTTCTCTGATACCGGAAATTGAGGAGTCCCTGCAGGAGTTTGAAAGTACATTTGAAACTATCAGGATTAAGACATTGCTTTCCGGGGAATACGACGGGGAAAACGCCATTGTCTCTCTCCATGCGGGAGCGGGAGGAACGGAATCCTGTGACTGGAATTCCATGCTGTACCGGATGTATAAACGGTGGGCGGAAGACCGGGGATATGAGGTGGAAGTGCTGGATTCCCTGGACGGAGAGGAAGCGGGGATCAAATCCATTACCTTTGAGGTGCGGGGAGAAAATGCCTATGGGTACCTGAAATCCGAAAAAGGCGTGCACCGTCTGGTGCGGATTTCGCCGTTTAATGCAGCAGGCAAGAGGCAGACCTCTTTTGCTTCCTGTGATGTAATGCCGGATATTGAAAAGGATCTGGACATTGAAGTAAAAGACGACGAACTTCGGATTGACACCTACCGCTCCAGCGGGGCCGGCGGACAGCATATCAACAAGACCTCCTCTGCCATTCGGATTACTCATCTGCCCACAGGCATTGTGGTACAGTGTCAGAACGAGCGTTCTCAGCATATGAATAAAGATAAGGCCATGCAGATGCTGAAAGCGAAACTCTATCTGTTAAAACAGGAAGAAAACGAGAAAAAAGCAGCGGATATCCGGGGAGAAGTAACGGAAATTGGCTGGGGAAACCAGATTCGTTCTTACGTCATGCAGCCCTATACCATGGTAAAAGATCACCGTACCAATGCGGAAACAGGAAATGTGGACAGTGTGATGGACGGGAAGATTGATGTGTTTATCAATGCTTACCTGAAGTGGAAAAGTCTGGGAAAAACACAGTAACGGTTGTATCAGGCCCGCCGCCTTGCGGGCCTGCGGCTGTTTATGCACAGGGGCGCATAAGGAAACTGGCTGTTTACGCAGTATGTGCCCCGGGTACAGCAGGCAGGAGAAGAAACCTTTCCTGCCAGTCTGTGACAGAGTACAGGAGGAAGAAAAATGGGAATTATCAGAGCGGCAGTGCAGTCAGTGTCCGGAGGACTGGCAGACCAGTGGCTGGAAGTATATGAACCGGGAGACATGGGAGACAGAACGGTATTTACCAGAGGCGTCAGGACCAGGAAGGGCGAAAATGTAAAAGGAACCGATGATACGGTAAGTAACGGATCTGTAATCCATGTATATGACAATCAGTTTATGATGCTGGTGGACGGAGGGAAAATCGTAGATTATACAGCGGAACCAGGTTACTATAAGGTAGACGATTCGTCGCTGCCTTCCCTGTTTAACGGTCAGTTAAAGGATACGGTGAAGGAATCTTTTCAACGGGTAAAATTCGGCGGACAGACGCCCACCGTACAGAAGGTATTTTATATTAATCTGCAGGAAATCAAAGGGATAAAATTCGGCACCAGAAATCCTATTAATTATTTTGATAATTTTTACAATGCGGAGCTGTTTCTGCGGGCCCATGGGACTTATTCCATTAAAATCACAGACCCCATACGATTTTACGGGGAAGCAATTCCCAAAAATGAGGAGCAGGTGGAAATTGAAGATATCAACGAGCAGTACCTTTCAGAATTTCTGGAAGCCATGCAGTCTGCCATCAATCAGATGTCAGCCGACGGAATCCGTATTTCCCATGTAGCCTCCAAAGGACGGGAACTGGGAAAATATATGGCAGATACCCTGGATGAAGACTGGAACCGGATGCGCGGAATGGAAGTTCAGGCAGTGGGAATTGCCAGTGTTTCCTATGATGAAAAATCCACAGAACTGATTAATATGCGAAACGAAGGAGCCATGCTGGGCGATCCCACGGTACGGGAAGGATATCTGCAGGGGCATATGGCCCGTGGACTGGAAGCGGCAGGTTCGAATGCCAACGGAGCCATGGCCGGATTTATGGGAATGGGCGTTGGTATGCAGGCCGGAGGAAACGCCATGGGGGCGGCTTCCGCAGCCAATATGCAGCAAATGCAGATGCAGAATGCTCAGAACATGCAAAAGAGCCGGAACGGACAGCAGTTTCAGTCACAGCCTGCCCAAAATAAAGCTGGCTGGAGCTGTGAGTGCGGAGCGGTAAACAGCGGAAAGTTCTGCTCCGAGTGCGGAAAGCCTCAGCCGAAAAAGCCGGAAGAATGGACCTGCAAATGCGGCCATGTGAACCAGGGAAAATTCTGCTCCGAGTGCGGAGCGCCCAAGGCAGAACAGCCTGGCACATGGAGCTGCCAGTGCGGAGCGGTAAACAGCGGAAAGTTCTGTTCTGAGTGCGGAAAACCGGTACGGTAGAGAAACAGAAGATACAGGGAGAATACAAATGTCAGTAATCAGTTATAAATGTCCGAACTGCGACGGCGAACTGGTATTCCATCCGGGAACGCAGAAGTACAGGTGTGAATACTGTACTTCTGCGTTTTCGCAGGAAGAATTAAATCAGATGCAGCCTGAAACAGGGAAAGAAAAGCAGAAAAATGATTCATCCGGTGGGACCGGGAGCCAGGAAGGCAGCGTTTACAGCTGTCCCAGCTGCGGGGCTCAGGTTGTGACGGATGAAACCACCGCGGCGTCATTCTGTTACTATTGTCATAATCCGGTGGTGTTGTCCGGAAGGGTATCCGGGGAATTTATGCCCCATAAAATTATCCCTTTTGCCATTGATAAGGAACAGGCTACGGAAAAATTTCTGGAATATGTGCACAGTAAAAAATTTGTTCCGAGAGCATTTTTTAAAAAATGCCAGATGGACAAAATAACCGGTGTCTATTTTCCCTACTGGCTGGTGGATCTGGATTTGGAAGGAACATTGCAGGCGGAAGGAAAAAAGGTTCGGGAGTGGCGCGAAGATGATACAGAGTACACCGAGACAAAACTGTATTGGGTGGAACGGAGAGGGGACATCCATCTGGAGGATATCACAAGAAATGCACTGACAAAAGCAAACAATAAACTTTCTCTGGGGGTTCTGCCCTACGACGTGAGAAAAGCGCAGGACTTTCATATGGGGTATCTGTCGGGATTTCTGGCAGAAAAGCGTGATATAGAGCAGAGAGATCTGGAAATAAGCGTGAGGAAGGAGGCCGAAGAATATGGAGGGAAAATGCTTCGTGATACGGTTCACGGATACGATTCTCTGTCTGTAAAAAAAATAAATCTGGACTGTCGGCGGCAGAACTGGGAATATGTGTTCCTTCCCGTCTGGACAGTCACCTATGAAGGCAGAGACGGAAAGGTTTACTATTATTCCATGAACGGACAGAATGGAAAAGTATGCGGAGAACTCCCTGTTGACTATAAAAAAGTGTTTCTGTTCAGCGGCATGATTGCCCTGATTGTATTTCTGCTTGGACTGGCAGGAGGGTATTTCTTATGAATCAATACAGCTTATGTCCCGGTCAGAAGACGGGAAGAACAGGATATTTTAAGAGGAGGCACGGAAAAATACAGATACTGTCATGGATGTGTCTGGTACTCTGTCTGATGCTGCCTGTAAAAGTGCAGGCAACGGAGCCGGCAGTCACGGACCAGGCGGGAATTCTGACGGAAGAAGAGGTAGAGGCATATGAATCAGGACCTCAGGAAGATACCGGGAGAGCGGCAGATGGACAGGGGGATCAACGGAGCATTACAGACACAGAGCTGAAGATTGCAGCAGTGGCGGCGCTGATAGCCGGAGGCATTACCGCATGTAATATTATAATAAAATACCGGCTGCGATTTGGGGGTTACCGGTATCCCGTGGAAAAGAACGGCAGTTTAAAACTCCGTATCCGGGAGGATAGGCTGGTGAACCAGTTTGTCAGGAAACGGGATATATCCAAATGAAATTCCGGCAGCAGGAAATTTTAAAAACCGGTTGCATTCCCAAAACAAATGTGCTAATATCTTTCCTGTAAAAACAAATGTATTTCACAGAAATACAGACAACGGTGCGGCAGAGAGATTTTCTGAACTGCTGCATGTGGAGAAGGCCGGAGGGCACCATGGAGGAAAAGACGAAATATTTTGTGTTAAAGAAAAAGGCGGTTCCGGAAGTGCTTCTGAAAGTGGTGGAGGCAAAGCGTCTGCTGGAATCGGACCGGGCGGAATCCGTGCAGGAGGCCACAGAACTTGTGGGAATCAGCCGCAGTTCTTTTTACAAATACAAAGATGATATTTTTCCCTTTCATGACAACGCAAAAGGGAAAACCATCACAATGGTCATTCAGATGGATGATGAGCCGGGACTGCTCTCCCTGGTTCTTGGGATTGTGGCAGATTTCCATGCCAATATCCTGACCATTCATCAGAGTATTCCGGTAAATGGAGTGGCGTCTCTGACTTTAAGTGTGGACGTGCTCCCGGATACGAAAAATGTGTCCCAGATGATAGAAAATATTGAGCAGCAAAACGGGGTTCACTATGTAAAAATACTGGCAAGAGAGTGAAGGATGGGACAGTGAGAGTCTCAGAACTGTTGCGGATTATGAATATGCAGAATGGAGGAAACTATGATAAAGATTGCAATTTTAGGATACGGAACCATAGGCTCCGGGGTGGTGGAGGTGCTTAACACCAACCGGGAAAGCATTGCAAAACGTGCAGGAGATGAAATTGAGGTAAAATATATTCTGGATTTGCGGGATTTTCCGGGAGATCCCATGGAGAGAAAAGTAGTACATGACTATGATATCATTGCAAAAGACCCGGAAATCCAGGTAGTAGTGGAAGCCATGGGCGGCGTGGAACCGGCTTACACCTTTGTAAAGCAGGCTCTTCTGGCAGGAAAAAGCGTTACCACTTCCAATAAGGCGCTGGTGGCAAAACACGGAGCGGAACTGATTTCCATTGCCAGAGAACAGAGTATCAATTTTCTGTTTGAGGCAAGCGTGGGCGGCGGAATACCCATTATACGTCCTCTGAATTCTTCTCTGACTGCAGATGAAATTGAGGAAATCACCGGAATTTTAAACGGAACCACCAATTACATGCTGAGCAAGATGACCTTTGAAGGACTGGAATTTGACGATGTGTTAAAAGACGCCCAGTCCAGAGGCTATGCGGAAGCAGACCCCACTGCCGATATCGAAGGCTATGACGCCTGCCGGAAAATTGCAATTCTGACTTCTCTGGTATGCGGGCAGCAGGTGGATTTTGAGGAAATATATACGGAAGGAATTACAAAAATTACAGCAGCAGATATCCGTTATGCAAAAGCCATGGGCCGGGTAATCAAACTTCTGGCCACCAGCAGGAAAACAGAAGAAGGATACTGCGCCATGGTTGCGCCTTTTCTGTTGTCCCAGGAACACCCCCTCTACAATGTAAATGATGTGTTCAATGCAATTTTTGTCCATGGTAACGTGCTGGGAGACGCCATGTTCTATGGAAGCGGCGCAGGAAAACTTCCTACCGCCAGCGCGGTGGTTGCCGATATTGTGGATATTGCAAAGCATCTCCACAAGAATATCCTGATTTCCTGGAGTTCCCGGAAAATGGAGCTGGTGGACAGCAGGAAAGCCAAAAGCTGCTTTTTTGTGAGAAGCAGCGACAGTGAAGCAGAGATTCGAAATCTGTTCGGTGATGTGGAATTTGTGAAGGCAGAAGGCATATCCGGTGAGACAGGATTTCTGACAGAACAGATGACAGAAGAAGAATATGAGCAGAAAGCTGCGGGATTGAAGCACATTTTGCAGAGAATCCGCGTAGTGTAAAGCAGAGACAGAAAGGATTCATTATGAAATATGTGATTGTGCTGGGGGATGGAATGGCAGACCTCCCAATCGAAGAACTTCAGGGCATGACGCCCCTTCAATATGCCAAAACACCCTGTATGGACTGCCTTGCGGCAGCAGGAGAAATCGGAACTGTCCATACCATACCGGACGGAATGGCTCCCGGCAGCGATACGGCCAACCTGTCTGTGCTGGGATACGACCCGAAAATCTATTATTCGGGACGTTCTCCTCTGGAGGCTTTGAGTATCGGCGTGGACATGAAGCCCACGGACGTGTCCCTGCGCTGCAATCTGGTGACCCTGACCGAGGAAGAAGAACATTTTGAAGACAAAAAGATTCTGGACCACAGCTCCGGGGAGATTTCCACGGAGGACGCAGCTATTTTGCTGGAAGCGGTCAGAAAAGAACTGGAAACAGAGACATATCAGTTTTATGCGGGAACCAGTTACCGCCATCTGCTCATCTGGCAGCAGGGCCAGGTGATGGAACTGACTCAGCCCCATGATGTACTGGGCCAGACCATTGGACAGTACCTGCCTCAGGATGAAATGCTGCGGAACATGATGAAGAAAAGCTATGATATTCTGGTGAACCATCCCATCAACCTGGAGCGGAAGAAACAGGGGCTGAATCCGGCGAATTCCTGCTGGTTCTGGGGCGCCGGCACAAGGCCTTCCCTCTCGTCTTTCGAAGAGAAAACAGGGCTTAAGGGCGCTATGGTGTCAGCAGTGGATTTGCTGAAGGGAATTGCAGCGGGAGCCTCCATGAAGATAATTCAGGTGGAAGGGGCTAACGGCGGCCTTCACACCAATTACCGGGGAAAAGCCCAGGCTGCTGTGGATGTGCTGACAAAAGACAATTATGATTTTGTATATGTGCACGTGGAAGCACCGGATGAAATGGGCCATCAGGGCAGTGTGGAAAAAAAGATACAGGCCATTCAGTATCTGGATGAACAGGTGATTGCTCCCATAAAAGAAGGGCTGGAGCAGGCAGGGAAAGAATTCCGGCTGCTGATTCTTCCGGACCATCCCACCCCCATCCGCATCCGTACCCATACCGGCGACGACGTGCCCTATCTGTTGTATGACAGTACCGCGCCTCAGAAAAATACCTGGAAATATAACGAAAAAGAGGCGGCAGAAAGCGGCCATCATGTTTCCAGAGGATGCGAAATGACAGATTATCTGATTTCCGGAAAATGATGAAAAAAGTTTCAGGAGAACCCTATGTTAATAGTAAAAAAATTCGGAGGAAGCTCCGTAGCAGATAAAGAACGGATTTATCATGTGGCCCGGCGCTGCATGGAAGATTATCAGAAGGGAAATGACGTGGTGGTGGTACTGTCTGCCATGGGAAAGACTACGGACCGCCTGCTGGAGATGGCCAGGGATATCAATCCCAATCCATCCCGGCGGGAACTTGATATGCTTCTGACAACAGGAGAGCAGACGTCCGCTGCCCTGATGGCCATGGCCATGGGAGCCCTTGGCGCGCCCTCTGTTTCTCTGAACGCCTTTCAGGTGGGAATGCATACATCTTCCAGATATGGAAATGCCCGTTTTAAGAAAATAGATACCCGGCGTATCCGCCACGAACTGGAAAACCGGAAAATTGTGATTGTCACAGGCTTCCAGGGAGTGAATAAATACGAGGATGTTACCACGCTGGGCCGGGGTGGTTCCGATACTACCGCAGTGGCCCTGGCGGCGGTGCTTCACGCGGACGCCTGTGAAATCTATACGGATGTGGAAGGGGTATATACTGCTGACCCGCGGATTGTGCCCAGTGCCAGAAAAATTCCGGAAATTACCTATGATGAAATGCTGGAGCTGGCAACGCTGGGGGCCAAAGTGCTCCACAACCGTTCCGTGGAAATGGCAAAAAAATATGGTGTACAGCTGGTGGTTCGTTCCAGTCTGAATAATGCCGAGGGAACCATTGTAAAGGAGGAGACAGACATGGAAAGTATGCTTGTCAGCGGAGTTGCGGTAGATAAAAATACAGCCAGAATCGCAGTTTTCGGAGTAAAGGACGTGCCGGGAATTGCCTTTAAAATATTTGATTTGCTGGCCAGACATAATATCAATGTAGATATTATTCTGCAGTCCATCGGACGGGAAGGCACGAAAGATATTTCTTTTACGGTGGCCAGGGACGACGCTGCCGAAACCGTTGCCATACTGGAAGAACATAAGAACCGGATAACCGCCAGGGAAATCAGAGTAAATGACACCGTAGCAAAGGTATCCATTGTGGGAGCCGGTATGCAGTCCAATCCCGGCGTGGCCTCCCGGATGTTTGAGGCCCTCTACAATGCCGGCATTAATATCCGCATGATTGCCACATCAGAAATCCGCATAACGGTGCTGATTAATGAAGAAGATGTGGATAAGGCCATGCGGGCGGTGCATGACCAGTTTATTGAGGAGTAATCTGCTGTTACAGATGAAAATCTTTTAATAAGTCCACGTGAAACAGCAGTAACAGCAGATTTTTGACGATAAAGTTTGCAATTACAATGACGAGGGCAGCCCACACGTATCCGTCCCGATATTTCATACCGATATTCAGCCGGCGTCCCGAAACCCGTGCAATGGTCTGACTGATTAAAAACCAGCCGCCCACAACAGCAGTGTAAAGAACCAGAGGATGACAGATAAAAGAGGTGAGAAATTCACCTCGCAGAAGGCTGATGACAGCTCTGGTTCCGCCGCAGCCGGGACAGTAGATTCCCAGCGTGCTTTTCACCAGACATGGTACCAGCAGGCTGGTAAAAAGGCCGGGGAACAGCCGGTAAAACATCCACAGCAAACACGATATGGCAAGTAATGCCCAGCCCGTATAAAACAGGGCAGTTTCTTCTTTTTCCCGTTGTCTCATAAATATTATCCTTATAAATCATGTATTGTATGTTTCTTATAAAGCCTGCGACAGTTCAGACAGCGCCTTTGTTATGAAACCTTAGTATAATCTCTTTTTTCCCGTTTGTCAAAAAGTAAAGAGTATGGTATAATATGCCTTGAGGAGGGACCCAACGTTTGCCTTGAGGAGGGACCCAACGTTTGCCTTGAGGAGGGACCCAACGTTTGCCTTGAGGAGGGACCCAACGTTTGCCTTGAGGAGGGACCCAACGAAGTTGGGAGGAGACCTGAAGGCAGTTGGGAGGAGACCTGAAGGCAGTTGGGAGGAGACCTGAAGGCAGTTGGGAAGAGACCTGAAGGCAGCCAGGAGGGCTCCTGAGTACGAAAAAGTTATGTACCGCGCAGCGGTTTACAAAAACGGAGTGAAAGAGAGGTGTTTATATGGCAGGAGCAATCGGAGGAATCGGCGGTTACGGTTATAATAATTATGGAAATTATGACAGTAACCGGGATGGAAGGAACGGAATTCAGAAAAGCAGTGAAAATATGGGGAACACCGGAATGTCCGGAGCGGGCAGAACCGGAAGAAATTATGAAGCGGACGGTGTATACTGGGATCGGGAAAGCGAAGACGATTCCGTGAAAAAAAACGGAGAGAAATGCCAGACCTGTGCAAAGCGCAGGTATCAGGACGGCTCCAATGAAAATGTTTCCTTTAAGGCGGCAGCTCATATTTCTCCTGAGGCGGCAGGCAGTGCAGTGCGGGCTCACGAGGGAGAGCATGTTTCCAATGCATATACAAAGGCGGCCCAGAATGACGGGAAAGTGGTCAGGGCTTCTGTGAGTATTCATACATCGGTCTGTCCGGAATGCGGGAAGACCTATGTGTCCGGGGGAACAACCTCCACCAGTATCAAATATCCGGCAGATCCCTATGAAAAGAGCCGGAAAATACTGGGAGGAGAGGACGCAAAAGGGAAAAATATTGATTATGCAGCATAAACCAGTGTGAAGATGACAAAGGAGGTTTTCATTATGGCGAAGAAACGTAAAATGGCAGCTATGCTTCTTCTGATGTTCTGTTTTGTTTCCGTGGGGGTTCTGGCAACTCCGCATAGTGTATATGCGAAGAAAATCAACAGTATGAAAGAGGCGGAGAAGCTGGCCAGGAAAAAAGTGAAAAATGCAACCATAGTAGAATCAGACAAAGATTATGAAAAGGGAGTGCTGATTTATGAAATTGAAATGGTAAAAGGCACCAAGGAATATAATCTTACTTACCGGGCTTCCGACGGAAAGCTGATTGAGTATGGATGGGAACAGCATAAGCTCGACCGTTCCAGCAGGAAGAAAAAAATGAGCGAGAGCAAATGCAGGAGCCTTGCACAGAAGAAAGTTCCCGGCGCATCCATCACCAGTATCCGTCTGAAATATGACGATGGGATTGACCAGTATAAGGTTAAGATGAAAAAAGGGAATAAGAAGTATGAACTGGAATATCATGCAAGAACCCGTGAACTGATTGGGTATGAATGGAAAGAGGAAATCAAGCCCAAACAGAGTAACAATAACTATATTGGGGCTGAAAAGGCAAAACAGATCGCCCTGTCGAAGGTACCCGGCGCAACGGTAATCAAGGTGGAATTTGACAAAGACGACGGAGTACCCCTTTATGACGTGGAACTGATCAAAGATGAATTTGAATATGACATTGAAATTCATGCAGTAACAGGGGAAATACTGGATTTTGATCAGGATTACAGAGATTAAATATTACCATGAAAGACGTGTTTCGCACTGGTGCGGAAGTAAGTTGTAATGCAGAGCATGTACGACTGCTTCCGTGCAGGTGCGAAATTGTATAAATAAGGAAATATCAGGGGGTGGGGAAATATGAAAAAAAGAATTACGGTATGGTTCCTGTGTCTCTGCCTGCTTCTGGCAGGAATGCCCCTTCAGGTACTGGCCGATGAAGGGGAACAGAAAATTCAGGAAGAACTGCAGCAGGATGTGAACCGTAAGCAGGCAGATAAAACAGAGGCGGAAATGCCCCTTCAGGAACAGGATAAATTGCAGCAGAAAGAAAAATATACTGAAAAAAGTCTCCTGGAAAACCCTGCTTTTTCCTGTACGCAGGAATTTCCTCAGCAGGGAGTCAGAGTCACCCTGTCTGCAGAGGCAGGTGTTGTTCCAAAAGACGCCCAGATTCAGATTACGCCTGTGCCGGAAGAAGACGTCAGACAGATGGAAGATGTTATGTTCCGGAAACTGGAGGAGCGGGAGCGTCAGAAAAAGGAGCGTTCCGTTTTTGACATGTATGCAAAGCTGCAGCCTTCCCTGGAACAGCAATATTTCTTTGATGTGACTATTACATATACGGATTCAGAGGGAAATCCGCAAATTTTTGAACCGGGAGAAAACCAGACCGTTCAGATGGCCATCGAAAATATAGATTTACAGCCTGCGCTGGAAGATGAAATGAAGGCTGTGGGCCTGTTTCATCTCTCCGGCGAATCAGAAGCCCCGGAACGGACTTCCCCAAACATAAGAGGGAGGAATTCTGAGTCAGAAACACAGGGCACAGAACTTATATCAGACCATGTTGTGACAGAAGAAAACAGGATTGTTTTTCAGGCGGAACATTTTTCCTCTTATGGCGTTGCAGTTGTAAGTTACCGGGCGGTGGCGGACGAGGCCATGATTACTGCTGAGAAAAAGGCCTGGGATATCATCAATACCTATGCAGACCCGGCGTATTTTCTGGAAGACCCGGAGAGAAAGGATATGACAGAAGCTCAGTACCTGGAGCTGCAGCAGGCGGCTGCAGGGGCTGTCGCAGGCTGTGTCAGCGATTATGAGAAAATCAGAGCAATCACTGCTTTTGTATCGGACAGGACTTACTATGACTATCCCTGGTATGAAAAAGTCAGTGACATACTCTACATCAGGCCTTATGATGTATATATACAGAGACGGACGGTTTGCAGCGGTTACGCCCTTCTGACCCGGACGCTTATGAATGCGGCGGGGATTCCATGTATGTATATAGGAGGGGAAGATCACGCCTATAATGCCGCTTACGACAGCAATCAGAAAAAGTGGATTTTTCTGGATACTACCTGGTGCAGCTGGAACCGCTATACGGTAGACGGAATCTGGGAATATGGCGGCTACGGTTTCAGCCGCTTTGATTTAACACCGGAGGAAATCGCAGAATTATCTAACCACGAAGTATATGGAGTAGACGGACTGCTGGACGGAGTGGAGAATTCAGCTTATTATACCCTGGAGACAGAACAGGATGAGGTGCTGTGGAAAAACTGTAACTGGTATTATTCTTTTTCAGGAGCCAGGGTGCCAAAGGTAAAATGTGTGAGCAGCTTTGCCGGCTTTGAAGTGACGAAAGTTTCCCATTATAAATTATGGGAAAATTCTGTGTTGGAGGAGCTGGATTTGTCTGCCCTTTCCCTGGAAAAACTGGAAATGCATACTTTTTATGAGTGTGAAAAGCTGCAGACAGTAAAGTTTCCGGGAACGCTGAAAGAAATAGAGGACAGCGTATTTGCAGGCTGCAGTTCCCTGAAAAAGCTGGATTTATCCGCTACCCGGATAACGGAACTGAAAGAGGGGACCCTGAATGGCTGCAGCGGCCTGCGGTCTGTGAAAACGCCGGCTACGCTGACAAAGCTGCATAAAAATGTGTTTTCCGGATGTAAAAAATTGTCGGAGGTGGATTTGTCCGAATCCGTACTGACAAAGGTGGATGACAGAACTTTTGGATGGCTTCCCAGGTTAAAAACAGTAAAGTTACCCTCTACGGTGGAAACCCTGGGAGAATGCGCATTTTACAGTTGCCCTTCGTTAAAAAATATCACCATGCCGGAACATCTCAAAAAGATAGAGGAGTTTGCGTTTGGAGAATGTACCGCGTTGCAAAAGGTATCCCTGTCGAAGACAAAGCTGTCAAAGATTGGGAAAAACGCCTTTTACGGATGTACGTCCCTGCAAACCGTGTATATGCCCAAAACCCTGAAACGGATAGAAACCTCAGCTTTCGGCGATTGTAAAGCCCTGCGGGAAGTGGATTTGTCCAAAACAAAAGTATCTGCTCTGGGAAGCCATGCATTCAGTGACTGTACGTCCCTGCAAACCGTTGCACTGCCGTCTGCGCTGAAAAAGGTGGGAGAGCGGGCCTTTATCATATACAATCCGAAAAAACTGAAAAAGACCGTTGTAATTACGCCCCTTTCCGCCGGAAAAATCGGCCTGAAAGAAGACGGGAAGTTCAGGTGGTACGGGCGTCAGGTAGATATTTGTAAAAAGTCGTACCGGATTAAATTTAAAGGCAATGGGGCCACATCCGGAAGTATGGAGCCAATGCTTTGCGGTATGGGAGTGAAATACACTCTGAGAAAGAATAAATATGTAAGAAAGGGATACGTTTTTCAGGGATGGAATACCAGAAAGAACGGAAAGGGAACTTCTTATAAAAACAAAGGCTCTGTGAAGAATCTGACCAGTAAAAACGGAAAAACAGTTACTTTATATGCTCAGTGGAAAAAGGGCAGAAAATAGCAGAAATTAACGACGTACCCGGCAGAAACGGGTAAATAATGAAATCACAGTGATAAGAAAACAGAAATGGAGCGTAGGAAGATATGGAACGAACATCAGCGGAATTAAAAAGACTGGCAAGGGAGAAACTGACAGGCCACTGGGGGCTGGCCATTGGGGCGACACTGTTGATGAGCCTGATTGCAACGGCGGTTCTGATACCCTTTTATGTGCTGTTTCTGTTCAGCGGAGGGGGAACGGTGCAGTTTATCGCATATATGCTGGCAGTGCTGTTTGTGCATGTTATTGTCATGATTATGCAGTGCGGAATTACCAGAATGCTTCTGGGATTTGCGCGGAATCAGGATTCGGAGCTTGGTATGCTGTTTGGAGAATTTACCAGAAGGCCGGACCGCTATATTCTGGCCACCCTGATGATATTCGGAATTGATTTGCTCTGCGTTCTGCCGGGAAGTATCTGCTGGTCCGTAGGAATTCTGCAGGGGAGTGTACTGGCAAATATCATTGGATTTGTTCTGTATCTGGCGGGGACCGTGATTCTGATACCGATAGTCCTGCGCTTTAATCTGACGTTCTTTCTGCTGGTGGACAACACCCGGATGGGAGCATTGGAGGCTCTCCGGGAGAGCAGCCGTCTGATGGATGGAAATAAAGGCCGGATGTTTTATCTGTATCTGACCTTTATCGGATGGAGCCTGCTGGGCATGTGTTCCTGCGGGCTGGGAATGCTCTGGATTACACCTTATATGAATCAGACCATGATCAATTTTTATCTGGATGTAACGGGAGAACTGGACCGGATGGAAAAATCAGAATCAGGTGCCGAATTTTTCGAATAGAATCAGGTGCTGTCGCAAAATGCAGCTTATATACAATATTGCGACAGCACCTGTACTTTTTCAAATGCAGTTTTTTGCCGCGCTGAGGAACATGTCATATTCTTCCATGGAATGACTGTTCCCGTTGCGGTCGTCGAATCTGGCGGAAATTTCCCTGGCCTCTTTTCCGAAATATTCTGCCAGCATTTCCGTCTCATAACAGTCGTCTTCCCGCTGCCAGGGCTGACTGCCCGGAAGGGAAATACGCACTGTTTTCCTGCCGCTTTTCATCAGACTGCGCATCATAATCTCCGCGCCGGTGGAAAATTCCATTTTATCCAGCGGTACCGTGGACTGCATCTGAACAGGCGCTTCCTTTTGAAAAAAGCTCCAGGCCTTATTCTGGTCCGTCATAGCCAGATAAACCATGGTATCTGCGAAGTAGGGGTTATTCATGTGGTATTTTTTGCAGAGACGCTGCAAACCCTCATAATAAGGCGCGGCTGCTTCCAGATCCTGTCTGCGTACTGCATAACAGTACAGAAGCCGGCCGTACTCATAGATAAGCTGGCTGGATTCCGGAAATTTTCTCTCCAGCATCCGGGTCACCCGAAGCAGCGTGTCCAAATCATCGTACCAGCAGGCCAGCTCTGCAATAAAATCCAGGCAGCTGGCATTTTTGTGATTTTCAGTCCGGCAGAGAGTCTTAAAATCTTTCAGGTTCTGCATGGTGCGCTCTTTGTCGTCAATCTGCCGGTACAGCCTGGCGGAAGCCATGTAATAAGAGAACAGAGCATAACCGTATTTCAGACAGAATTCTTTGTATTTTTCCAGATATCTTTCCATATCGGCCACCGGAATCTGATAGAAGAAGTCAGCGCAGGCCACCATTTCTGAAAAAAGGTCCTGCACCGTATCCGTTGCGTCCATAAAACTGCAGTCCGGCATCCGAATGTTCGGCTGTTCTTCGAAAATTTTCAGTATTTCCGGAAAAATCAGGTAAAGCTGAAGTAAATATGTATCCGCTTCCCTGCTGGCATTGGCGTATTCACAGCGGAAATACAGCATATAGGGATAGTCTTTTGCCAGATCCGCCTGCCATATAGCCTGCCGGATGGCGGACAGCCGGGCCTCTCCCGGATTCTGTTTCTGATATTCCTGAATTAATTCTGTGGGCTGAAACATTTGCCTGCCTCCTTTTACAGCATATCATAAAAATCATAGGGACTGGATGAATCGGGATATCCCAGTTCCTGCATCATATCTTCGATATAATTGAAATAACCTTCCAGACCGCCGAACTGTACCATTAAAGTAAAGAAAGAATACATTAAAATGAGAAAACCACAGATTATGCCGATAATGCCCAGGACCAGCCCGGCTTTGGCGTAACTGTTGGTATGCATTTCTCCCCCTCTGGAAAGCAGGGCAAATATAATGGCAAGGGAACCGAAAATAATGGCGGGATACACGCAGCAGCTCATAACCAGCCCCAGAATACCCATGACCAGAGAGGCTACGGACATGCCTGCGGAGCGCATCTCCAGGTAAGATTTATTTGATTCGTAATCCATAACAGACCTCCTTGCATATTTTTCGGATGCTTCTGTTATTGTAGCATGGACAGGTGAAAAACACAAATATATTTTCTTGAAAGGCTGCTGCAAATTCGATATAATGGAGAGCAAAAAGAATAAAACATAAAGAATGAAACATTAAGGAGAGTTACCCATGGATATTATTGCAAAATTAGCGGAGGAGCTGAACATCCGCAGGCAGCAGGCAGAAGCTGCGGTAAAACTGATTGACGAAGGAAATACCATTCCTTTTATTTCCAGATACCGGAAGGAAGCTACCGGAGCCTTAAATGACGAAGTGCTCCGCAATCTGTTTGAACGCCTGACATATCTTCGCAATCTGGAGGATAAAAAAGAACAGGTACTGTCCGGCATTGAGGAACAGGGAAAACTGACGGAAGAGTTAAAGCAGCAGATTCTCTCTGCGGAAACCCTGGTGGCAGTGGAAGATTTATACCGTCCGTACCGGCCGAAACGGAGAACCAGGGCGACTATTGCAAAGGAAAAGGGACTGGAGCCGCTGGCCAATATCATTCTGCTGCAGATGACAAAAGAAAGTCCGGAAACGGAAGCAGAGCCTTTTGTGAGCAGTGAAAAAGGGGTGGAAACTCCTGCTGATGCCATTGCCGGAGCCATGGATATTCTGGCGGAAAATATTTCCGACGAGGCAGATTACCGGAAATACATCCGGGATATTACCATGAAGACCGGAAAAATTATCTCAACAGCCAAAGACCCGGAGAAAGAGTCGGTCTATGAGATGTATTATGAATTTGAGGAGGGTCTGGCAAAGCTGGCGGGCCATCGCATTCTGGCTCTGAACCGGGGAGAATCGGAAAAAATACTCACTGTAAAAATTGAGGCTCCCACAGAACGGATTTTACAGTATCTGGAGAAAAAGATAATTACCAGAGACAACCCAAATACCACGCCTGCATTGAAAGCAGCGGCGGAAGACAGTTACAAACGGCTGATTGCTCCGGCCATTGAGCGGGAAATCCGCAATGAGCTGACGGAACGGGCGGAGGACGGAGCTATCCGGGTATTTGGAAAGAATCTGGAACAGCTTCTGATGCAGCCGCCCATTGCGGGAAAAATAGTGCTGGGCTGGGACCCGGCCTTCCGTACCGGGTGTAAGCTGGCGGTGGTGGATTCCACAGGAAAGGTGCTGGACACAACGGTTATTTATCCCACAGCCCCCCAGAACAAAGTGGAAGAATCCAAAGCAGTTCTGAAAAAACTCATTCAGAAATATGGAATTTCCCTGATTTCTGTGGGCAATGGAACTGCTTCCAGAGAATCGGAAATGATTATTGTGGATTTGTTAAAAGAACTTCCGGTTCCCGTACAGTATGTGATTGTAAATGAAGCCGGAGCTTCCGTATATTCCGCCAGCAAGCTGGCTACAGAAGAATTCCCCAATTTTGACGTGGGGCAGCGAAGTGCGGCCTCCATTGCAAGGCGTCTCCAGGACCCGCTGGCAGAGCTTGTGAAAATTGACCCGAAATCCATTGGAGTAGGACAGTACCAGCATGATATGAATCAGAAAAAATTAAGCGACGCCCTGGGGGGCGTGGTGGAGGACTGCGTCAATAAGGTAGGCGTGGATTTGAATACCGCCTCAGCCTCCCTGCTGGAGTACATTTCCGGCATTTCAAAAGTAATTGCCAGAAATATTGTGGCCTACCGGGAAGAAAACGGCAGATTCCTGACCCGTGCACAGCTTTTAAAGGTGGCCAAACTGGGGCCGAAAGCATACGAACAGTGCGCAGGTTTTATGCGTATCAGCAATGGGAAAAACCCTCTGGACGGCACCAGCGTCCATCCGGAAAGCTATGACGCCACATTAAAACTGCTGGACAGGCTGGGCTATAAGCCGGAAGAAATCCAGGAGGGGAAACTGGCCGGAATTTCCAAAAAAATTACAGATTACAAAAAGCTGGCGGCAGAACTGGAGCTGGGTGAGATGACATTGCAGGATATTGTAAAAGAACTGGAAAAGCCGGCGCGGGACCCCAGAGACGATATGCCCAAACCCATTCTGCGCAATGATGTGCTGGAGATGAAAGACCTGGCTCCAGGTATGATTCTCAAAGGAACTGTGCGGAATGTGATTGACTTCGGAGCCTTTGTGGATATCGGCGTTCATCAGGATGGACTGGTACATATTTCCCAGATGACGGAGCGTTATATCAGACACCCGCTGGAAATAGTCAGCGTGGGAGATATCGTGGAAGTGAAAGTTATGAGCGTGGATTTGCAGAAAAAGAGAATCCAGCTCACCATGAAAATCTGATGACAGGGAAACCTCAGGCTTCCCTGTCACAAAATCTGACACATACTAAAATATGTCAGTTGACAGAATGTTCAGCCAGGAGTAGAATAAGACCGTAAATTAAATAAAGTTCTTCAGGGCAGGGTGACTTTCAGAAGGTTTACAGATAATTCCGGAAAGAATTCCCGACCGACGGTGATACCCCTCAGAGGGCAAGTCCGTGAGCCGCAGGGCATGATTTGGTGAGAATCCAAAACCGACAGTACAGTCTGGATGGGAGAAGAAGATTGTGTTTTATTATGCATGTGGTTTTTATGTGCCCTGAATCTTTGGATTCAGGGCTTTTTTCTCTTACAGGAAATACCGTGTTACTGTGAAGTGCTAAAGTATATAGATTTCCTATAAGAGAAAGCCCTCCGGGCGGGATGCGCAGCTCGCGGAGAGGAAATTTATTGCCAGGCAGTCCGCTCGCGCGCGGCAAAGCGCCCAGCTCCTTCAAGAATGAGGGATTCAGGGAGCCCCTGCGGACCTGTCGCAGAAAGGAGAAATTAATGATGAATACCATGAATACCGCAACTTTAGGAAAGCAGACAAAGCAGAGGGATATCTGGAAACTGACCATGACAGCCATGCTGTCGGCCATTGCTTTTATACTGATGTTTCTGGAATTTTCCGTACCGGTTATGCCTTCTTTCATAAAAATGGATTTATCGGAGCTTCCGGCTCTGGTGGGGGCTTTTGCCATGGGGCCCGTGAGCGGAATGCTCATTTGCCTGATTAAGAACCTGCTTCATCTGTTTATGACCACCACCGGAGGCGTAGGGGAACTTTCCAATTTTATTCTGGGCGCCAGCTTTGTGGTTCCTGCAGGACTGGTTTACCGGAAATGGAAAGGCAGAAAAAGCGCTGTTGCCGGAGCTGTTGCAGGTGCGGTGCTGATGGCGGTAATCAGTATTTTTTCCAATTATTTCATCGTATATCCGGTGTACTATAATTTTATGCCCAAAGAAGCCATTCTGGCGGCATATCAGGTGATTTTTCCGGGAGTAAAAGATATTTTTCAGTGCCTGATTGTATTTAACGCACCCTTTACCTTTGTCAAGGGAATATTCAGCGTGGCAATTACCATGTTAATTTACAAGCCTCTGTCTCCCTTTTTAAAAGGAGCATACAGAAAATAAAATCAGGAGAATAAGAAATGCAGCAGAACAGGATGAAAACGCCGGAAGACTATATGAGCCAGGTGCTGGATCTGGCCAGACAGGGAGAGGGGAAAGTATCCCCCAATCCCATGGTGGGCTGTGTGGTGGTGAAAAACGGAAAAATAATTGCCGCAGGCTATCATGAGCAGTATGGGGGATTTCATGCGGAGCGGAACGCTTTAAATAACTGTCAGGAAAATCCGGAAGGGGCAGAGCTTTATGTAAATCTGGAGCCATGTTGCCATTATGGAAAAACGCCTCCCTGTACGGAGATTATCATAGAAAAAAAGATTCGGAAGGTATATGTGGGCTGTCCGGATTCCAATCCCAAAGTAGCGGGAAAGGGCGTCCGGATACTACGGGAACATGGTATCGCGGTGGAAACCGGAATTCTGGAGCAGGAATGCCGGGCGCTGAACGAAGTGTTCTTTCACTATATGGAGCAGAACATGCCCTTCGTAGCCATGAAATATGCCATGACGCTGGACGGGAAAATTGCCTGTGAAACCGGGGATTCCAAATGGGTGACCGGAGAGGAAGCCAGGGCATATGTGCAGTGTCTGCGCAACCGTTACCGGGGAATTATGGCCGGAATCGGCACGGTGCTGGCGGATGATCCCATGCTGAACTGCCGCATGGAAGGCGGCCGGAATCCGGTGCGGATTATCTGTGATTCCAGGCTGCGGATTCCTTTGGACAGCCGGATTGTGAGAACAGCGTCTGAAATAGAAACAATTGTTGCCTGGAATCCCAAAGCGGCCGCAGGAGAAGGAAGGCGGACAGAAGAAACGGTAAAAAAACTGGAGCAGCAGGGGGTACGTCTGCTGGAAGTTCCGATAAGTCCGGAAAAAGAACAGAAGAATCAGTTAGACCTTTCCTGGCTGCTGCAGAAACTGGGGGAGCGCGGCATTGACAGTATTCTTCTGGAAGGGGGAGGAACTCTGAACGCCTCTGCCCTGCAGGCGGGGCTGGTGCAGCGGGTCTATGGTTTTATTGCCCCGAAGCTGGTGGCGGGAGCTGAAGCCAGATCTCCGGTGGAAGGCAGAGGTATTCCCAGAATGGAAGATGCGGTGGAGCTTGAGCAGACAGAGGTGATGAAGTATGGAAAAGATTTGTGTATCACAGGCAGGATTGGAGGAACAGCATGTTTACCGGAATTGTAGAAGAAACAGGAGAAATCTGTGAAATAAAAAAAGGAACTCTTTCTGCCCGTATCAAAGTCCGGTGCCGGAAAGTACTGGAAGGAACGAAGGTGGGGGACAGTATTGCAGTCAACGGAATCTGTCTGACCGTGACTTCCCTTGCAGCGGACGGTTTTACCGCAGATGTGATGGCGGAAACCATGCGCCGCAGCAGCCTGTCGGAGATAAATGTCCCCGGAACAGTAAATCTGGAGCGGGCCATGGCGGCGGACGGGAGATTCGGCGGACATATGGTAGCCGGACATATTGACGGGACCGGAAGGGTAACCGGAATCCGGCAGGAGGAAAACGCAGTCTGGTATACCATAGCAGCAGAGCCGGAACTGTTACGGTATATTGTAGAGAAAGGTTCCGTGGCGCTGGACGGAATCAGCCTGACCGTGGCGAAGGTAACGGACGGGGATTTTCAGGTATCGGTGATTCCCCATACCCGCCAGGAAACAGCGCTGACGGAAAAGAAAACAGGCAGTACCATCAATATTGAGTGCGATATAATTGGAAAATACGTGGAAAAACTTTTATCCGTTCCAAAAGAAACAAAACAGGAAAGCAGAATTACAGAAAACTTTCTGATGGAACATGGATTTTTCTGATTATGAAACAACACACAGGGAGGAAAAAGAAAATGAGCAAGCAAACTGACACGGTCGAACAGGCCATTGAGGACATCAGACAGGGGAAAATCGTGATGGTAATTGACGACCCGGACCGGGAAAACGAAGGAGACTTTATCTGCGCTACGGAATTTGCCACACCGGAAAATATTAATTTTATGGCAACTCACGGAAAAGGCTTAATCTGTATGCCCATGAGTAAAGAACTCTGCCAGAAACTTGGATTAAAGCAGATGGTGGAACAGAATACCGATAACCATCAGACCGCATTTACCATATCTATTGACGGGATACATACAGAGACAGGAATTTCAGCTTTTGAACGCTCGGAAACAGCTATGGCAGCCATGAAAGATGATGCAAAGCCGGAAGACTTCCGGAAACCGGGCCATATGTTTCCGCTGGAATCCAGAGAAGGAGGCGTTCTGAAGCGTACCGGCCATACGGAAGCTACGGTAGATCTGGCAATTCTGGCCGGCCTGAAACCCAGCGGGCTGTGCTGTGAAATCATGCGGGAAGACGGAACCATGATGCGCACCACAGAGCTTCTGGAACTGGCGGAAAAATTTCAGATGACGGTGATTACCATAGCAGACCTGGTGCGCTACCGTATGGAGCTGGACAGTCTGGTACATCAGGAAGCTCATGCAAAGCTGCCCACCAGATACGGAGAATTTGAAATATACGGTTATGTCAACAAACTGAACGGAGAACATCATGTGGCCCTGACCATGGGAGATGTTGCCAATGGGGAGCCCGTGCTGTGCCGGGTACATTCCGAGTGCCTGACCGGAGATGTGTTTGGCTCCGACCGCTGCGACTGCGGCGAACAGCTGGACGCAGCCATGAAAGCCATTTCGGAAGAAGGCCGGGGGATTCTTCTGTACATGCGGCAGGAAGGCCGGGGAATCGGCCTGATTAATAAATTAAAAGCATACGAGCTGCAGGAAAAGGGCCTCGACACGGTGGAAGCCAACGTGGAACTGGGCTTTGCCCCGGATTTGCGGGACTACGGGATTGGCGCCCAGATTCTCCATGACCTTGGAGCGGAGAAACTCCGGCTGCTCACCAATAATCCGAAGAAAATCACCGGGCTTTCCGGTTATGGCATTTCCATCGAAGAACGGGTGCCCATCCAGATGCCGGCGAAAAAAACAGACGTTTTTTATCTGAAAACAAAACAGAGCAAAATGCAGCACATGACGGATTATTAAAATCCGAATCAGTATCATATCAAAAAGAAAAGAGGAAAAGTAATGAGAGTATTGGAAGGAAATGTAGTAGCAAACGGAACCAGAGTGGGAATTGTGGCATCCAGATTTAATGAATTTATCGTGTCAAAGCTGGTAAGCGGCGCACAGGACGCTTTGCTTCGCCACGGGGTAAAAGATGACGATATTACCCTGGCATGGGTGCCGGGTTCCTTTGAGATTCCCCTGACCGCTCAGAAAATGGCAGAGTCGGGAAATTACGACGCAGTAGTTTGCCTTGGAACCGTAATTAAAGGCGCCACAAGCCATTACGACCATGTGTGTGCGGAAGTCAGCAAAGGTGTGGCTACGGTAGGATTGAAGACCGGAATCCCCACTATTTTCGGCGTTGTCACTACGGACAATATAGAACAGGCTATTGAACGCTCCGGAACCAAAGCCGGAAATAAAGGTTATGATGCGGCATGTGCTGCCATCGAAATGGTAAATCTTATTCAGAACATGAAATAAAAAATCGGGATTCATTTTGTACCAAAAGGGCCTGCCGCCTCTGGCAGCACAGGCCCTTTTGACAACTGAATCAAATCAAAAGTTCTGCTAATCCGTTCCCTCAAAAATTTCAGCGAGAGTCATTGTGATATGGGGAAAGCCCTTAAGGATCACAGAAATTTCCGGATTGTAATCCATATCATCTTCGTCTTTCTGCAAAATGTAACTGTACTTCAGCTTGTACGCTCCGTCTTCCAGATAATAGATTTCCAGGGCTCCCTGCCGGGAGATAATCCAGTATTCTTCCACACCGGCTTTCTCATAAGCCTCTTTTTTGGCAGTTTTATCTTTCAGAGCAGTGGAGGGGCTTAATGTTTCTGCAATAAATTTCGGAACGCCGCTGTAGCTGCCGCCTTTTAAATGTTTTCTGTCGCAAATCACCATAATATCAGGAATTACATAGTCGTCATTTTCTTCCGGATGGTATTTGAAATCCAGATTTTCCATAAAGACCTGACAGAGACTGTTCTTTAATCCCTGTTTTAAAATGGCAAAAACATTGCCGTTGATTACGCCATGTCTGTAATTGGGAGAAGGCGGCATATCATAAATGATTCCGTCCATTTTCTCCTGTTTTCTGCGGTTCTGTGCGAATGATGGCATTTTTTCACGTCCCTTCCAAATAGTAACTGTATTTTAGCATATCACATGAATCAGGACAGGGGCGCTCTGCTTTATATGGGCGTTCATCCTGAAACATATTGACGGTTTCCCCTTTCCTCTGTAAAATGGGATTATGAAAAATCCCTTGTGATACCTCTCCAAAAAGAGTATAATATGACGAAAGTTAAAAGCCAGAAGAAAAGGAGCAGATAAAATGTCAGTAGAATTTGATACAAATATCACGGAGAAAGATATGTACCGGTTTAACCTGTACCACGCCTACCACGGAATGCAGGGGATTATGGCAACGCTGGTGGGAGTATGGGTGCTGATTACCGCTGTAATAACCTTTGGAAAAGTGAGCACATTTTATACAGTGTTTTATGTGGTGCTGGGAATTGTATTTCTGATTTATGTGCCGGCCAATCTGTATCTGCGCTCGAAAAAACAGGTCAGGAGTTCAGAAGTGCTGCAACAGGCCCTGCACTTTCGGATTGATGAAAAAGGAGTCCATGTATCTCAGGGAGAGGAAACCGGAGACCTGACCTGGAAGCAGATTTATAAAATGGTTTCCACAAAAAATAATCTTCTGATTTACAGCAACAGAATAAATGCCTATGTGATTCCCAGAGAAACGCTGGGAGAGAAATATGAAACCGTGGTGGCTCTTGCCATCAATCATATGGAAGGCTATCGGCTGAAGCTGAATCCCTTTCGGGTGTAAAAGACCCGGAAAACAGTGACGCAGGCAATGATTCAGAAATAGTATGAGATATGAGAATTGAGGAATTTATGCAGGAAACAGAAACATTTTCACCGGAAGAAACTTTCCGGCTGGGACAGAAGCTGGGAGAACAGGCCAGGCCCGGAGAGGTGTATACCCTGACGGGAGACCTGGGCGTCGGGAAAACGGTGCTGACCCAGGGAATTGCCAGGGGGCTGGGTGTGGAAGATGCGGTCTGCAGCCCTACCTTTACTATCGTTCAGGTATATGAAGAAGGCAGAATGCCTTTCTATCATTTTGACGTATACCGGATTGGAGATGTGGAGGAGATGGAAGAAATCGGATATGAGGATTACTTTTACGGACAGGGACTGACCATTATAGAATGGGCGGAACTGATTCAGGAAATCCTTCCGGAACACTATAAGGAAATCCGAATTGAAAAGGATCTGGAAAAAGGCTTTGATTACCGCAGAATTACAGTAAACGACAAATAAATTTGCCCTTTACTGTAAACCCTCCGGGGGATGCGCACGATTTTTGTAAGATAGATTCTGCGTTTGCACGCGGCAAAAATCGGCGCAGAAAACGTCATAAGGAAAAAATTTATGACATTTCCTGATACAATAAGTGAGGTAACAAAATGAAAATATTAGGACTGGACAGTTCCGGGCTGGTGGCAGGAGTGGCCGTTGTGGAAGATGATAACCTGCTGGCAGAATATACGGTTAATTATAAGAAAACTCATTCCCAGACACTGCTTCCCATGCTGGACGAAATCGTCAGGATGACAGAACTGGATGTAAATACGCTGGACGCCCTGGCAGTGGCAGGAGGGCCAGGTTCCTTTACTGGTCTGCGCATTGGTTCCGCCACAGCAAAAGGTCTGGGCCTTGCCCTGAAAAAGCCTGTGATACACATACCCACTCTGGATGGACTGGCTTATAACATGTATGGCAGCCGGGACATGGTATGCCCTCTGATGGACGCCAGAAGAAATCAGACCTATACGGGACTGTATGAATTTACAGAGGGAGGTATGCAGGTTCTGGAACCTCAGTGCGCAGTGGGAATTGAGGAAATCATTGCAAAAGTCAACGAGAGGAACCGCTCCGTGGTATTTCTGGGAGACGGAGTGCCGGTGTTTCGTACTTATATTGAGGAACACTGCCAGGTGAAGTTTTCATTTGCACCGGCACATATGAATAAGCAGCGGGCGGCGTCGGTAGCCGCCCTGGGTCTGATTTATTACAGAGAAGGAAAGATTCAGATAGCAGCAGAACACAGGCCGGATTATCTGCGGCTGGCCCAGGCAGAACGGGAGCGGTTGGCAAAAGAGCGGGCCGGACAGGATGCATGATGACAGAAATTGTGATACGCAGTATGGAAGTACAGGATATCCCGGCTGTTGCAGGCCTGGAAAAGCAGTTGTTTTCCAAACCCTGGTCGGAGCAGGCGTTTCTGGATTCTCTGCAGCAGGATACGTTGTTTCTGGTGGCATTACATGGAAGCACAGTGGCAGGTTACTGCGGCATGTACTGTTTTTCCGGAGAAGGCGAAATTATGAATGTGGCTGTTGCACCTCAATGGCAGAACCAGGGAATCGGGCACAGAATGCTGGCCGCACTGACAGAGCGGTCTCAGGAAAAAAAGATTCGCCGCATGATTCTGGAAGTGCGGGTAAGCAATACTTCTGCCATTCATCTGTATGAGAAGCTGGGATTTCAGAATTGCGGAATCCGAAAGGATTTGTATGAACTTCCCAGAGAGGATGGAATGATTATGGTATTTGAACAATGATTCTGTTTGCGAGGATGCATGGATAGAATTCCCTCTTTCAAAAAGCAGACGCCATTCGTTATAATAAAATGGACGAAGGGCCCGGCCCCTTTGTAAAATTCCGGGATTCAGACTGCGGAAACAGGGAGGACAACAGATGAAGACAGAAAAACAGATCATTATATGCAACTGCTGTAAAAAAGTAATACAGGAACCCACTGGAATACCCCATGGGGAATTTCTTCACGTGGAGAAAGAATGGGGGTATTTTTCCGGAAAAGACGGAGAAAAACAGGAATTTGACGTCTGTGAAGCGTGCTACGACGCATGGATTAAGAGCTTTCAGATTCCCGTAAAAACCATAGAAGTGACAGAATTAGTCTGAAAGGAAACGGAATGTTAGATGTATGTTTACTGGGTACGGCAGGGATGATGCCCCTGCCTTACCGCTGGCTGACCGCGCTGATGACGCGGTATAACGGAAGCAGCCTTCTGATTGACTGCGGGGAAGGCACTCAGATAGCCATGAAAGAAAAAGGCTGGAGTGCCAAACCCATTGACACCATATGTTTCACCCACTATCACGCGGACCATATCAGCGGCCTGCCGGGCCTGTTGCTTACCATGGGAAATGCGGAACGCACGGAACCCCTTACCATGATTGGGCCGAAGGGGCTGGAGCGGGTGGTGACTGCCCTGCGCACCATTGCGCCTGAACTGCCCTTTGAGATTCGTTACAGAGAGCTGACACAGCCGGTGGAACAATTACAGGAACGAGGATATCAGATTACTGCCTTTCGTGTAAACCATAACGTAATCTGCTATGGATATACCCTTGAAATCCCAAGGGCCGGAGAATTTCAGGTAGCGAAAGCCCAAAACCTCGGAATTCCCAAAAACTGCTGGGGCAGGCTGCAGAAAGGCGAGACGCTGGAACTGGAAGGGCAGATTTATACGCCGGATATGGTGCTGGGGCCACCCCGGAGAGGTATTAAAGTGACTTATTGCACAGACACCAGGCCTGTGGCAGCTATTACCGAACATGCCAGAAATGCCGATTTATTAATCATAGAAGGAATGTATGGAGAAAAAGAAAAAGCCATAAAAGCCAGACAGTATAAACATATGACTTTTTATGAGGCGGCAGAAATTGCAAGAGATGCAGAAGCCGGCGATATGTGGCTCACTCATTTCAGCCCCTCTCTGGTACGGGCGGAAGATTATATGGAGGAAGTGCGCAGTATTTATCCGGACGCAAAACTGGGGAAGGACGGGAAAACGGTGGAGCTGGATTTTCGGTAAAGACGGAATCGGGTAAGGAGGGATTTTATGAAAAATGGTATAAAAACAGCAGTGATTGTAGTAGTCTGCGCTGCCCTTTGTCTGGGCTATTATTATTATCTGTCTCATCGCGATACGGGTGAGGAAAAGATGACAGAAGTGGAAATGCTGATTTCCAAAGATTTGGAAAAATCCTATCCCAAAACAGCCAGAGAAGTGGTGAAATTTTATAACAGAATCCTGAAATGTTACTTTGACCAGGAGTACAGCCAGGAACAACTGGCACAACTGGCGGAGCAGGCCAGAAAACTGATGGATGAAGAACTGCAGGAAATCAATCCCCCGGATGTATATCTGGAGTCTGTGAAAGCGGAGATTGCCAGCTATGCGGCAGACGAAAAAGCCATTTCCGACGTCAGTGTGGAGAACAGTAAAGAAGTAGAATATAAGACGAAAAACGGGCGGGAATGCGCTTACGTGGACGTGGCCTATTTCCTGAAAAATTACAGTGGAAAAGAAAAATCAGGACGTGCCGGCCAGACTTACATTCTGCGGAAAGACGACGATGGCAGATGGAAAATACTGGGATTTTATCAGGAGTAAAAAAATGACGGTAAATGAACAAAAAGATGTGGTAATCCTTGCTGTTGAAAGCTCCTGTGATGAAACAGCAGCGGCAGTGGTAAAGAACGGGAGAGCAGTGCTTTCCAACATTATTTCTTCTCAGATTGATTTACACACCCTGTATGGGGGAGTGGTGCCGGAGCTTGCATCACGGAAACATATTGAGAGAATTAATCAGGTTATAGAAGAGGCATTGTCGGAAGCGGAACTGGCTCTGGAAGACATGGATGCAATAGCAGTTACTTACGGACCGGGGCTGGTGGGAGCATTGCTGGTGGGCGTGGCAGAGGCCAAAGCAATTGCTTACGGGGCAGGAAAGCCTCTGATTGGCGTACATCATATTGAAGGGCATATCTGCGCCAATTATATTGAAAATAAAGATTTGGAGCCGCCTTTTCTGTGTCTGGTGGTATCCGGCGGCCATACCCATCTGGTGAAAGTGGCAGATTACGGAACTTATGAAGTACTGGGCCGGACCAGAGATGACGCAGCGGGGGAGGCTTTTGATAAAGTGGCCCGCGCCATTGGCCTGGGATATCCGGGCGGACCCAAAATCGAAAAAAAGGCAGCCGAAGGGAACTGCGATGCCATTTCATTCCCAAGGGCAAAAGTGGCGGAACATCCGTATGATTTCAGCTTCAGCGGTGTGAAATCAGCGGTACTGAATTATATTAATAGCTGCCAGATGAAAGAAATTCCCATTGCAGAAGCAGATATTGCGGCTTCTTTTCAGAAAGCAGTGACAGATGTGCTGATTGAACATGCCATACATGCACTGGAGGAAACAGGAATTGACACCCTGGCTATTGCGGGGGGCGTGGCATCCAACGGCACGCTCCGCAGGGGAATGGAAGAGGCGTGTCGGGCCAGAGGGATTAAATTTTATTATCCGTCCCCGGTATACTGTACCGATAATGCAGCCATGATTGGTGCGGCAGCTTATTATGAGTACCTGGAAGGAAGGACTTCCGGCTGGGATTTGAATGCTGTGCCTGGTCTGAAATTAGGGGAACGCTGATGGAAGTAAAACCAAAAGAAAAAAACAGAGACAGAACCTATGCAGCCATTGTGCTTTCCGCCGGACGGGGAATGCGTATGAAAAGCCATGTCCCCAAACAATATCTTATGCTGCGCGAAAGACCCGTGCTGTTTTATTCTTTATCTGCTTTTGAAAAAAGCATGATAAGGGAAATTATTCTGGTGGCGGGAGAGGAAGATATTCCCTGGTGCCGGAAAGAAATTGTGGAAAAATACGGATTTACAAAAATAAAAGCGGTGGTGCCAGGCGGAAAAGAGAGGTATCATTCGGTATTCTGCGGCCTGGAGGAACTGAACAGGGAGAAAAATCCGCCGGATTATGTGATGATACACGACGGTGCCAGGCCTTTTGTGGACCAGGCTACGATTCTGCGCTGCGCAGAAGCAGTGGAAAAATTTCAGGCCTGTGTGGCCGGAATGCCGGTGAAAGATACCATAAAAATTGCTGATGACACTCTGTTTGCCAGAGAAACGCCTCCCCGAAACCGTGTCTGGCAGATACAGACGCCGCAGGTGTTTCGGTTTTCTCTGATTTATCAGGCCTACCGGCAACTGATAGAATATGAAAAAGAAGGACAGCCTGTTTCCGTAACCGATGACGCTATGGTACTGGAAATGATCTGCCATCAGAATGTCAGGCTGGTGGAGGGCTCCTATGAAAATATTAAGATAACGACGCCGGAAGATTTGCGTCTGGCGGAGGTGTTTTCCGCTCAGATTACCGGGAACAGCGAAGCGTAACCCAAAATGGTAACAATTCAGCCTTTTCTGTCTTTATGATACAGCTTTCTGATGTTTACATCCGGAACGTATATAAAACTGTTATCGAACATGTATGATATTTTCCACTCGTACTGTTTTCCTGTCAGCGGGAAACACGGACCGGAATTTCAGGATTTTCTGACTCCGGGGCCGGATGAATCTGATTAATTTTCCCGGTTCCAAACTCGATTTTCTGCCTGGAGGAAAGATACCGCA
>JAYMNP010000001.1:4140000-4212295 GCA_036941025.1 Lachnospiraceae bacterium JLR.KK002
GCAGAGAAAAGGCTCAGGCAACTGTTTAGCAAAAACACAGGTCTATGCAAAACCGGAAGGTGAAGTATATGGGCTGACGCCTGCCCGGTGCCGGAAGGTTAAGAGGAGGGGTTAGTATTTGCGGTGCCCTTCAGGGTATCGCGGTGCGAAGCTCTGAATCCAAGCCCCGGTAAACGGCGGCCGTAACTATAACGGTCCTAAGGTAGCGAAATTCCTTGTCGGGTAAGTTCCGACCCGCACGAAAGGCGTAATGATCTGAGCACTGTCTCGACAATGCACCCGGTGAAATTGAAATGCCAGTGAAGATGCTGGCTACCCGCGCCAGGACGGAAAGACCCCATGGAGCTTTACTCCAGTCTGGTACTGGGATCTGGTGCTGCATGTACAGGATAGGTGGGAGGCTAAGAAGCAAGGGCGCCAGCCCATGCGGAGCCGCTGTTGGGATACCACCCCTGCAGTACCGGGTTTCTAACCAGCCGCCGTAAGCCGGCGGTGGGACAATGCCAGGCGGGGAGTTTGACTGGGGCGGTCGCCTCCGAAAGGGTATCGGAGGCGCTCAAAGGTTCCCTCAGGATGGACGGAAACCATCTGGAGAGTGCAAAGGCAGAAGGGAGCCTGACTGCGACACCGACGGGTGGGGCAGGTACGAAAGTAGGACTTAGTGATCCGGTGGCAGAACGTGGGATTGCCATCGCTCAACGGATAAAAGCTACCCTGGGGATAACAGGCTTATCACTCCCAAGAGTTCACATCGACGGAGTGGTTTGGCACCTCGATGTCGGCTCATCGCATCCTGGGGCTGCAGCAGGTCCCAAGGGTTGGGCTGTTCGCCCATTAAAGCGGTACGCGAGCTGGGTTCAGAACGTCGTGAGACAGTTCGGTCCCTATCCGGCGCGGGCGAAGGAGATCTGAGAGGAGCTGTCCCCAGTACGAGAGGACCGGGATGGACGGACCACTGGTGCATCTGTTGGCATGCCAGTGCCATGGCAGGGTAGCCAAGTCCGGACGGGATAAACGCTGAAGGCATCTAAGCGTGAAGCCCCCCTCAAGATGAGATGTCCCATTCGAAAGAAGTAAGACCCCTTGGAGAGTACGAGGTAGATAGGGCAGGAGTGGAAGTGCAGCAATGGATGGAGCTGACTGCTACTAATCGGTCGAGGGCTTGACCAGAGGAAGAAAGAAGGAAGAAGATGTAAGACGGGAAGAGGAGATGTAAGGGCTGTAGGCTGTATGGGTTTTTCAGGGTACAGAAAAGAAAACTGAACAGATAATCCTCGATAGCTCAATGGTAGAGCACGCGGCTGTTAACCGCGGGGTTGTTGGTTCGAGCCCAACTCGGGGAGCTTGAAAAACCTTGTAAACATCGGCGTTTGCAAGGTTTTTTATTATTGATTGTTCCATTTCAAAGAATAAAAAAGCAAGGTTCCGGTTGCCATGCGATTGTGAACCGAAACATAACTACTTATCAATTACATATCTATGGGATGCACGAAAAGGTTTGTGCCATCCATCTAAGACCTCATGCAAATTTGTATGGGGTTTTATTTTTCTCCACATAACATATTTTAAGACTGCTATCTGCCTGTTGATTATGGCAGATAGAATTTCCTGTTACATAGCCGATTGATTTTTTTACGAGAATCAGTCGGCTTTTTTTATTTCCCAAAACCCATACATAGCCATTCTGTCTTATGCAGGGTGGCTATTAAATTTTTCAGGAAAGGAGGTAAACCGTGATGTCTAAATGTAAGGTAATCGCCCTTGCAAACCAGAAAGGCGGGACGGGCAAGACCACGACTACCGTAAATTTAGGGGTAGGGCTTGCAAACGAGGGGAAGAAAGTGTTGCTTGTGGACGCCGATCCGCAGGGGGATTTGACAACCTCTTTAGGCTGGGCGGATCAGGACAGCCTTCCGGTCACGCTCTCAACGCAGATGGAGAAGATAATCCGTGATGAGCTGTTTGAAGCGGGAGAGGGGATTTTACACCATGACGAGGGCGTAGACCTGATTCCGGCGAATATCGAGCTGTCCGGCATGGAAATCACGCTTGTAAACGCCATGAGCCGGGAGTTCACCATGAAATCCTATTTAAGCGAGCTGAAAAAGGATTATGACTATATCCTGATTGACTGTATGCCGAGTCTGGGTATGCTCACTATCAATGCGCTTGCGGCGGCGGACAGCGTAATCGTCCCGGTGCAGGCGCACTATCTCCCCTTAAAGGGAATGACGCAGCTTATGAAAACCATAGGCAAGGTACAGCGGCAGATTAACCCCGGTTTAAAGGTGGACGGCGTGTTATTGACGCTGGCAGATATGCGGACAAACCTTGCCCGTGCCACAGCCGACAATCTAAGGCAGAATTACGGGAGGGTAATCAAGGTGTACCAGACAGTCATCCCCGTTGCGGTGAAAGCGGCGGAAACCAGCGCCGCAGGGCAGAGTATTTACAGCTATGACAAAAACGGTGCGGCGGCAAATGAATATTCTAACGCTTCGGAGCCACCGTTTTATCGCTTGAGAGCCACCTCGGATTTTAACACTTTAGAGCCATCACAAACACAAGATATAGTAATGGAGCCATGAGCATGAGCTCACAGCTCCAACTTTTTTTACAGGTCTTACAAGTGTCTAATTGTTTCCGCTTCTCTGCTCAAACAATTCATAGAGCATCTTTGCATCCCTCTCGTTAAGCTTGTAGTTAAGCCACTCGTCGATTATGAGGATGTTGTAGTTACCCAATCTCTTCCTGTACCGGGTCAACTCTTTAAGGTCATCCCTCCTGTCCTCAAAATTGCGCATTAAATCAGGCATTCGGATGTAGAAAACCCTGTAAGTTTTTTTGCATGCCTCAATTCCCAACGCACATGAAAGATAGGTTTTGCCAGCACCGGCCGGACCTGTGATTATAAGGTTTGTTGCCGTAGTCACAAATCCCATTGCGGCAAGATTGATTATCGTGTTCTTCTTGACTTGTCTTGCGTCAAAATCCAGAGACTCAATGCCTGCCATTGGATACTTGAATGAGGCGGCCTTTATCAGCCTGTTAATAAGCTTGTTTTCTCTTTCACAGATCAATTCCTCAAGCAGTTGTTCCAATCTTGCATCAAAGCTCAAATCTGCCAATGCGATATCGCTTTCCTGGTTTTCCACCAGTCTGGCCAAATCACCCGGCTCGTGTTTTGTAAGGTTTTTCTTTAACTCAAATTTCATAATGGTATTTCCTCCTATCCGTAGTAATCGGCACCTCTTACGATGCCGGTTGTTTTATTTGTTTCTTTGAATTTTTCAAGCTCTTTTTGATTATTTAGATTCTCAGCAGCCTTGTATACCGTTTTGTAAAAAGGCATATGATACTGCTTTAAGCTTTTTTTACAAGCGGCTTCTAAGATGTCCGGCGTAAAGGTGTCAGCAATTGCGAGAATGGCTGCGACCGTCTGCGTGGGCTGCTCCTTTACTTTTGCCTCGTCATACATCCTTCGGATCAACTCAAAAGTATTCGGCCCGATTTCTCTGGCTGCGTCAATCAGGTCTTCAGCCTGCTTATTCTTCTTAAGCGGAAACGGAAGATGGGATTCATCTGTCCTGACACCGTTTACTATGCCCCTGGGAAGAATTTCATGTCTTGCAATTTCGCTTCTGTTATAATAGACAAAGACAAGGCGGGAGTTGTATTTGACATCAACCTTACAGCCAATATATCTGCTGGGAACAGAGTATTGACCCTTGTTAAAGCTTATATGGGAGTTCCTGCCCACCTTATGTCCGTAAGACCATTCACACACCTCGTAAGGGACTGACGGCAGGGCTCTCAGATAAGCCTTTTCCTGCGTATTGAAAACAGTGCTCCTGCTTCCATCCCTTTTCTGGAACGGTCTGTCATTGTACTCCTTTACAGCCTTGCGAATAGCTGAGTTTAGCGATCCAGGTGATGTAAATATCTCATTCCTAAGCTTTGCTATAACAGCCGTCGCAATCTTGCCTGCGGAACCTTCTACGCTGGCTTTCTGCCTGGGCTTTTTAACGCCTGTAGGCATGATGGCGGTCACGTAATACTCCCCCAATGCCAGATATGCATCATTGAGGATGATCTCGCCCTTCTTAGGATGGGACACAACACCAGTTTTCAAGTTGTCGCAGACAATCTTCACAGGAGTGCCTTCGAAGAATTCAAACATATGCACATGGCATTCAAGCCACGCCTTTTCTTTCATATCCGTAGTGGCTTCCACATACCCATACTGGCTGTATGGCAGTGTGGCGACAAACAGATATGCGGTTATGATTTCTCCGGTATCCACGTCCACATATGACATTGTAGGACCAGACCAATCCACCTCTACTTCGACTCCCGGCCTGTGCTGTATATGGCTGGTATAATTCTTCTCGCCAGTGTATTTGTAATAATTAACAGTAAATGTAGGATACGCACAGTATTCCCTGCCCTCGCTCACGCATTTGTCCCGATACTCTTCCCACAGCAGTTTCATAGTCACTCCAGTTTTCCTGAGTTCTGAATGTACGTATGCATAATCGACAGGCACATAGTTTGTTGTCCGCTTGAATTTCTTAGGATATAAAATATCGTACAACCCGTCATCTGTCATATCCTGAATGTCATCCCAGGTCATGCCCTGCTGTCTGCAGAGTTCTTTAATTTCAGAGACTGTGTTTCTTGAGCATCCAAGCATTGCCGCCACCTCCCTTTCGCTTAGATTTTTGTTTAGAAGCTCCATTACGCTTCTGGGTTTCGTCTTTTTGTACATAATAAAAGACCTCCTATAGATTTATTAAAAGCACCAGGCTTTCTATCAAAATCTATAGGAGATCCTATATAAAATCAAATATCAAAGACCACCAGATGTTGTGGTGGCTCTCAAGCATTAGAATACCAAAATCAAATGGCTCTCAAGCGATAAAACGGTGGCTCCGAAGCGTTAGAATATTCACCTATAAGCTTGACAAATAGGATTACGGTTTTCATGATGAGATAAATGTGGCAAGGTTGGAAAAGATACCATTGATTATGTAAAGACCGTCGTTATGGTTTTATCCCATATGCGGCGGCCTGCTTATATCAGAAAACTATCAAGAAAGCGGGGGTTTTAGAAAGAAGATGCCTGCATGCCGCTCCCTGTTTTTTCTGCGCTGGCTATGCGCCGCCTTAAAGGGAATAATAAGAGCGGTTTGGATTTGAAGAATAAAAATCTGCGATTCACGAAGCCGGATTAACCATTCACGAAGCAGACGTTAGAAATCCCGTTGATTTTTCCGATAATTTAGTTGAAGGCTGGAGGTGACGGAAACGATAAAAATTGCAGTGTGTGACGATGAAAAAAACATAAGGTCTTACCTTGTTTCGCTTATCAAAAAGCAGGGAAGGGAATGTAATATCACGGAATATGATTCTGCTGATGCGTATCTTTCGGACGGTAAGGAGCATGACATTCTATTTCTGGATATAGAGATGGGCGGCTCAGGCTCAGGCTTGGACGGCATGGGGCTGGCGAGGCATATCCGGGGTATAAAGACGCCCAAACAGCCCATCATTATTTTTGTAACAGGGTATGAAAAATATGTGTATGACGCATTTGACGTAGGCGCGTTCCAGTATCTGGTAAAGCCCGTGGACGAACAGAAATTTGCGGAGGTGTTCGGACGGGCGGCGGGGCAGATTGTATCGGAGGCGGAGCAGCGGAAGAAAAAACTCGTGATCCAGTATGGCGGCGAGGGAAAAGTGATTCCGCTGAATGACATTTATTACATGGAAAGCCGGAACCACAATATTGTCCTGTACCTGAAAGATGGGAATATAGAATACTATGCGAAGATCGGGGATTTGGAGGAGGAACTGGCGGGGCAGTTTTACCGCATCCACCGGGGATACCTGATCAACCTTTTCCATGTGGAGGGGTATGACAGGACGGAGGTAAGGATGGCGAACGGGGATAAGCTGCTGCTTTCAAGGTACAAATATGACGGTTTTGTGCAGGCATACATGGATTACATTTCGGAGGACAGCCTATGAGCCAGTCAGAATTTGAAACAATAAACAGCATATTGGATATATGGAGAACCGTCATACAAGCCATTGTGTTCCTTGTTTTATGGGCGGCGGCTTTTAGAGAGAAAAAAATAAAAAGGGATGGCATTGCGGCAGTGCTGTTTATCCTTGCCAATATAGGGATCGGATTTCTTCCATGCGCTTCATGGGTTCGGTACGGTGTTTTAGCTTCCGCAATCATGGGCTATGCCGGGATATGTTACAAAAAGCAGATTGGGAAAGCGTTTTTTATCATACTGGCATTCTGTAATTTCCATTGTCTGGGCTATCTGATGGCAAACAGTATTTATCAGAAAATAGTAAATGCAATGCTGAAAAGCCTGGATGTGATGCAGGATAACTA
Organism: Lachnospiraceae bacterium JLR.KK002; assembly: GCA_036941025.1. Lineage (NCBI taxonomy): Bacteria > Bacillati > Bacillota > Clostridia > Lachnospirales > Lachnospiraceae > Lachnospiraceae bacterium JLR.KK002. The sequence continues at coordinate 4,146,410 of JAYMNP010000001.1, forward strand.
TCTACAGGAAATGTACCGCTGCATGGCGGTTGGAATGTTTTGCCTGGTAATTTCTTATGCAATATTATTGGCGGCAATGACACTTATCCTTTGCAGGCTTATCAAAGGCGTGGATAATATGGCATGGCAGGATGTCCTTCTGCTTTCTGTATTGAATTTTGTAGGGAGCATGATTGTAGGAGTGGTAAACGGGCTGATGGCTGTAAAAATAGATACGGAATTTTTTTTACTGTTTGACGAAAAGCCAGACCTGCTCTGGAAGATTCCCATGATAGCGGTTTTCATATTTGCAGGGGAAGCGGCGCTTATTTATTTCTGGCAGAGATACCGGGTTCTGCTTTCTGAAAGACAAAAAGCTTTTGTGGAAGAACAGCAGGTCAAAGCCATGAAGAAGCGTTTGGAGGAAGCGGAGAATTTTTATGGCAGCATCCGCAAGGTGCGCCATGAGATGAAGAACCACATGGCGAATATCCAAGGGCTGGCAGGAGTCGGGCAGTATGGGGAAATAGAGGACTATGTACGGCGGATGGACGAGACCATGCAGGAACTGGAATATAAGTATGTGACAAGTAATCCGGTTACGGATGTCATTATCAATGATAAATGCCGCAGGGCGGAGAAGGCGGGAATCCGGTTTGATGCAGATTTCCGGTATGGAGGGGAAATCCCGGTATTTGATTTAGGGATTATCTTAAACAACCTTTTGGATAATGCCATAGAAGCCTGTGAAAAGCTGGAGCAGGGGGAAGGCTTCATACGTCTTATGCTGAAACGGAAGAAACAATTTTTATTGTTGGAAGTCGAGAATAGCTTTGACGGGGCTGTTCCAATAAGAAAAGGCAGCTTGTTCCCGGCTACAACAAAACAGAATGTCCTGCCGGATATCGTCACGGAACATGGGATTGGCCTTGAAAACGTGCGTGATGTGGCCGGGAGATATTTTGGCGGGGTAAACATAAAAGTGAAGCGGGATGTGTTCCATGTGACGGTTATGTTGCAGCAGGAAAATCTGGATAAAATTGTGTGACGGAAAAAGAAAGGAGAGAATGTATTATGAGCATTTTAGGAGTAAGCAATGCTGTGACAGGCGCATACCAGCACATGGGCAGGACACAGAAAAATACTGCAAGAGGAGCAAGTTTTACAGAACGGGCAGGGCAGACGCAGGAAGTTTCGGATGCAGAAAAACTGGAGAATTTCAAAAAAGAAATCTGGAATGAAATAAATTCCATGCCGTGGGGAGTAAATACATCCATACAGATAACGGACGGGGCTTTCAGGAAAATGATGGAAGACAGTGAGTTTAAAAATAAAATGATGAAGATTATCCGGGAGGATGCCGTTGGTTCCAATAAGATGTGTGGCGGGACGTTGATAAATATTGATGAAAATGGGTATAAAGGTTATTCCTATATGGCAGACCATGCAAAGGAGGCGGAATCGGCATTTTCGGCTCATTCCAAAGATAAGGATTCTTTTTATGTAAAGAAAGCAGAAAAGAAACGGGAGTATAGGAAGCTGTTGGAAGAAAAACGGTTAAAGCAGGAGCTGGCAGAGAAAGATTTAAAGGCGGCTCTTGAAAGGAAGCGTCTGACTGAGAATGCCATAGAGCGGAAACAGGAATCGGGCAGAATGTCACGGAATGTGAGTGCGGGAGCAAATGCTGCTTATGAAGCAAGTTTCCTTATGGCAGACGGGGGTTCGATTTAATATCAGGCAGCCCGGACTTACTATAAAGGAGCAGGAGCGGCTTAGAATGACAGAGTAGGAAGGAGAATGTGGCAATGGAAATAGGTACAGTTTATGGCAGTTATTATGGGGCGAAAGGCTATGAGGGCGTGAGGAAGGAGGAAAAGCGGGCAGATGTCGGATTCGCGGGAAAGGCCGAGGAGAAAGGTACTGTTTCTCCAAAAGACATGACGCTGGATGAGTATAAGGCATATTTTGATGAAAAGATGAACAGCCTGTATACACACCCTTCACAGAGAGGCATGAATTGGACAATCGACATAACGGATGCGGCTTATAAGAAAATGCAGGAAGACCCGGAATATGAGAAGAAGATACTGGATGCACTGGCAAAGAACAAAGCCGTTGATTTCGGGGGAAATATCCCGGTGGCTGCGTATACCCATATAGATGATACTTATGAGAAATGCTACGGCTATACGCAGGGCATGAAGGAGAATGTGGGGTATTCCGGGAGTTCTTCCGCAAAGAGGACTGATGCCGGACGGGAGAAAAAGGCAAGGCAGAAAGAACTGCTGGAAGAATATCTGGAAAAGCGGGCGCAGGCTAAGAGGCAGCAGCAGGAGCTGTTGGATGAAAAGGTTGCTAAGGCGGAACAGGAGAGAAGCAGGCTGGCAAGGGCATGGAGCAGTAAGCAGCAGATGGCGAAGGCTTCCAGTGCTTATGAAGCTAATGTCATGACGGAAACTATGGCAGGCGGTGAGATAAAGTAAAATGAATAACGTATCATTATCGAACAAAGTAATATATTGGAATCCCAGGGATTTTGCCGTGAGCCAGAATTTCAACAAGGTTATCCGGGAGAATGAAAAGATTTCCAATGATTATTACTGGAAAAGCAATAAGTCTGAGGGTGCGGACTGTTTCGGGAGGACGCTTGACCTGACCACGCTTATCAACAAGCCGGACGGATATTTGCAGGGGCGGCTGTCGGATGTGGACGATGCCGACTATTATCAGTTCAATATAGCGGAATACAGGATTTTAGGAACCGTGTCCGACAAGCGAAACCTTGACATAACAGTGACTCTTGACCATATCCCGGAGGGCTGTGATTATGACCTTGTTCTGTATGACGGTGACGGGAACCAGGTGGGGATTGGCAGGGATAATGGAAATGGCGGCAAGAGTGTGACCGTGCCGAACTGGAATCTGGAAAACCGGGAATATACGGTGAAGGTACTGGCAAAGGATGGCTCTCCGGTAAATGCAGAGGAATATTACCACCTTTCATTCCAAACGAAGCAGGCCGCAAATGATAACGTACTGAGGCAGCAGGCAAAGGAAATGCAGGAATATGCCTATGCACTGCGTAAAAAACTGCATGACGGCGGCGATGCCACGGAAGAAAAGCTGGCGCTCCAGCAGATCAGGGAGAAGTACGGGGCATATTATACACAGCAGATGGATGAGCTGCATAACAAACAGGCAGCAGAATATCTGGCAGAAGGGGAAGTTTTTGACGAGAGCAGGAAAGAGGAACTTCTTTCCAGAATGGCGGCGGGTGGGGAACTGACGGAGCAGGAGAAAGGGCTTGTCAGAGTTTTTGCATCCGCGCATGAGATTGACGGTGCAATGGCTTCCGCAAAACTGCGGACAGATATAAGTGAAAAAATCTTTCAGCAGATGGAGCAGTCCGGCGTTTCCCCCATACCTTCTTTTGAGGTCAGCATTGGCATAGACGGAAAGGCGGAAGTAAAGGGGATTGAAGATGCGGCTGTGAAGGAAAAAGTGGAGGACATCCTGAACGGTTTTTCCGGGGAACTGATGGATACTTATATTTCCATAAATGCCAGTATGCAAGGGATGACTAAGCAGGAGCAGTACATATTGAAAGCTGCAATGGGGATTGAGGCATTTTTGCAGAAAGCAATGGGCGGTAATGTGGCACTGTCAGATATCATGGTGGAGAACGGCAGGATAAAAGGGCTGGATGCGCCCCTTGACAGACTGCTTAATGATCCGGGGCAGAACCAGACATACCTTGATTACAGGGCAGACATACTTGCGATTAAGGATTATGAAAAGATGAATGGAAACAGTCTGCTGGGAGGATTCAGTGCAAGATATGCTGTTGACGGGGAAACAATCCGTATAATCGGTATATAAAGCTGCAGGTAAGATTTTTTGAAGGAGGATGAGAATTATGTCAATGGAGATTAAGGGGAATCTTCCTGACTATGGAGTCAGGAAGCAGAATTACAGCAACTATACGGCAAATTATGTTGATACCGCGAAAAAGCCGGATAACAAGGCGGCAGCAGAGGTAAAGACAAACACATCAGCAAACAGCAAAGACAAGGTGCAGGCATATTATGAAAAGCTATGCAAGAAATTTCCGCAGATAAATTTCAATACAAATGGCGGCGTATTACCGAGTAACAGTAGCAGAGTTACGGTAAATCTTTCGTATGACTGTTTGAAGAAAATGGCAAATGATCCTGAATTTGCAAAAGAAATCGAATGGAATCTGTCGGGAGAAGTTGCTGCAAACTCAATGGTTTATGGGTGGGCGCAGAGAGATGGTGTCGTGCTTGGCGGAAGAACTGTTACATATGATGCCAGTGGCAACAGGCAGTCATCCTGTGGTGGCATGAGGACAGCAAATACAGGAAACGGAAATAATAATACTGATAAAATACAGAAGAAGTATAAGGAAGAGGAAGAACGCCTGTTAAAAGCCAGAAAGAAACGTGAAGAAAAGGAAAAAATAGCTAAAAAGCAAGCAGAGAAAAAGGCAGAGGAAGAAAAGACGGCGGAACGTCGGGCAGAAAGAAAAGAACAGATGGAAAAACTGACAGAAGGGACATACAAGGTATCTGCCACTGGCACGGATGTGAAAAGTGTTACACAGAATATTGTTGAGGCGGTGTCAGGCACATCGTCACCGACAGGTGGAAGTTTTGACATAAAGGCATAAAGTTTGATATTGACAGCCATGTTGCAGCAGGAGAAAGTGGGAGAAGATAAGTAAATGACTTTGTATTAAATAAAGCTTAAAATGGAGGATTTGAAAATGGCTATCAGTGGAGTAGGACAAAATTATTACCAGAACAATGTGGAAACAAAGAGAAACACAAAGAATGTGAACGGTATGGAAAAAATTTGCACTGGAAAAGCAGGGAGTACGCAGGGCTTATCGGAAGCGGAAGAAATGGAACTGTTTAAGAAGGAATTTTATGCTGAACTTGAGAGGATACCACGAGATAAAACAATAGCAAATGTAGCGGTTAATATATCAGAGGAAGCGTTTAAAAATATGAAAGCTGATCCAAAGTACAGGGAACAAATGTTGTCTGTAATCAGGCGAGATATGACGGGTTCCGTTGCCCCGGCTCCGGACTGTTCTCTGGTGATTACGGTAGGAGCTACTGCCAAAGATTATAGGGCAGATGGCTGGTCTGTCAATAATGATTCAGAATTTTATGCCCGTTCACAAAACAGTTTTTATAAAAAGACAAGTGGTAAACAAAATAATAAAAAGAAGCTGTTGGAAGAATATCTGGAAAAGCGGGCGCAGGCCAAGAGACAGCAACAGGAGCTGTTGGATGAAAAGGTTGCAAAGGCGGAGCAGGAGAGAAGCAGGCTGGAAAAGGCGTGGGATAGTAGGCGGCAGATGGCAAAGGCTTCCAGTGTTTATGATGCAAATATCATGACGGACACTGTGGCAGGTGGTGATTCGTTGCTCGGATAAATGCGGGTATCATGCCCGGACTTCCAGCAAGGGAGCAAGAGCGGCCTGAACAACAGAGGCGCCGTAGTATCAAAGGAGGATTTGAAAATGGTTATCAGTGGGGTGGGACAAAATTATTATCAGAACAATGTGGAAACAAAGAGAAACACAAAGAATGTGAACGGTACGGAAAAAATTGACACTGGAAAAGCAGAGAGTACGCAGGAATTATCGGAAGCGGAAGAAATGGAACTGTTTAAGAAGGAATTTTATGCTGAACTTGAGAGGATACCAAAGAATAGAACAATTACCAATCTGGCAGTCAATATATCGGAGGAGGCATTTAAAAATATGAAAGCCGATCCGGAATATAGGGCAAAGATAATGTCGGCGCTTCAGCGTGATCTGACGTCATCGTTTGCTCCGTTAAAAGCATCATTACTTATAACGGTAGGAGCGACCGAGAAAGATTATAGAGGAGATTCATGGTCTGGCCCTAATAATGATTCGGAGTTTTTTGCACGTTCGCAGGATAGTTTTTATAAGAAAACAAGCGGGAAGAAAGACAGGAATAAGGAATTGCTGGAAGAATATCTGGAAAAGCGGGCGCAGGCCAAGAGACAGCAACAGGAGCTGTTGGATGAAAAGGTTGCTAAGGCGGAACAGGAGAGAAGCAGACTGGCAAAGGCATGGAGTAGTAAGCAGCAGATGGCGAAGGCTTCCAGTGTTTATGATGCAAATATCATGACAGAAACTATGGCAGGCGGTGATTCGTTGCTCGGATAAATGCGGGCATCATGCCCGGACTTATTATAAGGGGGCATTGGCGGTTCTGAACGACAGAAGAACCGCCAATAAATATTGATAACAATGGAGGATTTGAAAAATGAGTATTAGCGGAATTGGAACAGCAGGCTACCCGGTGGCGGGGTATGAAACAAGAAAGACAGGAAGAAATGTGGCAGGCGGGAGCTTTGCAAAACAGGCGGCGGAAGCGGCGCAGGCAACAGGACAGACTTCAACAGCTACATTGCATGGCTCTAAGGAAGAAACGGGAGATATTGCAATTTGCTCTAATGTTGATGTAGTAAACAATTCATCTATTACTGTATATAAGACGCAGGATTTTGATCCGGGTAATCCGGTTTATAAAGTGAAAACATGGGATAAGGACGGGAATGTAACAGAACGAATGATAGATGTTTCTAAGGTAGACCCGAAAAATTGTGATACGGCTGAAATGTATGCGTACACTTCCCATTTGAAAGAAAGCGGGAAAGGCAGTTTTGAAGATACAGTACTGAAAGCCGCAGTTGCAAAAGCCGTAAAAAATGCGGAGCAGAGAAATTCCGGCTCCTGGGGTTTTTCAACAAAGATGAATTGGGTGGATATTGTCAAAGATATTATGCAGTCAGAGTATAGTTATGGGGACTTGAAAGGCTATATGGAATGGCAGAAGTTTTTAGGGCTTCTCGATAAGTAAATTGCCCGGACTTAACATAAGGGGGCAAAGGCGGTTCTGAACGACAGAAGAACCGCCAATAAATATTGATAACAATGGAGGATTTGAAAAATGAGCGTTAGCGGAATAGGACATAATTATTATCAAAACAATGTAGCAACAAATAAACACAACAAGAGCAGGGTCGGACAATTTTCCCCACAAAAACAGGAAACAGAGGTGTCTGCACCCGAAGATACAAGGCAGAATGCCAATGTGCAGGATATTTATAAGGCGCTTAAATCAACAAATCCATTATTGGAGCAGGAGGATAATGACGTATCAGATGAAGAATTGAAGCAGGAAGATAAACAAGAATCTGAATCAAAGACAGAAATTATTGTTAAGCCAGACGGTTCAAGAGTGCTTGTAATGACAATGAGTATCGGCGGAATGGAAACAACCATGAGCTTAGAAATTTCTAAACCGACAGAAGCACCCAATGAAAATGCAAAGCAGGAGACCGATAATACGCCTACGGCTGAAAATGATACTGTATCAAATGAAATGTCGAATGTTTCAAGTGAAGTATAGAAAATGCGCATAATTTTAAGGGTATTGGTAGGTCTGCATGATGAAATAAATTGCCCGGACTTACCACAAGGGGGCATGGGCGGCTCTGAATGACGGATGAGTTGCCGTTAGGATTAGCATAATAATTTTAGCAATCAGGAGGATAAAGATTATGGCAATTTCAGGAGTAACAGATTACACAAACGCTTATGCAGGTTACACAAATTCTGCAAATGGCAAAAGGCAGGCGGCAGAGGGAGCGGGTACAGCAAAGGAAACAGCGGTCAGAAAGACGGCAAAGGATGAATTGTCCTATCTTACTGAAAAGTACGAATGTATGAAAAGCAAAGATTATTCAGTAAATATAAACAGTTCTCTTTTAGCGAAAGCTGCAAGTGATGAAAAAACATCTGAATGGCTGGAATATAATTTATCTTTGATTCCGAAAGTAGTTGATAATATAAAGTCAGCGGCGGCATCGCGTGGCGCAAAAATGATAAGCTGTGATATTACCATGAATGGATATGACAGTATGACTACAGAAGTTGTTACTCAGGTAGAAGTTGATCCGGGAACAGAAAAAGCAGGGGAAGAACTGGAAGAAAAGATTAAGGAGAGAAAGGAAGAAAAGAAGGCGCAGGAGGAAAAAGCGGCTAAAAGACGGGATGAGAAAAAGGCAGAAGAAAAGGCTGCGGAAAAACGGGCAGAGGGGAAAGAACTGACGGAAATGTTTACAGTATCTGCTGCTGGCAGTGATGTAAAAAGTGTTACACAGAACCTCATAGCAACGATTTCTGGCACATCGGAACCCAAAGGGGCGGGTTTTGACATAAAGGTATAAGGAGATATTGCTTATATCATATTCCGCAAAGGCGCATAAACTTTGCTTCTGCGGATTGAACAGACATATTGTAAGGGAGCAGAGGTGGCTTTGATTAGCAGGTGGCTGTTACATCAAACAAATTGGAGAACTTGGAAAATGCGTGTTAGTGAAATATGGAAAAGCAGATTATTGACATTATTTGTTATAGCAATAATGATTCCTGCAATCAGCGGATGTACCACACAGGGAGATGATTCGTCAAGCTCCGCCCCGGATGCGGTGCATCAGATTGAAGATGACGGCACGGCAATCTATGATGACGATCCCATAGCGGAGGAACTGCAGCTTGATGTCGGTGAACTGGACGGATCTTCGGAGAATTCTTACGGACAAGGGGAGATTATTTCGGCAGAACCGCATAAAGGGAGTGCAGACTGAAACAGGAGTTGGAATGACACCGACGTGCAAAGGGAGATTGTTTCGGCAGATGGCAAGCATAATAATAAGTTAAGATAAAGGAAAGGGAAATGCAGATTATGAATGTTAAAATGAATCGTTATATGAATCAGGCATCATATACGGCGGCAGCAGGCGAAAGAGCGTCAGAGTCTCATGTTGACGGCAGGGTTGAGAATGAAACGAAGTCTGGCGCAAACAGGGATACTGTATCAATTTCTGCCGCAGGACAGCAGTTTTACGCTGAAAAAACGGAAACAAATACTGATATGGACTTGATACATATCGGTTCTGATATAGATGAATTCAGAAACGCTGTATCCTCTATGAATGAAAAACTGCCCGTTAGTTGGAAGGCAATGGTTGACCCATACAATACGATTACAAATCTGGCTAAAGCAGAGTTCCGCCTGAAACAGTTAGCAGATCCGGCGGCTTCTCATAAAGATGAAGACATAGAGAAAGGTGCAGAGGCGTACGCGAAGGAAAAGATTGATGAATTGATAGAAAAGAAAAAAGCTATGATTGCTGACGGAACGGCAAAAACCGCAGCCGAGGAGTACGAAGAATACAAAACGGCATACGATGCTTACCATTCAGAAAACGGCAGCAGCCTGATCGAAAAGATGACAGGAGATACAAAGAAAGCATATGACATATACAAAAATATCATTGATGGAACAAAAATATCAATGAATGACGAGAAGTTTCTTATTTTCCATAATTGGACAATGTACAGAGCAGCAAAAGACGAATACATTCGGAAAACCGACGAACTATATAATACAATGAATGGTATTCCTTTAAAATAGCAATTTGTGACAAGGGAACATCCACCGTGCAGGGAGAGGTTATTTCGGCAGAACCGCATAAAGGGAGTGCGGATTAAAGAAAGCGTATTCTTTGGATTTATTTATACAGCAAACAGATTTCCACGGTTATATAAAAGGAGAGTGCAGATTGTGAATATTGATTATAGACAGTTTTACAGAGGGACAACAAATATCCCCTTATATGGAAGTGGTGCATATAAGAAAGACACCCTTGTAAAATATGAGTTTAACACCACGGATGAGCATGGCAACAAGATCATGGATAAGATGTCAAAGGAGGAAACCTTGCAGGCGATGAAAGACATCCGTTCACAGTATGGGGATTCGGTTATCGTGGAGTTTTCCGGCGATGGACTGGCGGCTCTTGCGGAGGACAGGAGGGATAGCATGTCGCCGGAAGATCGGGAAGCAATGGAGGAGAGAAATGCAGCATTCCAAAAGGATATTGTGCAGATTGACAAATCCTTAAATAATTTTCCGGCATATTCGGGGATGTACGGCGCAGACAAGGCGGTTGCGTCTGCGTTGGAGAACTGTGGCAAGGAGGATCAGGGATTTGTGTATGACATCATCCGGCAGAACTTCCTTGTCGGGAACAGCGGCTCCATGACGGAGGAGGAACGTCAGGCGAACATATCGCTCGGCATGAAGAAAGCAGAATATGCGGCGGAGAACTTTATCCCGGAGGAAAGTCGGAAGTCATTCATGGAGGCGATGGAATCCATTGCGAAGCTGGCAAGCGCAGGAAAAGCAGATCCAAGTGGAAACATGGATTACGGTATGGCGCAGGGCAGGTATTTAGGGCATGGGAGCGGACTTGTCAGGACAACAAGTGCGCTTGACATGATGCGGACAATGGATAAGGACGCATACGCAGAGTACCAGAAGATGGGGAAAAACGATGACGGCGGGCTTAGCTCGTTGAAATACCTTACAAACTGGTATGCAGGCGCAGTAAAGAAGAATCCTTTGATGGTTGATAATTACGAAAAGCAGTCGGATGAATATGTGGAGAAGAATGTGAAAAATCAGAAGTTGGATAAAACTTTTGCGGGCTTAAAGACAGGGAGCAAGGCCGCTTTCTTTGAAAGCCTGAAAATGTTCCAGAGCAACAATCCCAATTTTCTCTCATCCATCGTAAACCAGGAGCTGACATCGAAGTTTTGGGGATTTTAGGATTGTGGTGGAGGTTGCTTAGAGGTGCATATTACCAATATGGCACAGAGGGCGGCTCTGAATGACAGAGGGGCTGCTATTAAAATAATGGATAGTAATGGAGGTTTTGAGAAATGAATGTAAATGGAATAGGGGCAGCAGGGTATCCGGCATGGCAGGGAGCGAGAAAGGCAGAAAGCAGTACGAAAGGCGGCTTTGGGGCAAATGTGCAGGGTGCAAAAAATGTAGTACATATTGACCCTGACGCAGTATTTTCTATCCATCATGTAAAGACAGGAGAAAGCGCAAATGTATACCGGGCGGATGATTATTCAGAAGATAATCCGGTTTACCTCGTGAAAGGCACTGACAAAAACGGAAATGAATACGAGCAGACGGTGGATGTGAGCAAGGTAAATCCAAATAGCTGCTCTTATACGGAGCTGCTTGCGTTAAATGCGCATACAGGGAATAGATCGGACAGTAATTTTATGACCATGTCGATATTAAAGGATAAGATGGGCGGTACTTCCTACCACGAAAAAACGGATTATATGACGATGGCACACGAACTTATGAATGATATGAAAACGCTTGGAAATTGGGACGGATATTTGCGGTATAACAAATGGATCAATGACATTATGACTTTCTGCAAAAGCAAATTATAATTGAAAACAGCCTGCCCACGGACACGTATTCCCGATAAACTACAGCCTGACAAAGCAGGTCGGACATCCCCGGCGTTCCGATAAGTTAGGGAATCGGGGAGCCGGGAGAGGATATATCTATGAAAGAATGTATAAAGAACCGGGTACATGAATTGTACTGGAATGATGATGTAAATTGTGCCAGGACAGCAATCATATGTTTGAGTGAATTATTTGAAACTGCCATTGAACAGCAAATTATCTGGTCTGCGGTTGGATTGCATGGTGCCGGAGGTTATAGGGCACAGTGCGGCTTAGTTGAAGGCACACTTATGTTTATAGGCATTTATCTTCATAAGATGGGGAAAACAGAAGATGAAATTGTATCTGCCTGCTATAACTTTGCGTCTGATTTTGAAAAAACATTTTGTTCATTAAGATGTTTTGAACTACGCCCTATGGGATTTTCAGAAAATGATCCGCCACATATGTGTGAAAATTTGACTTGTAGAGGGATTGAATTTGCGCACCAATATATTTTGGAGATTACACAAAGGGGCATATGAGGCTTTGAATGATAGAGGAACTACAGGTAAGATTTTTGTAGAGGAGGATGATATTATGGCAATGGAGATTAAGGGGAATCTTCCTGACTATGGAGTCAGGAAGCAGAATTACAGCAATTTGGAACAGGTTAATACAGATAAAGAAGTGCGGACAAAAGCAGTAAAGAAGGAAACGGAAAAGAAAAGCACATACGGGAGCAGACGGGAATATTCAGAATATCTGAATCATAAATATGCCTGCCTGACACCAACAAAGGACAGTTCCGTGACAATCAATTCCAGCCTGCTTTCAAAGGCGGCATCTAATCCCAAAACGGCTGAATGGCTGGAGAATACGCTTTCCCAAATGCCGGACTGTATCAATAAGATATGTGAAAATTCTGCTAAAAATGGGGCGAGGCTGGTCAGTCTGGAAATCAGCATAGACAGCGAGGACTGTATTACGACAAAGTGCGTAGGTGTTTTTGAAGCTGACCCCGGTACAGAGGAGTCCAAGAAAATGGCAGAGGAGGCGAGAGCCAGAAATAAAGAGCGTAAAGAGGAATGGGAAAAGCTGCTTGAAAAGAATAAGGAAAAGAAGGCTGGGCAGGAGAAGCTGGAAGAAAAGAAAGATGGCAGGCAGTATGATATTACTGTAATGGGAACGGATATGGGAAAAGTTACAGAGAACTTGATAAGTAAAATTGGCAGGGGTAATAGTTCCATATCCACAGTACCGACAGTGACAGGCTTTGATTTAAAAGTGTAAATATTATATCAAAAAATGGAGGATATTTGAAAATGAGTGTGAATGGAATTGGAAGCAATTATTGTTATATGGGGACTGCTGTAAATCATATGCAGGAAAAGGCATCTGATACGAATGCAGGCAGGAAAGTGACGCAACAGCCAGTTAATCTCTCTATTTCTGATGAGGGAAGAAATATGCTGCGGGAAATGGTAAATAAATTTGAACCTGATTCGGATTATGTCAATGCAAGGGAGCTGACAATACAAAATACAAATGAGGTTGCATGGGAACATTATACGGCAATGAGGGGAATCAGCAGCCAGACATTAAAAGATGGGAACTATAATGTGGAAGATGTAATGAAATCAATCATGGATACATATGAGGCGCGTTATAATGAAATCGTAAAAAAACATGAAAAGGGAGACCGTGAAGTTTCTTACGAACTTACGGGGAAAAGGTCTCTTACGCTTGAAGAAGATTTGGCTGGGCTGGATGAGGCTTTTAAGATGCGTCTGGCAAATCTGGAAGGATATATTACCTGTCAGCAGACAAACAAAGCCTTTGAAAATCCGGACAGTTCATGGTTTTTCAATAGAAACGGTTCTCAAAATGAAGGAGAAGAACAAGACAGGATTCAGCTTTTTGACACAGAATACCGGGATTTGGCAGTATCAATCATGGAACAGACAAGAGAAAAGTTTTTGGCGGCTTTTAAGAGTTTTGGCTACAAAAAAGGAACAGCGTTAGACATATTCGCAAATGTATTGAAAGAGAATATAAACTTTGCGGCAAAAACAAATAATTTATTGTAGTGCAAAGGTTATTATGAAAATGATTATGGGCATTTATTGTTTAGCGGATGAAAGGCAGTTCCACAAATTATTTTAGAGTTTGGAGGGAAAAGAAAGTATGCCAATTAGTATTTTAAATTATCCGGTACATTTGCAGGAAGGGCTTAAACTTAATAGAGAGTGCGTGAAGTCTAAGGGAAGCCAAAATGAAGACCGGAAAGTATTTCACAGGGATTCCTTAGAAGTTTCCCAATTATCGAAAAACAGGGAAATCATAACGGATAAAATAAAGCATACGGTAGTGCAGTCGGCTGCATCGTTCAGCGATATGAGAGCTGGAATCTTAAAAGAAATCAGGGAAGAAAAAGGGCAGTATGGTTATCACGATGTAGTGAATGCCTGCGGGTTGAGCTATGCAAGACTGTATTCAGAAATCGAACTGCGTCATGAAAATGAACAGTATTATAAGACAGATGGGACGCCGCTGACAAAGGAAGAAGAGACAGAATGGCTGGATATGCAGTATGGGCAGGAAGTGGAGTGGCAGAAGTCCTGTGCCAGAATAGCGGCACAAGGGCAGGCATTTCAGGGAAATATTTCGGAAACGCCGACAAAAGAGATGGAAGAATTGGAAGCTGCTTTTTATCAGGCGAAGGATGCTTATATGAAGTTGCACCATGAAAGCAAACAGGATGGGAGGCCGCTTGCTTTGCAGAATTTTGTTTTTGGGAACAGCCGGATGTATGAAGTGCTGGACAGATTAGGAAATTTGCAGGAGAGGGTGGAATAATGCAGGTTAATTCGTCCAATGGCTCATTGCAGAACAGATACTTTTCAGGGACAGGAAGCATAGGAGGTATCCATCTGCCTGACTTTCATGATAGATATGTTTTCTCCAAAAAGAAAAGCGGCGTCAGTGATGAGGAGTACCGGAGGCAGATCAGGGAACAGGCTTATAAGGATTTTGAAAAAGGGCAGTTCCAAAACAAATCCGAAGGATTTAATAAGCTGATGAAAAGTTACACATCGGAAGTGTCCCCGGACAGAAAGGGAATCATCACTTCCGGGCTGAAAGCCGTTTCAAAGAACAGGAAGAATGTGCCTAAGCCCATAGACATTGTGGCAACGCTGCTTGAAGGGAAAGTGAAATATCAGAAACTGCCATCAGGAAACAGCGATTACATAGAATTTTACGATAAGAATGGGGAAATGGTGGCGACTTATTCCAATAATGGGTGGACGATGTATACCACCAATGCGGAGGCATCCAGACAGACGGAAATGTGCATGATCTATAATGAGGCATGGGGAAACGCAAAGAGGGGCATTCCGCTGGCGGGTGAAGAAGCGGTGGGTGTGGAAAATCCGCAGAATAGTTTTGACGCTAAAGCATAGCAGAAAATAAATTTTACGGTTTCATATCCCCGATAAGCTACAACCTGACAAGGCAGGGCAGGCATCCCCGGTTTTCCGGCAGATTGGGAAATTGCGGGGTTTTAGGACAATAGGAAGGAGAGATAAAATGCCTTATATTTCAGTCGAAAGTGGAGCTTTATCAGATGGTCAAAAGGAGGAACTGATAAAACGGTTGACGGAAGTGTCTTCCGAAATTATGAAAGTGCCGCAAGAATTTTTTGTTACAACAATTAAGGAAGTGCCGGACAAAAATTTTGGCATTGGAGGCAAAACGATTGATAAAGTAAAAGCAGAGTATATACAGACACATAAATGATTTTCGGGAGGAAAGGGCGGCTTTGTGTAAATGGATTAAGGATAGCTGGAGGAAAATAGGCGCAGAGGAATATAGGAGGGATAATGAATCATACAGTTTTAGAATTTGAATGTGTCGGCATGGATAATGGAGGGAAATTTCCAATCGAATATACCGGGCGGGGGCAGGACATATCGCCGGAATTTGTCATTAAAAATTTATCGTCAGATGCAAAGACGCTTGCTATTACATTAGAGGATATATCCCACCCGATTAAAAACTTTACGCACTGGCTTATTTGGAATATTCCTGCCGCTGACAGGATAAAGGGGGATATTCCGACAGGCAGGATTGTGCCAGCGTTAGGGAATGCCTGTCAGGGCATAGGATACGGTATTCATCGGTATGCAGGCCCGAAGCCGCCGAAAGGGAGAAAGCATACTTACCGCTTTACAGTTTATTCCTTAGACTGTGAAATGAACATAAGCGCCAATTCCATGAAAAGAAATTTTCTGAAGAAGGCAGAAAAGCATATCATTCAAAAAGGCAGTATTGTTGGTGACTTTGAATAAGAAATAAATTTCAACGGCTTTATATCCATAATATGCTACAGCTTGGCAAGGCAGGGGCAGTCAATCCCGTCATTATGGAAGATTGGGGAATTGGGGAGCAGGGGCGGTTCTGATTGACAAAGAGGCGTTTTTTCTTTGCTTGGATTGGGAATTTAAAAGGTGAGAATATCAAGGAGGTTTTATGCGTAAATGTATTCGCTGTGGCAACTCAATGATTGAGGGCTGTGGGATAAAAGTAAAAGGTGGAGCATACGGGATTGTTTTGACAGATAATGAGAATAAGTGGTGGGGCGGGCGTATAGGTGAACCCAAAGTTGTAATCTGCCCTAATTGCGGTGAAGTTTCTATTTATCTGGAAAATATGGAAAAGTTAAAAAATAATGAGAAATAAAACTATTGGCTCCATATCCGCAATAAGCCACAGAGGACTGACAGGGCAGGCATCCCCGGCGTTTCGGAAGATTGGGGAATCGGGGAGCAGTGCGGCCTAATGAGCCGTAATATTGAAAACAATGGAGGGATTTTAGAAATGGGAATCAGTAATGTGAATGACCAGACTTTTGCATATGGAGCGGCTTTCAGGAACAAGCCAATATTCTTTATGACGGGAAAAGAGACAGAAGCATTTTTTAATGGGAAGATGCGCAGGAACATGGAGCTGCGGGAGGATACCTGTACCCTTAGCAGCAATCATACATACCGCAGGCAGCATACTGTCTATGAGGTTTCTGACAGGGATAAAGGCAGCGCATTCCTGGATTTGAATTTTCTGATCAAGGATGAGACCAGCAGCCTAAAAGGAAACCTCAGTGATGATAAAGATGTGGATTTTTATAATTTTTCCATCCCATTTATGAGTATGCAGAGGAATTACTTTAGCGTTGAGGCTTATCTGGATATGCCGGAGGGGTGCGATTATGACCTTACCTTGTATGACGAATACGGCAATCAGGTAGGAAAGGCAGAGTGGGACGGGGAAGGCCGGAAGAAGCTGAACATCCCGAATTGGGATATTGACACCAATAAATACTGCCTTAAAGTGGAAAAGGGAAACGGGGAGGAGGTTTCCCCGGATGATTATTACAAGATCAGTTTCCATGTTTCTGAAAATAAGGAGCATGAAAAGACGGATGCCGTCAGGGAAGCATATGGGAATCTCCATAATGCATACAGCCGGAAGGATGAAAACTGGCGGGAGTATCTTGATAAATATAATGCCGTCTTAAAGGAGACGGAGCAGAATTACAGGAAAGAGCTGGAGCAGCTCCAACAGAAACAGTTTGACAGCCTGCCGGAAGAAAAGAAGTATAAGGGCGGGCGTACCGTGGATGAACTGCTTAAGGACATGGCGGAGGGGAAGGACTTAAACGGTGCGGAACTGGAGTATGTGAAGATTTTTGCCAACCTGAAAGACATGGAAAAGGCGCAGAATAAAGCGGAGCTGAAAAACAGCTTTTCAAATGATTTCGTTAAGGATTTGGAGGGGTTGGGTATTTCCCGTGACGACATAGAGGGTATGCGTGTAAGGATTGGGAGCAATGGGGATGTGGCCGTGGACGGGATAGAGGATAGAGCCGTCCGGGAACAGGTACGGAAACTGATAGATGAAAAATACGGTGACCGGATGTACCAGTATTACATAGGGATTGCGGACAGCGTGGGGAATCTGCCCTCTAATGCATACAAATATGCTACGGACGTGCAGGAAGTCCGGCGTTACCTGAAAGGGGTTACGGGAGAGGATATTTCATTAGAAAATCTTTATCTGACACCAGACGGGAAGATCGGAGGGCTGCCGGAGAAAGCTGCCAGCCTGATCAATAAGACAAAGGACAATGCCAAGATCGAACGGATGAAGGATGCGCTGGTGGATATCATAGGGAATATCAGGATAAGCGGCGGTCTGGGAATTCCCGATTTTACTTCACAGTTCCAGTTTAAGGACGGGGCGTTCTCCGTGGCGGACAGCGGTTTTGCGGTGGATATGGGCGCACTGGATGGCCGTCTGACCCCACAATCTTCTGGCAATATGTATTCCGATATGTATAAATATCAGTTCAGAAAAGTGTTGTAAACAGCAGGCAGGAGGATTAAAAAAATGAGCATAAACGGAATAGGGACAGCAGCTTACTCGATAGAAAGGTATCCGGCGGGAAAAGCAGAAAAGAGCGCAGAATTTGGGACTGTGGGATTTATGGATATAGCGGCGGAAAAGGCAGCGCAGGATAAAGCAGCCAATCAGGATGAAAAAGCCTTTGAGATGGTCGGCAGGGGTGCCCCGCAAGGCGTAAAGGATGCGTGGATGGATGCGGCGAAAGAAGTAAATGCAAATGGCATGGGAATCCGGGGCAACGGAATGATGAGCCATATATCGCAGATGATGGTGCAGCGGCTCAACAAACAGCTTAGGGGTGAAACGGAGAATTTTGACATTCTTGGAAATACAGTGGAATCTGCGATCCAGGCGACGAAACAGGCACTGTACGATTTGGAGCATCCCGTGGTATATACGCCCAGAAGCATAGAGGTTCAGCAGGCGCGCATGAAAGAAGGGGAATTTTACAGGGCATTTTTGGAGAAGCTGGAACGGTTATAGATGCTTTTCCCAATAAGCCACAAGGCGAATAAGACAGAGCAGGGGCGGCTCTGAATGCCAGAGGAGCCGCAGTATCGAAGGAGGATTTTAAAATGGCTGTCAGCGGAGTAGGGCAAAATTATTATCAGAACAATATGGAAACAAAGAGGAACACAAAAAATGTAAACAGTGCGGATAAGTTTGCGCTGGAAAAGACAGGAAGCACGCAGGAATTATCGGAAGCGGAAGAAATGGAACAGTTTAAGAAGGAATTTTACGAAGACCTGTCTAAAGTTACAAACCACAGGGCGGTGAGCAATGCGGCTGTCAATATCTCGGAGGCTGCATTCAAAGCGATGAAGGAAGACCCGCAATATAGGGAAAAGGTTCTTTCGCTGATCCAAAGGGATTGGGGAGATTCCTATGCGCCGAGGAACTGTTCCGTGCTGATAACTGTTGGTGCGACATTAAATGAGTACAGGGCGGATTCATGGCCAGTAGGGTATGATTCGGAATTTGATGTGCGGTCACAGAACAGTTTCTATAAAAGGACGAGTGAAAAGAAAGACAAACAGAAGGAGCTTCTGGAAGAATATCTGGAAAAGCGGGCGCAGGCTAAGAGACAGCAGCAGGAGCTGTTGGATGAAAAGGCTGCAAAAGCGGAGCAGGAGAGAAGCAGACTGGAAAAGGCGTGGGCTGGCAGCAGGCAGATGGCGGCGGCATCCAGTGCCTATGAATCAAATATGATGACAGAAACTGCTGTAAACGGCGATTCATTGTTTGGTTCGTTATAGTAAAGCAATGGAGGAGATTAAGGAAATGAATGTAAATGGAATAGGAGCAGGATATCCGGCAGCAGGGTATGAAACGAGAAAGACAGAGAGAAATGCGATGGGGAGGAATTACGCTGACCAGATGTGCAGTATGGTTCCGGCAACACAGGCATCCGGTGGCACATTTGAGTTACATATTTCAAACGATAAGGACGGAAAAGCAATCGGCTCAATGTGTGGGACTGATTATTCCCTTACAGTCTATCAGCCAAACGATTTTGATCCTGCAAATCCAGTGTATAAGGTTAAGGTATGGGATAAAGACGGAAATGTGACAGAACGCATGGTAGATGTGTCAAAGATTGATACAAAAAACAGTGACTATATTGATATGTTTGCATATTCCAGCCACTTATCGGCAAGCGGGAAATGTCCGGGCGCACAGTCTGCTTTTATCAGGGCAGGGGCAAATCAGCATGGTGCTGACAATAGGACACATGATGATTTGTTCGGGATGGAAGATTGGATCAGCGTTTTAAAGGACGCTATGCAGACGCAGTATGATGCCGGGAATATGAAAGGCTATCTGGATTATAAGCAGTTTTGGGATTTTCTGGATAAGTAGGATTGCCAATGAAACACAAACGATAAAAGGGAACCGGCAGGGATATGCGGTTTCCCTTATTCCATGTCGGTAAGGGAAAGTAATTTTTATGGATAATATTCTTTTGTTTTTTATGCGCCATTCATGATTAAAATGATATGACAACCATACCGGAGGTGAATGCAGCCATTGTACCCCTTTTAAGCGGCTTTGCAAAGCTGGAAGATGAAATATTCCATTGGAACAAAAGGCAGTTACAGTTAGAAGTGAAAAAATAGAATTGCTTTAAGCCCACCAAATAAAAAAACGGCGTCTTTGGTGGGTGTGATTTGGCACGCCTAAATAGCAGAACCATAGATTTCCCTTCAAACCCGTTTTGAGTTTGGAGGCATTTTTTGTTTGTAAGTAGCAGCTTTTATTTTCATATGCGTTACCGGGGCTGGGTGGATTATCCGTTAATAAAAATCCCCGCCAGCACACGGGAGCTTTCTGATTTAAAAATAGAAGCCAAAAACCAACATAATAAAATTAAATTCTCTACAAACCGTAAAGGTGTGACAGCCTTTGCGGTTTTTCTTTTGTCGTTTTTTGCTGGATTACGCCGCAGGGCGTTATTCATTGTCGGTTGCCGTTCACCGCCTTCCAATCTGGATTTTTAACAAAAAATTCAGATTGGAGGAAAGGAATATGGAGGGTAACCGCCCAAAAAGAAGAAAGGATAAGTATAATCCCTATACTATATGCGAGAAAGACGGACAGTATTACGTTTCGTTTAAAGATGGACAAGGTGTTTTACATAAGCTTGAAATCAGCAAGGCGCTGTATGACACCTTTGATTCCTTTGAATTAAGCGATCTGGTGTATCTCAACGTGGTGGACAGGCATATCGAGCAGTCCGAGGTATGGTGAATATTCTAACGCTTCGGAGCCACCGTTTTATCGCTTGAGAGCCATTTGATTTTGGTATTCTAATGCTTGAGAGCCACCACAACATCTGGTGGTCTTTGATATTTGATTTTATATAGGATCTCCTATAGATTTTGATAGAAAGCCTGGTGCTTTTAATAAATCTATAGGAGGTCTTTTATTATGTACAAAAAGACGAAACCCAGAAGCGTAATGGAGCTTCTAAACAAAAATCTAAGCGAAAGGGAGGTGGCGGCAATGCTTGGATGCTCAAGAAACACAGTCTCTGAAATTAAAGAACTCTGCAGACAGCAGGGCATGACCTGGGATGACATTCAGGATATGACAGATGACGGGTTGTACGATATTTTATATCCTAAGAAATTCAAGCGGACAACAAACTATGTGCCTGTCGATTATGCATACGTACATTCAGAACTCAGGAAAACTGGAGTGACTATGAAACTGCTGTGGGAAGAGTATCGGGACAAATGCGTGAGCGAGGGCAGGGAATACTGTGCGTATCCTACATTTACTGTTAATTATTACAAATACACTGGCGAGAAGAATTATACCAGCCATATACAGCACAGGCCGGGAGTCGAAGTAGAGGTGGATTGGTCTGGTCCTACAATGTCATATGTGGACGTGGATACCGGAGAAATCATAACCGCATATCTGTTTGTCGCCACACTGCCATACAGCCAGTATGGGTATGTGGAAGCCACTACGGATATGAAAGAAAAGGCGTGGCTTGAATGCCATGTGCATATGTTTGAATTCTTCGAAGGCACTCCTGTGAAGATTGTCTGCGACAACTTGAAAACTGGTGTTGTGTCCCATCCTAAGAAGGGCGAGATCATCCTCAATGATGCATATCTGGCATTGGGGGAGTATTACGTGACCGCCATCATGCCTACAGGCGTTAAAAAGCCCAGGCAGAAAGCCAGCGTAGAAGGTTCCGCAGGCAAGATTGCGACGGCTGTTATAGCAAAGCTTAGGAATGAGATATTTACATCACCTGGATCGCTAAACTCAGCTATTCGCAAGGCTGTAAAGGAGTACAATGACAGACCGTTCCAGAAAAGGGATGGAAGCAGGAGCACTGTTTTCAATACGCAGGAAAAGGCTTATCTGAGAGCCCTGCCGTCAGTCCCTTACGAGGTGTGTGAATGGTCTTACGGACATAAGGTGGGCAGGAACTCCCATATAAGCTTTAACAAGGGTCAATACTCTGTTCCCAGCAGATATATTGGCTGTAAGGTTGATGTCAAATACAACTCCCGCCTTGTCTTTGTCTATTATAACAGAAGCGAAATTGCAAGACATGAAATTCTTCCCAGGGGCATAGTAAACGGTGTCAGGACAGATGAATCCCATCTTCCGTTTCCGCTTAAGAAGAATAGGCAGGCTGAAGACCTGATTGACGCAGCCAGAGAAATCGGGCCGAATACTTTTGAGTTGATCCGAAGGATGTATGACGAGGCAAAAGTAAAGGAGCAGCCCACGCAGACGGTCGCAGCCATTCTCGCAATTGCTGACACCTTTACGCCGGACATCTTAGAAGCCGCTTGTAAAAAAAGCTTAAAGCAGTATCATATACCTTTTTACAAAACGGTATACAAGGCTGCTGAGAATCTAAATAATCAAAAAGAGCTTGAAAAATTCAAAGAAACAAATAAAACAACCGGCATCGTAAGAGGTGCCGATTACTACGGATAGGAGGAAATACCATTATGAAATTTGAGTTAAAGAAAAACCTTACAAAACACGAGCCGGGTGATTTGGCCAGACTGGTGGAAAACCAGGAAAGCGATATCGCATTGGCAGATTTGAGCTTTGATGCAAGATTGGAACAACTGCTTGAGGAATTGATCTGTGAAAGAGAAAACAAGCTTATTAACAGGCTGATAAAGGCCGCCTCATTCAAGTATCCAATGGCAGGCATTGAGTCTCTGGATTTTGACGCAAGACAAGTCAAGAAGAACACGATAATCAATCTTGCCGCAATGGGATTTGTGACTACGGCAACAAACCTTATAATCACAGGTCCGGCCGGTGCTGGCAAAACCTATCTTTCATGTGCGTTGGGAATTGAGGCATGCAAAAAAACTTACAGGGTTTTCTACATCCGAATGCCTGATTTAATGCGCAATTTTGAGGACAGGAGGGATGACCTTAAAGAGTTGACCCGGTACAGGAAGAGATTGGGTAACTACAACATCCTCATAATCGACGAGTGGCTTAACTACAAGCTTAACGAGAGGGATGCAAAGATGCTCTATGAATTGTTTGAGCAGAGAAGCGGAAACAATTCTACTATCTTTGTCGGACAATTTCCTGTGGCAGAATGGCATGACAGGCTGGGAGGCGGAACACAGGCTGATTCCATAATGGACAGGATTGTTCATAACGCATATGAGATTCCGAGCAGCGAAACGAATCTCAGGAAGATATACGATTCCAAAAAGCTTGCTAATCTTAAGGCCGAGATTGAGAAATAGACACTTGTAAGACCTGTAAAAAAAGTTGGAGCTGTGAGCTCATGCTCATGGCTCCATTACTATATCTTGTGTTTGTGATGGCTCTAAAGTGTTAAAATCCGAGGTGGCTCTCAAGCGATAAAACGGTGGCTCCGAAGCGTTAGAATATTCAGCCAGGCAAACAACTACATCAACAACATAGAAAACAAAAAATCACTTCCCTCCATGCCGTCCTTTTTCTATATCTGCGAATACCTGGGCGTGACACCGCAGGAATTTTTTGACGAAGGGAACCCCAACCCGGAAGCCTTAAAGGAATTTATCGCACAGGCAAGGCAGTTGGATCCCCGGTCATTTGCATACATCCTCGGCATTATGAAGGAACTGAATACCAAAAGGTAAAGCGGCCGGCATCTGGCCGCTCTCTTTTATTCTACCCGGCAATCTCCCGGATATGCCCTTTCCATATACCGGCGAAAAACCAAGATTTGTCCTTGTCTGGCAGTGTTCTCATTCCCCAGCACTATTTAATCCGAAATTCCTAACCGCATTTTATTTGTAAACGTTTCTGCCCTCTTGCATATTCCCGGCAAAGTGGATATACTAAAAGTAAGAAAGTTGGAATTTCTCACTTCAAAATCATACACCAATACCCATATGCCCCAAAACTACGGGCACAGGAAAGGAGCTGATATTATGCTTGCGGAACTCCGCCAGAAGGCACAGATCACAATCCCAAAGGAAATCATTGTAAAACTCGGCCTGTCAGAAGGCGACAAACTGGATGTCTTTGAAAAGGACGGCTCCATCTGCCTCATGCCGGTTGCCGTCTATCCGAAAAAATACCTGAATGAGCTGAAAGAGGAAATCAGCGGTGTAAAAGCGAAACTGGCCTCCGGGGAACAGCCCGTCTTTGACAGCGTGGACGCCCTGTTTGATAAATTGGAGGCAGACTGATGGCATACGAATTTACCTTCACGCCACGGTTCCAGAAGCATTTCAAGGGGCTCACCGCCCAAGAAAAGAAACAGCTAAAAAACAAACTGGAACTCCTGGCGCAGAACCCCACCCACCCGTCGCTGCGCACCAAACGGATCCAGGGCACCACGGACCTTTTCGAGTGCAGCGTCAACATGGACATCCGCATTATCTGGTACTATGAGGGCGACAAAATGATTATCCTGGTGGACGTGGGCCATCATGACATTTTAAAACAGTTCTGATTGCAGAAGCGGCGCCTCCCGAAAGGGTTGTGCCGCTTTCCATCCTTTTTCTGTATTTTCCCTTATCACTCCCCGGTACTCCCAAACCCTCCCGTGCCCCTTTCCTCTCCAAGCCCGGAAACAAAATCCGCAATCACCACCGGCGTTATGATAAGCTGTCCTATCCGCGCCCCTTTCTTGATGGCCTGGATCCTGCTGCTTACATTGCTGATGATCGCATGGATCTCCCCGCGGTAGCCGGAATCCACGGGGGGGGCAGCTCGCAGACAAGCCCCCTGGCCGCCATGCTGCTGCGCGGGAACACATACCCCGCATAGCCGTCCGGCACCTCAATCCCGAAGCCCAGCGGCACCTTCTCCACATCCCCAGGTTTCAGGGTACAGTCATAGGGCATATACACATCCGCCCCGGCGTCGTTCCCGTGGGGCCGGTAGGGGCGCCAGTCCTCCCTCACGCCGAAATCAATGAGCTTTATCTTCATGTGGCGCCTCCCTTAAAAAGCGCCGGGTAATCCGCCGCCAGGATCTCCGAAGGCCCCTGGGAGGCTCCCAACTTTTTCCCGCACCCCATCTTTCCCTCCAGACACTTATCCCTCTGGCAGAAGGCTCCCGTAAGCTGCACGGAAAATAGAACCGGGCTCAACCGGTGCAGCTCCTGCCAGACCTTCAAGAGCACGATTCTTGTCTCGTCCGTGTTCCTCCGGCATATCCGCTGTCCGATGATGTGTTTCCACTGGTAGGGCGTGGCGCTTATCAGAAGCACATTTCTTAAGCCCTGGGGCGTGGCATAGCCCGCCGCGTCATGGCCGATTCCGGCGCCGCACAGTTCCCCGTAGCAGTCCATCCCCCTATGGCAGCTTTCCAGATACAGCTCCCGGACAGAACCAGAAGCAGCCAGTATCTCATAAGGTATGGCAAAATCCGCCTGTCCTGCATAATTGCTGTACTGCAGCGAAGCGCTCATAAACTTCACCTCGTTCTGATGTCTGGTGATCTGTGCAAGGAACCGCCTGCTCGCCCCCACAACCGCCACCGTGATCACCGCAAATTTTTGGACCGTAGGATGGGGAAGGCCGCCGATGGCCTCCACGGTATCCGTGCTGAACGACTTCTCATAGAGCGCCAGCAGGTCCTCCATTGTGGCGATCCGGTGCCCCCGCTGGGTAAGCCGGGCCGCAAAGACCATGTTCTTCTCCGCCTCGGCAACCGCCTGGCAGTTCAATATTTTCACTTCAATCCTGTTTATTGGTATTCCCCTCCTTTACAACCGCTTTCAGTAAGAACAGATAATTGAGGCTGTCCGTGATCTTTTCATCCCACACGCTTTCCTCATAGGAAACGCTGTCCGCAAAGCACATGTCATACAAAGACACGATATGCTTCGCCAGCATCCCTGCAAGGGCCCGCTCCGGGGTGGTGTGCTGTAAGGCCGCGGCCGCCTTGTGATTTTGTCAAGATTAGTTGACACATTTTTCTCAAGGGTTTTGTATTCTATGCTGCTTCTTCCAGAGAATCATAGTATCGCTGTCGTTTGATGATGGGAGGAAGCCCTCCATTAGCAGAACAGATCCTCCGGTTATTCCAATAGCTGATGAAATATCTCCAGATCAGGGTTTTCAGTTCATCTGTGCTCATCTTCTCAGTATCATAGCGGTCATATAACAGTTCTGATTTCATTCTGGCCCACATGCTTTCACAGCGGGCATTATCATGGCATCTTCCACCCGCGCTGTTCATGCTTTGTCGGATGCCATATTGATTGATTGCGTCCCGATAAAGCCGGCTGGTGTACTGGCTTCCCCTGTCACTGTGGATAATTGCTCCGCGGATGCCTGGATACGCTTCCGCCGCGTTTTTCAATGTCCGCACACATAACGGAGCTTTCATGTTTGTATCCATTGCCAGGCCAACCACGCTGGAATCGAAGCAGTCGAAAACAGCGGAAACATACAGCTTTCCATCGCTGGCTTTGATCTCTGTTATGTCTGTTACGCACTTGGACAGCGGTTCCTCTGACTTGAAATCACGTTTTAACAGATCTTCTGATTTCCGGGCTTCCCGGTCTGCTTTCGTGATTCCGTTTGGTTTACGCCTGGGATGATGGCTGATTCCAATATCCTCCATGACACGGTAAACAGTACGTTCGCTGGGAATATCCACATTTTCAGGCTGTTTTAACATTAATGCCTGATACATGCGGATCCGGCCGTAGGTGTCATTACAATCGTCTTCCTCAAGGATCTCCATCATGGCATCTGCCAGAGCCTGGTACTTCCATGGGCGGTCTTTATTTGCAAGGTACCGGTAAAATCCCTGCCTGCTGACACGAAGGGCTCTGCAGTAAAAAGAAAGATTTCCTTTTAATTCGCCGTCTTTGGTTTTAAACGCAATAAACTTCATTCTTTCGTTTTTGCTGACCTCAGACGGCTCGCGGCGAAAAAAGCGCTGGCTTCCTCAAGAAAGTCATTTTCCTTTTTCAAACGGCGGATTTCTTTTTCCTGTTCCTTAACCTGCTGTCGGAGCTTTAAGAGTTCCTCATTAAGCGTCATGGCGCTTTGCGGGGTCTGTGAACCTGCCCCAAGGTCGAGGCTGCCAGGGCGGTTGGCCCGTACCCAGCCATACATAGTATTCTTTGGTACCCCCAGTTCTTTGGCGGCTTTTGCTTGTCCGATTTCCTTTGCGAGTTTCACTGCCTGTACTTTGTATTCATGGTCGTATTGCCTGTTTTCTGCCATTTTTGTTCACTCCTTATTCTCTTGATTATATCTAGTATATCATAAATTAAGTTGTTGATAGTTTCGGTATCTGGTATAATAGACTTAATAAATATAATTTATGGAGGCTGATTATGCCAGCGTTATCTTATAGCATTACAATATCAGATGAAGAACGTGATTACCTAAAATCATTGATAAAAGCCAGAACTATCCAGGCGCAGGTTGTTGACCGTGCCCGAATATTGCTATGGAAATCCGAAGCCAGGACAGACAAGGCTATCGCAGACGGCCTGGGCATTAGTGTGAATACCGTCCGGCGCTGTATTGACCGTTATCTTAACAATGGAATTAACCTTGCCATATTTGATGACGAGCGTTCCGGCAGACCAGTTGAGATTACTGACGATGCAAAAGCATGGATTGTCAGTATAGCCTGCCAAAAACCCTGTGACCCTGGCTATGCTGCAGAATTATGGACACTGGCTGCGTTGCACAGACATATACAGGCATATGCTGAAGAAGCCGGCTATCCACGCTTAAAGACAGTTACCAAACCATGGCTCCAAAAATATCTCAAAAAGATGGATATAAAACCATTCAGGATCAAGTATTATCTTGAACGGAAAGACCCTGATTTTGAGAATAAGATGCATGACGTCCTCCTGGTCTATAAGCAGGTCGAGATGCAGTTTGGCATTGATGGGAATATCATCATACCGGAAAACGGGCATTTGACACATACTGTTTCATATGATGAAAAACCCGGCATCCAGGCTGTTGCCAACAAATATCCCGACCATACCCCGACAGAGGAAAAAGGTTATGTCCGCCGGGATTATGAGTATGTGCGGCTTGGGACGCTGTCACTGCCTGCAGGTATTGACCTTTTGACAGGGGAGGCAATTCCATTGGTCAGCCAGACACACAAAAGTTCTGATTTTATCGAGTTTCTAAAGATTCTTGATGTAAAATACCCGGAGGGTGACACAATACGGCTGATACTGGACAACCACTCAGCCCATACTTCAAAGGAAACCCAACAGTTTCTTGCAACGTTACCCGAAGGCCGTTTTTTGTTTGTATTTACCCCGACACACACTTCATGGCTGAATATGATTGAAAGCTTTTTCAGCAAAATGACAAAGCAGATGTTAAAAGGCATCCGCGTCAATTCAAAGGAGGAACTGTCGGAGCGGATATACCGCTACTTCGATGAGATCAATGCCGATCCAATCGTTTATCATTGGACATATAAAATGGATGAAATTAATCCCGATGAAGCAGCAACTATTTAAACTATCAACAATTTAATATTCGCTATACTAGGGCTTTCGATGGCTGACTTGGAACTGCTTTCAATAGGATTAATCAATGATATGTACTGTGAGAGCCGCAATGATTCCTTTTCCTACGCTGTACTGGCTGATCAGGCCGCGTATGACGCATTTTGATTGAAAAACAGCCTTTTTCTGCTATGATTGGTAGTGGAAAAGGGCTGTAAGTATGACTTACAAGTCGCAATTTATCGGAGGAAAACATTCATGAAAAAGATTACTTCAATGATTGGTATTATAATTTTTTTATTCCTTATAACATCATGTAACCATAAAGATGTTGAAGATATTTCTGCTGATACAACTCAGCAGGTAGAAGAAACTAAAAATCAACATATTGAATCGCAGGAAATTATTGAAACAGATTCTTTGAGTTGGCTTGAAATTACAGAGGATGGAGTTAATGAGGAACTTTATTTGGAAAATTTAGATGCAGAAGTATTAGAAGCAGTTGCTACGAAACTTCGAGCATTAGTTGAAGAAGAAGTTGAAGCAGAGCGGGAAAATCCAGAAATAGTGATAACTGAAGGTTGGACAAGGGTATTTGACAGTGAACAATATAATGAAGTGCTGAATATGGGTGAGTCGGCTATGAAGCCGTTATATTGGATTATCTACAAAAGTCCGAATGCGGGAATGTATGAATATATTTGTGCAACTGCATTATATGAATTGTCTGGTTATGATTTCACAAATGAGGATGGGAGTCTTACATGGGTCAATTCCAAAGAATTTCTTGATAGATTCAATGAAAAAATTTTAAGCGATAGAAAAAGATAACTTCTCATTTGCAGGGCTGATACAACAGCAGAAAAATAGAATAGAATTCTTACATAGGCACTTGCCATAACAGCAGGTGTCTTTTTTTACGCATTTTTTCAGGGAGCCTTTTGGCTTCTTTTTTTCGTGGGGAGGTGCTTTGGGTGGGAGCGTCAAGGATACAGGGCATTACGGTGGAGATCGGCGGCGACACCACAAAGCTGACCACCGCGCTGAAAGGGGTAAACGGGGAGATACGCACCACGCAGTCACAGCAGAGAAAGTGCTTAAAGGCATCCCTTGTAATGCGCCACCGCCCGGATTTGCTTGGGGAGCTGATGGACTTGGAGCCGCCCGAAGGTGAGGATGTGGAAGCCTTGAAAGCATTTTGGGAGCAGGTACAGGAGCGGGAGAAGATGGCAGCGGAAATTGCAGATGATATCTTCCTCGTAGATTTCCATATATATGCAATTAAGTGTCCTGAAAACTGCATGATGCAGATAGGGGTGGAAACTGTCTGGCAGGTGATAGATGGCTCATTCAGCGGAGATAAGAAAACCATGAAGCAGTTAAGGAAACTGTTTAAAAAGATATATCTGTATTATGGTGTCACTGCCGAAGATATAAAAAATGAAACGGAAAGGTATAAGTCACTTTTAGGGGTATTGTGTTCATAGATGCCAGTTTCCGAGCCTTACGGAAAAGCAATATCCCCAATAAGCCACAGCCTGACAGGGTAGGCAGCCCCGGTTTTCCGGCAGATTGGGGAATATAATTGTGATAAGAGAGGTATTTGGGATGTTAAAAAAGCTGAACCAAATTACAAATATAACAATCGGTTCTTTTGTAGGAGTTTTCATTGGATGTGGAATAAATGTATTTTGGGATTATAAAAAACACCCTGATTTATATACTATGCAATCAGCACCGTGGTACACAAGTATTTTTGTTTATGGCATAGTTATGCTTATTTTTGTGACGGTGGCGATTATTGCGAAGCTAATCATCCGAAAAAAGATGAAAAAGGAAATAAAGCCAATAGACGAATATCCCCAATAAGCTACAGCCTGACAGGGCAGGCATCCCCGGCTTTCTGACAGATTGGGGGAGCAGGGAGAGGAGGTGAAGGTCGGTATGGAATTTGACCGTGGAACGTAAATAAAGTTTTTTGCATGGAGAAATAAACTGCTCGGACTTATCACGAGAGAACAGGAGCGGTTCTGACCGACAGAGGAGCCGCAATATTAAAAATAATGGAGGATGAAAGGAAATGAATGTTAATGGAATAGGAGCAGCAGGATACCCGGCAGCAGGGTATGAAACGAGAAGGACAAGAAGGAATTACATCGACCAGATGTGCAACATGGTTCCGGCAGCACAGTCATCCGGCGGCACATTTGAGTTACATATTTCAAACGATAAGGACGGAAAGGCAATCGGCTCAATGTGCGGGGCGGATTATTCCCTTACGGTCTATCAGCCGAAGGACTTTGATCTGCAAACCCGGTATATAAGGTGAAGGTATGGGATAAAGACGGAAATGTAACAGAACGCATGGTGGATGTGTCAAAAGTTGATACAACGGGCAGTGACTATATTGATATGTTTGCATATTCCAGCCACTTATTGGCAAGCTGGAAATGTCCGGGCGCACAGTCCGCTGTTATCAGGGCAGGGGCAAATCAGCATGGCGCTGACAATAGGACACATGATGACCTGTTCGGGATGAATGACTGGATCAGCGTTTTAAAGGATGCTATGCAGACACAGTATGATGCCGGGAATCTGAAGGGCTATCTGGATTATAAGCAGTTTTGGGACTTCATGGATAAGTAAACCATGCGGGATTTATTGCATAAGTGGTTCTTTATATATCTGAACCATACGAAGAAAACCAATAAAGCACAAACGATAAAAGGGAACCGGCAGGGATAGGCTGGTTCCCTCATTGTATACCAATGAAGAAAGACGGCTGCCAGAGCAAGTGAAGCGTCTTTTCTGTACGGATTTTAGCAATACACATGGATCCCCTACTTTTCCTCCTCCGCTGCAAGCCTGGGACGGCACAGGTGTACTTCGCTCCATTCCTTCATCTGTTCCAGGATGGGGACGAAGCTCTCGGCCAGCTCCGTAAGAGTATATTCCACCTTGGGCGGTATCTCCTGGTAAATCTGGCGGTTGATCCAGCCATCGTTTTCCAGTTCCCGGAGCTGCTTTGTCAGCGTTGACTTCGTGATCTCGTCTCCGATCCTCCTTTGCAGCTCCCCGAACCTCTGGACCTTATATACAGCAATATACCACACAATGAGAATCTTCCATTTTCCACCGAGGATGGACTGCAGGGTGGTCATCGGGACGCAGCTTGCCATCAGGCTCTGGCTGCGGGAAAATTTGTTGTCAGCCATAGAAAAGACCTCCTTTACATGGGGAAATTATACCGTATTTTGCGCCTGTTATCAAGATAGTGTATTTTTAAATACCGGTTTTTCAAAAGATACCAGGTGTTAAAAATACGTCCAGGACCATTAAAAGACAGTACTTGTTATATCCATTTTTTCGTTTTAGACTGTGCTTGAACGGAGGCGAAAGGGATGAGGAAAGACGTTCAGGTTTCCGTCCTGGGCATCCTGGATGCAGGGGGCGGACCGGAAGCAATCCTGACAAGGACGACAGGGATCTGCTCACCCCAGGGCGGGGGATATCAGGTCAGCTACCGGGAACTGGATGAACATGGGAATGTCACGGACAATCTCCTGTTCCTGTCACAAACGGAGATAAGGCTTGACAGGAGCGGTGCTATCTCCGGCAGTTTCCGGTTCATGCCGGGGGAGAGGACAAAGGCCCTTTACTGGACGCCCTTTGGGGAGATTGGCTTTCTGGCGGAGACGGAGAGCTGCACCATGGAGGCGGACGGGAACGGCCTGGAGGCACGGCTGGAATACCGGCTGTACGAAGGCGGGCGCCTGTTCTCACAAAACATCCTGTCCGTCCGCATAAAGTCCAGCTAAGAAATGTCAATAGGTAAAGTGAAAAATGTTAAAAAAGTTTTTTTCAAGCAGTTGATGTAAAAAAGGGTAACTTTAATAAGCCCACCCATGTGGAAATCTTTAAAATTCATGATAAACCTGTTAGGCTGCGTTCTGTATCTTGTCGGGATGCGCTGCCAGATACCGCTCACAGTGTTCCTGAGGAGTGATGATCTCAAATGGTTTATTATCCCGGAGCATGGCAAAAATGATATTGCAGATTTTATGCATGACAGCCCCGACAGCCACGTTTTTCTTCTTGCTTTTGCATTTGTCGGTATAATAGCCGTGGATAACTGGATTTACTGGTGTTTTTGTCCCTTTATCCACCTTAAGATTATTGATAGCCACCATATGCAGGATACGCCTGGCAAGGCTAGAACCCCTCTTGGACATGTGGACTTTATCCCCATTGAACTTGCCGGATTGCTTCACGGCAGGATCCAAGCCGAAGTAAGCATAAAGCTTCTTTGGGGAAGAAAACAGGTCAAAGGAGCCCATTTCAGCGATCAGGACGGCTGCACTGAGAAAACCGACACCACGTAGGGACTGGAGAAGGAAGATACGGTCATAAACCGGCGTCCCTTCCAGCTTATCAACAGCCTTATGCAGGTCCTCAAGTATATTGTCCAGATGCTCCTGGTATTCCCGGTAGGTTTTGATATACAGCCGGATCCGGAGTGCACTGCTTTGAAGCGCACGTCCGAAAACAGCGGCGTCCTTTGCGGCAGCACGTATGGCATCATATTTGGAAACGGCATATTTTTCACCGAAACGTGCGGTTTTGCGTATGGTTTCCACAAGTATGTCTTTTGGGGCGGCAAGCATGTCTGCGGCAAAGGGGTAAGCTTCCAGAAGATTTAAGGAAGTTTGGGTAGTGACCGTGCTAAACACCTTCCGGTATGCGGGAAAGGACACTTTCAGTTCCGCCGTGAGCTTCAGGACGACAGCGGACTGCAGGTCTTTGAAGTAATAGTAGTCCCGTACCAGGTTGCGCAGGTCAATGACCTCATCATCTGGTATGATGGAAGTCTTAAGGGAAGCATCCAGGCCGACTTTGGCAGCTTTTTTTGAATCAAATTTATCATTATGCAGTTTCCTTACGTTCATATTTGTGCTATTCTTAGTGATGATAGGATTAATGACTGAGCAGTCAAACCCCTTATCACGAAGGAAGTACAGGAGCGGGATGTGGTAGATCCCGGTGGACTCAAGGAAGCAGCGGCTTTCGAGGGAATACATCTCTTGTGCTTCCTTTATTTTTGCGACAGCAAGCTCACGGGACTGCGGATCAGAATGAATGATCTTAAAAGGTTTCCCGGTGAGAATGCCATTGGGCAGCATGATGGACATCCAGGTGAAGTCTGCGCCGACATCAAGCCCGACTGAGAGATAAGGGATGCTTTCAAGCATCATAAGTACTTTTGGGTATTTCATGGTTTTATCCTTTCTGGCAGGCATCCATTTCCAGAGGGCGGATACACAACCTAGCGGTTTATACAGGTATAGCCTGGGGCTTCCCAACCAGCCAAAACATAAATCACCACCGAATGGACTGACAGACTTTCTAAGAGGTTTCACCAGCCGGAAGGCCGGTTCCCAAGGAGGTGTCGTCAATGATCCTGCCTCCAGTGATTATACCTCTATCTTTTGTCTGGTGCATTAAGGAAACCTCAGACATGGTAAATAATGTTACTTTATAACTTCTGATGGAGGGGGAACTCCTCCTTCCGTTATATCTATATAGATTTATTAGATTGGACTTTGTAACTATTAACCAGTAGTCATTCTTGACTACACCATTATTATACTAGGAGGACGGAATGGCTGGCCCCGGCCTGGATCATACGACAAGGAGGAACCACATATGAGAAAACTATTTACTTCGGAATCCGTAACGGAAGGACACCCGGACAAGCTCTGCGATCAGATCGCAGATGCCATCCTGGATGCAGTCCTTCGGAAAAAGCCCGATGCAAGGGTGGCCTGCGAGGTGTTCGCCTCGACAGGGGCAGTCTTCATCATGGGGGAGGTATCAGCCGGGGGACTGGAGGGGATCGACATTGAGGCAGTTGCACGCGATACGATCCGTGAAATTGGGTACAGGGACAACCGTTTTGGGTTTGATGCGGACGCGGTCGCAGTGATCACCGCCATCCACGGCCAGTCACCGGACATTGCCCAGGGTGTCAGCCGGGCGCTGGAGGTCCGGGGGAGCAAGAAGCAGGAGCTTGGGGCCGGCGACCAGGGGATGGTATTCGGGTATGCCACGGACGAAACGGACGAGCTGATGCCCATGCCGGTCTATCTGGCTCATGCCCTTACAAGGGAGCTTGCCCAGGCAAGGAAAGGCGGGGACATCCCGTACCTGGGGCCGGACGGGAAGGCGCAGGTGACGGTGGAATATGAGGACAGCAGGCCGGTACGGGTGGATACCGTGGTAGTGTCCACCCAGCACCTCCCGGAGATTGGGCATGACACCATCGAACAGGACATCATCGGGAAAGTCATCCGCAAGGTGATCCCGGAATGCCTGATGGACGAAGACACCAGATACCTGGTCAACCCCACAGGGCGCTTCGTGATAGGAGGCCCCCAGGGGGACACCGGACTGACGGGCAGGAAGATTGTGGTGGATACTTACGGCGGGGCCGCCAGACACGGAGGCGGCGCATTTTCGGGGAAGGACCCTACAAAGGTTGACCGGAGCGCTTCCTATGCCGCCAGGTATGTGGCAAAGAACCTTGTGGCGGCAGGGCTGGCCCGCCGCTGTGAGATACAGATAGCTTACGCTATCGGCGTGGCGAAGCCAATCTCCGTATCGGTGGACACCTTTGGCACAGGGGCGGTTCCCGATGACAGGATACTGGAGCTGGTGGAGGAACACTTTGACCTGCGCCCATCCTCCATCATAAGGGGGCTGGGGCTGCAGAAGCCGATTTACCGTTCCACGGCGGCATACGGGCACTTCGGGCGCAAGGACCTGCAGCTTCCCTGGGAATGGACGGATAAGGCAGCAGCGCTCCGTGGGGCGCTGGCGAAAATGAGTGAATGAACGGAAGGAGAGATGACTTATGCATTACACAGGAACGATATGGAGGCCGCCCTATGAGGCGTGCAGCGCACTGATCCAGGTGACGGCAGGCTGCACCCACCACAAATGTAAATTCTGCACGCTCTATGAGGACGTGCCGTTCAAGTTCAGGATGTCCCCCCTGTCAGAGGTGGAGGCGGATCTGAAGGAAATGAGCCGCTATTACCGGAACGCAAAGAGGGTGTTCTTTACCGGGGCCAATCCCTTTGTATTGAGCTTCGACAAACTGAAAACGCTGGCAGGGCTGGTAAAGAAATACTACCCCAAAGTGCAGTCCATCGGTTGTTTTGCCCGCATCACGGACATCACGCCGAAGACCACGGAGCAGTTGAGGGAACTGCGGGAAATGGGGTACAACAGCCTCACCATTGGCGTGGAGGCCGGGGACGAGGAATCCCTGTCCTTCATGCACAAGGGCTTCGGGGTAAAGGAAATCCTTACGGAGTGCCAGCGCCTGGACGAAGTGGGCATGGAGTACAATTTCTTTTACCTTGCCGGCATCTATGGTTCCGGGCACATGGAGGAAGGGGTGAAGAACACGGCGGCGGTGTTCAACCAGCTCCACCCGAAGATCATTGTTTCCTCAATGCTGACCATCTACCCATCCTCGGAGCTGTACCAGGAAATTCAGGCCGGGAACTGGGCGGAGGAAACGGAGATTGAAAAGCTGTATGAGCTGCGGATGCTGATAGAAGGGCTCGCTATTGATACCTATTTTGCCACCATGGGCGCGTCCAACTGCGTCAACGTGGAAGGGCATCTGCCGAAGGACAGGAACAGGATGATCAAGTGGCTGGATGAGGTCATCGGCTCCGTGGATGAAACGGAACTCAGGAGATACCGCGAGAACCTGCGGCATCTGTAAAGGAGGGATGGGGCAATGATACAGGACATTTTCCCCTACCGCCTGGACCATGCATTCCGTGACAGGGAACCGGAGCCGGAGGATTGCTTTTTCTCCTTCCGTGGCGGAGAGGTGCTGCTGCGGGTATCGGAGGACGGCAGCAGGAGGATTCCGGTATTCCATGACCTGGGTATGCCTTTTGCAGAAGTGCGGAGGCTGGCGGTTTTCCTGTTCTGCGTGGACGGGGTGACTGTCTATCTGCTGCGGCAGCAGGGAGACGTCCTGCCCGAAAGGGAGGGCAGGAAGTATCTTCCGCTCCGGGAGCTTGACGGCATCCTGCCGAGCTGGGCGTATTTTGCCGGGGCCACTGCCCTGCACCTGGCTGGATGGTATGAGAGGAATGTCTACTGCGGAAGGTGCGGAAGTGTGAGGGCGCAGGACAGGGGGCGGCGGTCACTTAGCTGCCCGGACTGCGGGGACACCGTTTATCCGGCCATCGCCCCGGTGGTCATGGTGGCGGTCACGGACGGGGACAGGCTTCTGATGACGAAGTACGGGGACCGTCCCCTCCCGCAATGGGTTCTGGTGTCAGGCTTTGTGGAGGCAGGGGAGACGCTGGAGGAAGCGGCAGAGAGGGAAGTCTATGAGGAAACGGGCATCCGCATCAGGGGCCTTAAATATTTTGGGAGCCAGCCCTGGGGCTTTTCCGGTTCCGTGATCGCAGGCTATACGGCGGAGCTGGACGGTTCGAACCAGCTGCACATCGACACCGGGGAACTGTCAGCGGCGGCATGCACCCACGTTCCAGTCTGCCGAAGGAGCTGACGGACATCAGCATCGCTTATGAAATGATAGAGGCAATGCGCCTGCCGGAGAAAGGAGGGGTCGGATGAATACCTATTGCAAGGCTGCTATAAGGAACCAGAAGGAGCTCATGACCGGAATATGGAAAATGGAACTGGAAGCGCCTGAAATCGCCCATAGTGCCAGACCGGGGCAGTTCATCCAGATGTACCCGCCGGATGAGAGAAACCTGCTGGCACGCCCGATCAGCCTGGCGGCCATCCATGGGGAAAGTGTGGAAGTAGTGTACCGGGTGGTGGGGAAGGGCACGGAGCAGTTCTCCCGGCTGCGGGATAATGATATGGTACAGCTCATGGGGCCTCTGGGGAACGGGTTCACGTTGCCGGAGGCAGGGGAGCGGAGCGTCATCATCGGCGGCGGCCTGGGGATTCCTCCCCTTCTGGAGCTTTCCAAAAGGATTCCGGGAGAGGCGGAGGTTTTCCTGGGCTATGCGGATGCCCCGTTCATGGACGGGGATTTCCGGGGACATGGCCGGAAGGTCCATGTGGCGAGCCAGACCGGGAATGGCGGCTTTCGCGGGACGGTGCTGGAGCTTGTGGAGGCCATCGCGCCTTTTGCGGACAGGGTATATGCCTGTGGTCCCCGGCAGATGCTGCAGGCTGTGGCGGAATGGGCAGAAAGGCAGGGCATCCCGGCCCAGGTATCCATGGAGGAACGGATGGCCTGCGGCATAGGTGCGTGTCTTGGATGTGCAGTGAAGATACAGAAGCCGGGGGAGAAGGACTGGCAGTACCTGCGGGTTTGCAGGGACGGCCCGGTCTTTTCCGGCAGGGAGGTGGTGTGGAATGGATGACAGGATGGAGACGGTGGTTGCAGGGGTGGCGCTGAAGAACCCGGTCATTACGGCATCGGGCACATTCGGCTCCGGCCGTGAGTACGGGGAGCTGATTGACCTGAACTGCCTGGGAGCCGTCACGGTCAAAGGGGTTTCCTGTGAGCCGTGGAAAGGGAATCCGATCCCCAGGATTGCGGAAACGCAGAGCGGCATGTTAAATTCCATCGGGCTGCAGAATCCGGGAGTGGAGCATTTCATTGAGCATGACCTGCCGTTCCTCCGGCAGCATGACACAAAAATCATCGTGAATATCTGCGGGCATACGCTGGCGCAGTATTGCGCGGTTGCGGAGAGGCTGGCGGACTGTGATGTGGACATGCTGGAGCTGAACATCTCCTGTCCGAATGTGGAGGAAGGAGGGCTGGCTTTCGGGACGGCCCCACGGATGGTAGAGCGGGTAGTGCAGGCGGTACGCCATTATACCGGGCAGCCGCTGACCGTGAAACTGTCGCCGGAGGTCACGGACATAACGGAGATTGCCAGGGCAGCGGTATCGGGTGGTGCGGACGCGCTTTCCCTGATCAACACGCTGCGGGGGATGAAGATAGACATCCACAGGCGCAGGGCGGTGCTCGCCAGTAAGACAGGGGGTTATTCCGGCCCAGGCATTATGCCGGTGGCGTTACGGATGGTCTATGAGGTGTGTAAGACCGTTGACGTGCCAGTGATCGGCATGGGCGGCATTGCCACCTTTGAGGATGCCCTGGAGTTCATCATGGCGGGGGCTGCCGCAGTCGCGGTGGGGACGGCGAACTTCCATAACCCTTATGCCACGGTGGAGATCATAGAGGGCATCCGGGGGTATCTGGAAGAAAACGACATAGCCTCTTTGGACAAGATCAGGGGCATTGTTGATTAGCCGGTACAGGCGGCAGAATGCTGTGGAGGATATGCTTGGGCCATTATTCATTTTATAAGGGAGGTGGACACATGGAGAACAGTTTGGCGAGCAGGGAGTGGATTGACAGTAATCTGCTGACAATCATTGATATTGGAAAGGTTCATTTCTGCCTGGAGTACCGCTCGGTAGAAGTATGCGGGCAAGAGGTGGAGCTGATCACAAAAGAATTTGATATACTGGCCCTTCTCATCATGAATCCCAGGCGCGTGTTTACCTATGAGATGATCATGGATTTGGTATGGCATGAGGATTATGATATTTATGCCCGGAGGACGATAATCAACCATATCAGCAATATCCGTAAAAAACTGATGTCTGTGCCGGGGGTGCCGAATTATATCAAGAGCGTCCACAGTGTGGGTTATAAGTTTAATGAATAGAAACTCTGGCGGCTGGGTCTGCCGGAGTTTTTCTTGGTTAAAAAATGAGTGTTCCATGACGGGTACTGTACATCTCCCCGTTATAATGCTTCCAAAAGGGAGGCTGGCTGCCTGGATAGTCTTCTGTTCTTCCTTATATAAGGAGGGAATCGGGGATGTTTCCGAAAGGCAGACAGCTACGAAGGAACAACTGTATATTTAAGGCCCTATGCGCCGCAATCCGTGAGTTTGGGATTGCGGCGCTTTTCATTTCGACAGAATCAGATAGAGTTCGGCTTTATCCTCCTTCTTTCACGGATATCTCACATCCGTATCTGTATGTGGGACGACGGAAAATATCAGTGTTCCGTTGCCGTTCCCCGCCTTCTGATTTCGATTTTGCCAGTCAACTAAAAATCGAAATTGGAGGATTACCCATGAAGAAAATCAATCTGCGGGATTATTACCCGTTTTATACAAAGGACACTGTTGTTGAGGTGCCGGAGGAAATTGCATTGCTGCTCCGGGAGTATGAGCTTCTGGAAGAAGCATACAGAATCCGTACATACCGTTACAAGGCTTTTTATTCTTTGGATTATGCTGGAGGCATTGAAAGGGATATGGCAGCTTTGGACCAGAAAAATCCCTGTGATCTTGTAGAGCAGCTTTATGACAGGGAACAGCTTTATAAAGCCCTTGCCTCTCTGCCGGAAAAACAGCGAAACCGGATTTATGCGCATTATTTTCTCGGCATGAGCAAGAGCGCCATTGCCAGGGCGGAGGGAATCAATGAGAGCAATGTGAGGAAATCCATTGAACACGGTTTGAGCAATCTTCAAAAAGTTTTAGAAGAAATTTTTTAATTCAGACGGCGAAATTGCCCTGAAAATGTACGGAATAGTAAGAAGGGCATTTCTGGCAGGACAAGCCGGGGGTGAGGCAGCAGGGCACAGGCTCTGAACCACCCCAAGGAGTGACTAATATCTGCTCTGCCCTTTGCGGCACCTTGACAATTTCATACACATTGCTATGGGTACTTCATTCTGTGTTCCGAGCGGAGGATGGGGCGGCGCAAAGACAGACAGCCTGGGGAGGTGATGAATAAAGGCTGTCCGAGCGGTCCACGTTTCCACCGATCCGGCTGTGGCAGGCCGGACGCGATGACGACGCAGATCATAATGGTACTTTCTCACGACCCCTCACAGACTGGAAGGGGAGTCCCTGCGGTGTTTGCTTGCTCTGGCAAAGCGGCGGCACAGGCGGGGCTATGATGCGGTGAAGCCGGC
Organism: Lachnospiraceae bacterium JLR.KK002; assembly: GCA_036941025.1. Lineage (NCBI taxonomy): Bacteria > Bacillati > Bacillota > Clostridia > Lachnospirales > Lachnospiraceae > Lachnospiraceae bacterium JLR.KK002. The sequence continues at coordinate 4,186,718 of JAYMNP010000001.1, forward strand.
CGCAGCCTGTAGCAATCCCTTCCTATATAAATGTGTATGGGACCTGCCGGGGAGCGTGGCAAATACGGCGGACAGAATCGAGATCAGATACAATGGGCCGGGTCTGTGACTATAAGAGCGCAGGCCCGACTTATTCATGTGGCCTTGATAAAGACATTGGGAACGGGAAGGAGGTTTTTCTTTGGAGAATATGAGGACAGACAGGAATCCTGTCATGCGGTTACATATCAACAGCTCGGCGGTCACGATCATGTTCAGCGGGAGCGAGGGTACGGATGTGAAAAATAAGGTCAGGGACATACTCACGGAGGCATATGAGGAACGCTTCCAGAAAGAGTTCATCCCATGCGGCCAGGCACTATGAAAACAGGAGGATTGCGGTGCTTTTCCTCAAAAGACGCGTTGCCGTCAGGGGCATTTCACGGTATAATATAAGTACCGGGAGCGGTATTGCACCGGCTGCACATTGACAAGCGAATAAGGAATAGCAGCGTGATTCCGTACAAAAAGAATGTACGGAGGTAGCGTAATGAAACGGGTTTATTGTCTTTATAGAGTATCGACCAAAAAGCAGGTAGACAAGAACGATAAGAATGAGAACGACATCCCCATGCAGAAAACAGCGTGCCGTGATTTTGCCAGCAGCCAGCAGGACTGGACGATCCTGAAAGAGTTTTCCGAAAAAGGGATTTCTGGCTATAAGGTATCGGCGGATGACAGGGACGCCATTCAGGAGCTGAAAGAGGCGGCCTTGAATAACGAGTTTGACATTCTTCTGGTATTTATGTTTGACAGGATTGGGAGGATTGACGACGAGACGCCTTTCGTGGTGGAATGGTTCGCCAAGCACGGCGTTGAGGTATGGAGTACCCAGGAGGGGCAGCAGTGCTTCAACAACCATGTGGACAAGCTGATGAATTATCTCCGGTTCTGGCAGGCGTCCGGCGAGAGTGAAAAGACTTCCATCCGGATCAAGAGCAAGATGCAGCAGATGACCCTTGACGGGTTATATACCGGCGGCCCGGTCAAGTTCGGGTACCGTCTGGTGGACAGCGGCCTTGTGAACCGGAAGGGTGCAAAGGTTAAGAAGTATGAGATTGACCCGGCGGACAGCGAAGTGCTCCACATGATCGACGAAATGACGATCCATAAGGGGTACGGCTCTTACAGGATGGCGGACTTCCTTAATAAAAAGGGGTACAAGCCCAGCGGCGGGGGAAAGTTCACAAGCATTAAAGTAATCCGTATCCTTCGGGATTCCTTCTATTGCGGGAGGCTGGAGGACGGCTCAACTTCCCCGCAGTTGGAGGCGCTGCGGCTCCGCAGTGATGATACATACGACCAGATTCTTTACATTCTGGAGCAGAGACAGAATAAGAACGAGGAAAAGCGGCATATTGCTTTACAGACCAAAGGACAGGCAATGCTTTCCGGGAATGTGTTCTGCGCCCACTGCGGCGGGAGGCTGACAACCATCCGGTACCGCGACAGTTATACGAGGGCTGACGGCACGGAGTATTCCGTGGACCAGATCAAGTATTCCTGTTACCACAAGAGCCGCAAGCTCTGCAAGTGTGACGGGCAGACGACCTACCAGGCGGACAGGGTGGACGAGACCATCCGGCAGATCATCCGAAAAATCTTTAGCTGCATGGATGGGGCGCCGGAGGAAGAAAAGCTGCAGGCAATGTTCAAGCGGCAGATGGCCGGGAACAGGGCCACGCAGAAGAAGCTGGATTTGGAGATTAACAAGAATAAGGAGCAGCTCACGAAGCTGCAGCTTGAAATCGCAAAGACGCTGACAGGCGACAGTATTTATTCCCCGGAGGATCTGTCCCAGGCGATCCAGACCATCAAGTCACGGGTCACCGAGGCGGAGGCAAAGCTCACGGAGCTTCGGGAGGAAGAAGCCAGGAAGAAACAGGGGATTGACCTGATCACCCCGACCTATAACCAGTTCAAGTCCTGGGCGGAGGAATTTGACACTGCCACACTGGAGCAGAAGAAAATGATAGCCTGCCACTTGTTCAAGCGTATTGAGGTTGGGAGGGATTACAAGATCTCTGTGGAACTCAACATGTCATACCAGCAGTTCTGCTCCGAGTGGGGCGACGGCAGCGTTTTGGTTACGGCGGCCATCTGATAAGGAGGTGGCCGGCTGATGTACCCTATCATTGAAAGAGACGGATTATGTTTCATTACGGATACTTATGTACTGCGTTATAAAAGAGCAAAAAATTTTCAAAAACATAAAATTCCCTCTTGCCAAATGAGAGAAGTTGTGTTAATATATTATTCGTTAGGTCACCAGTCAGATGGTAGCCGAACAGAGTGAAAAGTATAGCCTCGATTGTAATTTGGACATAACACTCTATCAAAGAGATTTTACGGTATGTAACCGTATCAATGGTAGAGCACGCGGCTGTTAACCGCGGGGTTGTTGGTTCGAGCCCAACTCGGGGAGTGAAAAGGAATCCTGTAGGCAGCAATGTTTACAGGATTTTGTGTAGTTTAAATCAGGAGGTGGTATGATGAAAAGCGCCTGGCGATGATGACAAATGCTGCTATTTGATTCCGGTATTAAAAGATTCCATGCAGTCGGTTGGAACCTGCAGTTTTATGATAAGTGCGGATAAGAAGATTTATGATATTGCTTACTATGTGCATAAAAATTACTGGCGTCAGGGATATACAACGGAAATCGCGCAGGGAATGATTGATTATGCCAGAAGACAGGGGGCGGAAAAAGTTACAAGGGACGGATGTGGTTATAAAAGATTATAAATATGAGATTTTGCTTTGAGTCTGATGTATGGTATAATCTGTTTTGAGGAGGTATAATCAAATGAAGAAAAGTACAGTGAAAACAGGTACCTTGTTATTGTCCGGCCTTTGCTGCCTGATGTTGCTGAATGGTTGTGGCTCTCAGGGGAAAAACAAATCTTCGGATTGGCCTGCCGCAGATGAGGCCGGAAGAGAAGTGGAGAATTTGGAAGAAGGTGCATCAGCTTTTGCGGAAGAAGACCTGGGAGAATTTTCCATAAAAGATATAGAAGGTAACACATACACTCAGGAAATGTTTGCAGATTATGACCTTACCATGGTAAATGTATTTACTACCTGGTGCTCGCCGTGTGTCAGAGAAATTCCCGATTTGGAAAAGCTGAGCAATGAGGTGAAAGATCAGGGGATTAATGTGGTGGGAATTGTTCTGGATGCCATTGACAGTTCCGGTAAAACAGATGAAGAAGTTGTGGAAAAAGCAAAACTGCTGGCTGAAATGACAGGTGCGGCCTATCCCTTTCTGATTCCGGATGAAGGGTATCTAAATGGCAGGCTTTCCGGAATTGCGGCGGTTCCTGAGACTTTTTTTGTAGATAAAGAAGGGAATATTACAGGGGAGACTTATTCTGGCAGCCGCTCTCTGGAAGACTGGAAAACCATTGTAGAGACAGAACGGGAAGGAGCGGCAGAATGAGCCGTCTCCGGCCTGCAGGGAAGGAATCAGATTCAGGCGGCAAAGTAAATTGCCACAGGGCTTCCCGGACAGGTATCTGTATGGCAGCGGCGGGAATTTTTATGATGGGATTTGGAGTTTACCGGGGAGAAGTGTCCGTGGTTCTGGAAAAAGCAATCAATATCTGTATGGAGTGTATTGGAATTGGATAAAAGAAAAAATGCAAATGAATGGAAACGTCACGGAATACAGGCTCTCTGGGCGCTGCTTACCAACAGCTATCTGGCAGGTTTTGTTCAGGGAAAAATATACAGGGGAAAGCTGAAAAATCTGTGTGTTCCCGGATTAAACTGTTATTCCTGTCCGGGGGCTGTGGGCGCCTGTCCCATTGGAGCAATGCAGGCGGTAATCGGAAACTGGAATTTTAAATTTGCATTTTATGTGGCAGGATTTCTGATGTTTGTGGGAGCACTGACGGGCAGATTTGTCTGCGGCTTTTTGTGTCCCTTTGGCCTGATTCAGGATTTGCTGCATAAAATTCCTTTCCTGAAAAAAATAGAAACATTCAGGGGAGATAAGCTGCTCCGAAAACTGAAATACGTTATTTTACTGGTATTTGTCATATTTCTGCCCATGGTTCTGGTAGATGTGCTGGGTCAGGGAGCACCCTGTTTCTGTAAATTAATCTGTCCGGCAGGCACATTGGAAGGCGGTTTTCCATTGGTTCTGTTAAATAAATCCATGCAGAGCGCTGTTGGATGGCTGTATGCCTGGAAGAACGTTATTCTGATTGTTATGGTTATATTTTCCATGATGATTTACAGGCCTTTCTGCAAATATATATGTCCATTGGGGGCTGTTTATTCTGTTTTCAATCCCATTGCGGTATTACGGTACCGGGTGGAAAAAGAAATCTGCACCGAATGCGGCGTCTGTGCGAAAGTCTGCAAAATGCAGGTGAATCCGGTGGAGAGCCCGAATCATCCGGAATGTATCCGCTGCGGTGTATGCAGGAAGTCATGTCCGGTAAATGCAATACATTAAAGTAACAGTTCAGCCTGTATTCTGTGCGAATCATGCTGGCATGAATGAGCTCAGAATACAGGCTGAACTGTTACATATTAAATGAAATGTTATAAAAAAAGTACTTGCATTTTGGAACGAACTGTGATAATATTAATCCGTCGCTGAGATAACGACAGGATAAGACAACTGGCTCCTTGGTCAAGCGGTTAAGACATCGCCCTTTCACGGCGGTAACACGGGTTCGATTCCCGTAGGAGTCATTTCATAGTTAATATTTTATTGAATGCCGGGCATTTGAGAGAGAGATTTTGTTGAGTATCGGTATTTGGTGAACATAATATGCCGATGTGGCTCAATTGGCAGAGTAGCTGATTTGTAATCAGCAGGTTATCGGTTCGAGTCCGATCATCGGCTTGTGTTGATTCAATCAACTTGGACCTTTAGCTCAGTTGGTTAGAGCAACCGGCTCATAACCGGTCGGTCCTGGGTTCGAGTCCCCGAAGGTCCACTTTTATTAGCTATGAGATTATGGCCCAGTGGCTCAGTTGGTTAGAGCGCCGCCCTGTCACGGCGGAGGTCGAGGGTTCGAGTCCCTTCTGGGTCGTCGATACAGTTTTATATTGTATCTTTATTGTGTGTAATGCTCAATAAAATATGATTACCGGATACAGACGTTCGGTAAGAGATTAAATGGGATCTTAGCTCAGCTGGGAGAGCATCTGCCTTACAAGCAGAGGGTCACAGGTTCGAGCCCTGTAGGTCCCATTTGTGCCGGCGTGGCGGAACTGGCAGACGCGCAGGACTTAAAATCCTGTGGTGGCAACATCGTACCGGTTCGATTCCGGTCGCCGGCATTGGATGAATAGAATTTTGAAAATTTAACAGACAGATTTTATTGCAGATATGGTTCATTGGTAGAACGCCAGCTTCCCAAGCTGGAAAGGCGGGTTCGATTCCCGTTATCTGCTTTTTATTTTACAGAAAATACTGAGTCACGCTAACGTGTGAAAGTATTTTCTATAAGAAAAACCATTATACGCAGGGTCTGTCCCGGCGAAGCGAGGGTACTTGTGCAAAGGGTTCAAGAATGAGGGGACAGAACTGTTACGATTTTATAAGGAGGAAAAGCATATGGTAAAGCATATTGTAATGTTTAAACTGAAAGAAGAATTTAACGGGAAAACTGCCATGGAAAATGCTGCGGAAGCCAGAGCCAGGGCGGAGCGGCTGAGAGATCTGGTGCCCTCTGTGGTAAAAATGAAAGCAGTATGTAATGCTCCGGCAGCAGATGGAACCAATTATGAGCTGGCTCTGATTTGTGACTTTCAGGATATGGAAGGGCTGAATGCATATCAGAACCATCCGGAGCATATAAAGTTTGGAGCATTTATCAGTCAGATGCGGGAAAGCAGAGCCTGCATTGACTATGAATATGAAGCATCCGAATCTAAGTGATGGTAAAGGTATCTGCCAGCAGCAGCCAGTTCGCCCGAAAGAGCTGCATAATCTGCCAGTAGCCCATACCGCGAAGACGGTATTCACTGACGAGGCCGAATTTGGCGGAAAGGCTTCGGACATCTTCAAACCATACTTCATGGGTGCTCCCCTCTGAGACGTAACGAAAATAAGGGGACTGCGCAGTTTCATCAAACTGAATAACAGCATTGTGGGCAATGGCAATCTGGACGGCCTGAACATTGCCGATGGTAGTGGCTTTTGAGGTACCCTGCCGGAAAGGCAGGGTCCAGTCATAGCCGTAATTGGGAATACCAAGGCTGATTTTGGAGGCCGGTATTTTTGTCAGAGCGTATTCCACGACCTGGCGGACTTTATTGAGGGGAGCCACTGCCATGGGAGGGCCATATGTGTATCCCCACTCATATGTCATCAGAAGAACGGAATCAGCAGCTTCTCCGAGCAGTCCGTAATCCTTGCCTTCGTACAGCAGACCGGTCTGGCTGTCAGAGGTTTTGGGAGCCAGCGCCACGGAAACAGGGTAACCCAGCTCATTTACGGCTGTCCGTATATCCCGGACAAAATTCACAAAAGGAATTTTATCTTCCGGCAGGATGTATTCAAAGTCAATGTCCACGCCTTCAAAGCCCCGTTCTGTTATCTGAGAAAGCAGATTTGCAATCAGATTCTGTTTAGCAGTTTCATTATTTACCACCTGGGAAATCAGGTAGTTGCTGAACTGTCCCGAAGGACCGAAAGGGGTCAGAGTCAGAATGGGAGCGGTGCCGGAAGATTTTGCGGCAGAAATCATGAATGAGTCATCCAGAGCAGGAGGTATCAGTTCTCCCTCTGTGGTAAATCCATAAGAGAAAATAAACAGGCTGGAAAGATAAGGAAGAGTCTGTTCCAGTACCCATCTGCTGATAAAGGGATAGGCATATCCTCCGGTGATTACTTCATAAGTTCCGGCAGATTCTGAATCCGGCTGGTTTTCCGTAGACAGAAGCAGAGCCTGCCCTACAGCCAGCGGGTAGGGGTACGGAAGCTGATTATTGTAAATAACAGACTGGGCGGAAATTCCGTGGGAGGATGCAATGGTATCCACTGTGTCACCGGGACGTACAATATAAATTTCCATATATGCAGAAACCCTTTTTCTTTAAAATATGAAACGGCCGGGAAAAAGTTTCCGAAGCATGTCTGCAAAATGAACATGAAAACCGGGGCGGCCGCCCGCGGTCATTGTGGAAAAGGGCCTGCAACTTATCTGGACTGCATGGTGGGGGAAGAAATGCCGGATGTGATTCTGGAAGAAATGCCGGATGTGATTCTGGAAGAAATGAGGGAAGTTGCTTCCTGGAATCTGTGCATTGCAGAAACAGCCTGTTCCTGACGTTGGAATTCCATATGGAAAAGGATGGAAAAGGATGGTCAGAATAAGGGAGAAAAGTAATGAAAAATGTGGAAATATGGTTGCAAAATGCGCAGAAAAAAGCTAAAATCTAACTAAGATTTATACAGAGGACGGGAGATGTATAAAAATAAAATGAGGAGCGGGATGGAGGATTTGTATCATGGAAATGGGTAAGTTAAATTCAGGACTGGTTTATACCAATGAAGAATGTGTTGGGTGTAATCACTGTATTTCGGCATGTCCGGTTTTTGAGGCAAATTATTCCCTGACCAAAGATGGAAAAGACCTGATTTATGTAAACGGGGATGCATGTATCCAGTGTGGCGCATGTATTGACGCATGTCATCATCATGCAAGGGATTTTCGTGATGATACGGAGCAGTTTCTGGAAGATTTGAAGAACGGAGAGCTCATCAGCCTTCTGGTGGCGCCTGCATTTATTGCAAATTATCCCGGACAGTACGGGAAGGTTCTGGGGTACCTGAAAAACCTGGGGGCCAGGCATATTATCAGCGTGAGTTTTGGAGCGGATATTACCACTTGGGGGTATCTGAATTATATTACAAAATATAATTTTAACGGAGGGATTTCTCAGCCATGTCCTGCCATTGTGGATTATATTGAGAAGTATGTGCCGGATTTGGTTCCCAAAATAGTTCCGGTGCACAGCCCCATGATGTGCGCGGCGATTTATGCGAAAAAGTATATGAATATATCGGACAAACTGGCTTTTATCGGGCCCTGTATTGCGAAGAAATCAGAGATTATGCGCCCGGATAACCGCCCGTATGTGTCTTATAATGTGACGTTCCATCATCTGATGAAAGCGTTAAAAGGCGTGAATCTGTCTTCCTGTGAGGCTGTGGATGAACTGGAATACGGCCTTGGGAGCGTATATCCCCAGCCGGGAGGATTAAAGGAAAATGTGGAACATTTTCTGGGAAAAGATGTGATGGTACGTCAGATTGAAGGGGAAAAACATGCTTATCATTTTCTGAAAGAATACGCGAAACGCGTAAAGAGCGGGAAACAGCTTCCCTTCATGGTGGATGCTCTGAACTGTACCAGCGGATGTCTCCACGGGACAGGCGTGGAGCCGGGGACTGTGGAAAATGACGACGTGCTGTTTGAGATTAACAACCAGAGAAATAAGGCAAAATCCGCCAGACAGGACAGGAAGAAAGATAAGAACAGCCCCTGGGGAAAATGGATTACATACGAAAAGCGGCTTGAGAATTTTAATGCTCAGTTTGCAGGACTGAAACTGGAAGATTTCATCTGTAAATATGAGAATAAAAATACGGGAGTTTCCGTAAGCGAACATCAGATAGAAGCAGGCTTTGAAGACATGAAAAAAGATACCAGGGAAAAACGTGAGATTGACTGCGGCGCCTGCGGATATGAGAGCTGCCGCCAGATGGCGGAAGCCGTTGCCATGGGCCTGAACCGGAGAGAAAACTGTATGCATTATGAGAAAAGCGCATTGCAGGAAGAACAGGAGCGGATGCGTGAGGTTACGGAGCAGTTAAAAGAATCACAGAAGAGAAAACAGATTCTGTATCAGGAAATTATGGATGATTTTCAGCAGATTAAGACAGCCATGGGAGAACTGGCAGAGGGCAACCAGTGTTCTGCTGAGGATGCCACCAGAATTGCCCAGGCAGTGGGCGGCATGTCTTCCTTTACGGAAATGCTGCGTGGCTCCATGCAGCAGGTGGTAGATGCGGTGCAGGGATACGATACCATGAATGAATCCATTATAAAAATCTCCAACCAGACCGGTATGCTGGCGTTGAATGCGGGAATTGAAGCCGCAAGAAGCGGAGAAGCCGGAAAGGGCTTTGCAGTAATAGCAAACCGTGTCCGGGATTTGTCGGAGCAGACCAAAACAGCCGTTGCCACCGGTAAGGAGCAGAGTACCATCCTGATTCCTGCCATACAGAAACTGGATGATGAAACGGTCCAGTTTGTACAGAATATTGAAAGCATCAATGAAGGGACTTCTGCTCTTGCGGCCAGCAGCCAGGAAATAGCGGCTCAGACGGAGATGATTGATGAGGTGGTAAACCGTATGGCGGAAAAGATGAAAGAAGTCGTAGATTAATATATTTTGAAAAAGAATCCTGCGCGGCAGGGTTCTTTTTTTTTCAGGAAATACTGCGCTACGTTAATGTGTAAAATATTTCCTGTAAGAGAAAATAATTATGCGTTTCGTGCGAATGGAAGATGTCAGGAAAGGAATTTTGTTACTTTTTTATAAAAAATGGAAACTTTTTTTGTTAAATTAGTTTCTTGCGATTTTTACAGCAGGATGTTACAATGGTGGAAACTAAAATAAGAAAAATAGTTTCCGCTTTTGTTTTATGGGACCAGGATGCTCAAAGCACCGGAATCCTTATATAAATAAAGGATTCAGAAAACAGAAGTGTGCAGGCGGGAGGAACAGGAATGGAATTACAGAAAAAAATTCTGGAAGGAACGCTGGAGGTATTTAATCAGAAAGGGCTGAAATTCACCATGGATGACCTGGCCGGGCATCTGGGAACCAGTAAGAAAACCATTTACATGGTATTCCGTGATAAAGAAGCGCTGTTTCTGGCCATGGTAGATTATCTGTTTGCCACTATTAAAGAGGCAGAACAGAATGTGGTGGAAGATGAATCCGGAAATACTCTGGAAAAAATAAGAAAGATTCTGGGAGTTCTGCCGGAGGGATACAAAGATGTGGATTTCCGCCAGTTATATATGCTGAAGGAGAAGTATCCCAGGATTTATGAAAAGGTAGAGGAGCATCTGGAAACAGGCTGGGAAACCACCATTGCTTTGCTGGAGCAGGGAATGGCGGAAGGGGTCATCCGCCCCGTTCGGATTCCCATTCTGAAAATGATGCTGGAAGCATCACTGGAACAGTTTTTCCAGCGGGATGTGCTGATACGGAACCGGATTTCCTATCAGGAAGCGTTGGACGAGGTAGTGAATATTCTGGTAGATGGCATACAACTGACTCGGGATTCACAGAAATAGATTTACGGATATTTTGTGATGGCATGTGCCGGAGATAACAGCCGTTTCGAGAGCAGGCAATTGTCTGGTTTCGGGAGGATGGAAAGGAGAAGTTATGGCAGAACGGATTTATATGAATGATGGCTGGAGATTTACAGAACATTTCAGTGAAAAACTCACGGAGGCAGGATTTGATGACAGTGCACTGGAAATCGTGCGTTTGCCTCATACCTGCCGGGAAGTGCCTTTTCACTATTTTGACGAGGAAATTTATCAGATGGTAAGCGGTTACCGCAGGGTACTTTCTGTTCCGGAAAGCTGGAAAGGAAAGAGGGTGCTGCTGACACTGGAAGGGGCTGCCCATGAGAGCGAAGTATTTCTGAACGGAAAAAAAGTGGGGGAACACCGCTGCGGTTACACAGCATTTACCCTGGATGTAAGTAAAAGTCTGAATTACGGAGCAGAAAATGTACTGGCAGTCAAAGTGGACAGCCGGGAAACATTGAATATTCCGCCCTTTGGCTATGTGGTGGATTATATGACTTACGGAGGGATTTACCGGGAAGTGTATCTGGATATTAAAAATCAGAATTATCTGAAAGACGTATTTGTACACAGTCAGGTGGAAACCGGGGCGCAGCCTGAAGTACGGGCCATAACGGAGCTGGCTTTCCGTCAGGAGGCGGAAGGATGCCGTATCCGCCAGTTTATCCGGAGAAAACCCGGAAATCCGAAGATAGATACGGAAAAAAAGCGTTCTGTATATGCGAAAGCTGAGGGAGAATACCGGAGGATTCTGGAACAGGAAGTAAGAGGAAAGAAATGGCACACGGAATTTCCGGTAGAAGGGGTGGAACTCTGGGATATTAACCATCCTGTTCTTTATGAAATCCGGACAGAACTGGTAAAAGACGGAGAAATTCTTGACGAATATGTGGTTACATACGGATTCCGGAAAGCAGAGTTCCGGGCAGACGGATTTTATCTGAACGACAGAAAACAGAAACTGCGGGGGCTGAACCGTCATCAGAGTTATCCCTATGTGGGCTATGCCATGCCCCGGTCCATGCAGGAAATGGATGCGGATATTCTGAAATGGGAACTGGGACTGAATGCGGTGCGTACTTCTCACTATCCCCAGTCCCATTATTTTCTGAATCGCTGCGACGAGCTGGGACTTCTGGTTTTTACCGAGATGCCGGGATGGCAGTATATTGGCGATGAAGACTGGCAGAACCAGGCGCTGAAAAATGTGCGGGATATGGTAAGGCAATACCGGAATCATACGTCTGTTGTACTCTGGGGCGTCCGCATCAATGAATCTCAGGATAATGACAGTTTTTACCGGAGAACCAATGCGGCGGCCCGCAAACTGGACCCATGGAGGCCCACCGGCGGCGTGCGGTTCCATAAAAAGAGCAGTCTGCTGGAAGATGTATATACTTACAATGATTTTTCCCATGACGGAACCACCGAAGGATGTGAAAAGAAATCAGCGGTTACGCCGGATTTGTCAAAAGCCTATCTTATTTCTGAATATAACGGGCATATGTATCCCACGAAATCTTCTGACTGCGAAGAGCACAGAACCGAACATGCCATCCGGCATGGGGCGGTGCTGAATGCAGTTGCAGGCCAGAAAGATATTGCAGGCAGTTTTGGCTGGTGTATGTTCGATTACAATACCCACAGGGATTTTGGAAGCGGAGACCGCATCTGTTACCACGGTGTTATGGATATGTTCCGCAATCCCAAAATTGCGGCGGATATTTATGCCTGCCAGCAGGAGCATACCCCGGTGCTGTCCATAAGTTCTTCCATGGACATTGGGGAACATCCGGGATGCAACCGGGGAAATATCTGGATTTTTACCAACGCAGACAGTGTGCGCATGTACAAAAATGACCGTTTTATCAAAAGATATACCAGGAAAGATTCTCCTTATAAAAATCTGAAGCATGGTCCCATTCTGATAGATGATTTTATTGGTTCTGTGATGGAAGAACAGGAACATTTCCGTCCGGCTCAGGCCAAAGCACTGAAAGACGCATTAAACGCAGTTGCCCGGTATGGCCTGACCCATCTGCCCAAATCCGTTTATCTGACAGCGGCAAAGCTGCTGGCCTGGTACCATATGAAACCGGATCAGATTGTAGAACTCTACAACCGTTATGTGGGAGACTGGGGCGGCACTTCCACAGAATACCGTTTTGAAGCAGTAAAAAACGGCAAGGTGGTGAAAACCGTTATCAGGAAGCCCATGACCTCGGTTCATCTGGAAGCAAAAGCGGATCACAGAACTCTGCTGGAAGGGCAGACCTATGATGTGGCGGCAGTGAGAATCCGGGCGCTGGATGAGAATGGAAATCTTCTGAGCTTCTTTCACCAGCCGGTGCAGCTGGAAGTACAGGGAAATGCAGAACTTATCGGGCCACGCGTGATTTCCCTGCAGGGAGGCATGGGCGGAACTTATGTGAAAACTGCCGGGACTCCGGGAAAAGCGGTGTTGAAAATAAAGACTGCGCAGGCGGAAGAAGTGAATCTCATCTTTGAAATAAAAATTTCTGAGAAAGACAGGAGGAAATTATGAAATTAACAGGCAGAGAAAAAGTATCGTATGGTCTGGGAGCAGTGGGAAAAGATATGGTTTATATGCTTTCAGCCAGCTACGTTTTGTATTATTATCAGGATATTCTGGGAGTCAGTGCCATTGCCATGGGGATGATTCTGCTGGCAGCCCGTATCTTCGATGCATTTAACGATCCTGTTATGGGAGTAATTGTGGCCAGAACCAGAACACCATGGGGAAAGTTCCGTCCGTGGCTGCTGGCCGGAACATTGCTGAATGCAGCAGTGCTGTACCTGATGTTTTCCGCCCCGCCTTCTCTGGAAGGCAGCGGTCTTGTGGCTTATGCGGCAGCTGCTTATGTGGTGTGGGGTGTGACGTATACCATGATGGACATTCCTTACTGGTCCATGATTCCGGCCTTTACCCGGAGCGGAAAAGAGCGGGAGGGCCTCTCCACACTGGCCCGTTCCTGCGCCGGCGTGGGTTCTGCGATCATTACGATTATTACCATGCTGTGCGTGCCTTTGCTGGGAAAAGGAAATGAACGTCTGGGATTTCAGAGATTTGCGCTGCTCATAGCAGTGTTGTTTGTGATATTTATTTTGATTACCTGTATCAATATCCGGGAAAAATCCACGGTGGATGTGGAATCTCCGGGCGTGGGCCAGATGTTCCGCGCACTGGTACAGAATGACCAGGCAATGACCGTGGTATTTACCATTGTACTGATAAACTGCTCCATTTATATTACCTCCAATCTGGTGATTTATTTCTTTAAGTATGATTTTGGCGGCCCCGACTGGAATAGCAGTTACACCCTGTTCAATACGTTTGGAGGAGCCATACAGATTTTGTCCATGATGCTGTTTTTCCCCCTGCTTCGGAAGCTGCTCAGCGCCATACAGGTGTTTTATATCAGTTTTTTCATGGCTGTTGCCGGATATGCAGTGCTGCTGATTCTGTCTTTTACCAGCATGTCCAGTGTGTATTTGCTGTTTATTCCGGGATTTTTTATTTTTGCGGCCAATGGTATGCTGTCGGTGCTGACCACCGTATTTCTGGCCAACACGGTGGATTACGGGGAATGGAAAAATCACAGAAGAGACGAGAGCGTGATTTTCTCCATGCAGACCTTTGTGGTGAAACTGGCTTCCGGTGTGGCGGCTCTGATAGCATCAGTCTGCCTGTCAGTCTGCAATCTGAGTAATGATACTTCGCTGGAAACGGAAACGGCCGCGGCTTCTTCCGTGGCGGGGCTGCGCATGACCATGACAGTAGTTCCCATTGCAGGGCTTTTACTTGCATTGCTGCTGTTTCGGAAAAAGTATATCCTTACGGATGAAAAGATGGAAGAGATATCCGGGAGGAGCTTATCATGATACAGAATCTGCATCCGTTTTTTATACTTCATACCCGCCGGACTACTTATTGTTTCCGTGTACTGGAAACAGGACATCTGGAACATCTTTATTATGGCAGAAAAATCACCCTGCCCAAAGGGGAATCAGCGGCTGCCCTGACTGAAAAACATGTATTTGCGCCGGGCAATACCAATATATACGACAGGGAACACGGAGAGTTTTCTCTGGAGGATATATGTCTGGAAATGTCTTCATATGGAAAAGGAGATATTCGGGAACCTTTTCTGGAAGTGGTGCATGAGGACGGCAGCAGCACGTCGGATTTTCTTTTTGAAAAAGGGGAGATTACCAGGGGAAAAGAAGAATTCTGTACATTGCCCGGTTCCTGCGGCAGGCCGGAGCAGGTGGAACATCTGTGCCTGACGTTAAAAGACAGGCAGTATGATGTAAGGCTGGAACTGCATTATTATGTATTTCCGGACTGTGATGTGATTACCCGCAGCGCCCGGCTGATTAATGACAGTAAAGCCAGGATAAAGCTGAAGCGCCTTTTGAGCGTCCAGGTTGATTTTGACGGCGCAGACTATGTTATTACCGGATTTCATGGGGCCTGGGCCAGAGAAATGAAGCGGACGGATACCAGAGTGACAGCAGGAAAGTATGTAAATGATTCCTGTACCGGAACTTCTTCCAGCCGGGCCAATCCTTTTGTCATGATAAGCCGGGAAGAAACAGGTGAGGACTTCGGAGACTGCTATGGATTTAATCTGATTTACAGCGGGAATCACTATGAGGCAGTGGAAGTAAGCGGATATGGGAAAACAAGGTTTGTGGCAGGTATCAATCCACGGTTCTTTTGTTATGTGCTGGAACCGGGACAGGAATTTGAAGCGCCGGAGGCAGTGATGACTTATTCCCACGAAGGATATAACGGAATGAGCCGGAATATGCATCAGTTTGTGCGGGAACATATCGTACGGGGCGAGTGGAAGCACAAAATCCGCCCGGTGCTGCTGAACAGCTGGGAAGCCGCTTATTTCGACATTAACGAGAGAAAACTGCTGCGGCTGGCAAAAGCCGGAAAAGAGGCGGGCATTGAGCTGTTTGTCATGGATGACGGATGGTTTGGAAACCGGAATGACGATACCAGTTCTCTGGGAGACTGGCAGGTCAATAAGAAAAAGCTGCCCGGCGGACTGGAAGGTATCAGCAGGAAGATAAGGGCTATGGGGCTTGGATTCGGTATCTGGGCAGAGCCGGAAATGGTCAGTGTGGACAGCAATCTGTACAGGGCACATCCGGAATGGGTGCTGCAGATTCCGGGAAAACCCCATGCGGAAGGCCGGAATCAGAGGATTCTGGATTTGACCCGGAGGGAGGTACAGGATTATATCATAGAGGAGATGAGCAGGACATTTTCTTCCGGAGAGATTTCCTATGTGAAATGGGATATGAACCGGACGTTTACAGATTACTTTTCCGGCAGTCTGGAGGCAGAACGACAGGGAGAAGTGGCTCACCGTTATGTACTGGGGCTGTATCGCTGTATGAAAATTCTCACAGAACGGTTTCCCCATATTCTGTTTGAAGGCTGCAGCGCCGGAGGAAATCGGTTTGATTTGGGAATCCTGTGTTATTTTCCCCAGATTTGGGCCAGTGACGACACAGACGCTCTCTGCCGGGCGGAAATTCAGACCGGGTACAGTTATGGTTATCCAATGTCTGTAATCAGCGCTCATGTTTCTGCCTGTCCCAATCATCAGACATTGCGCAGCACGCCTCTGGAGACACGGTTTCATGTGGCCTGTTTTGGGCTCTGCGGCTATGAATGTAATTTCTGCGATATGAAAAAGGAAGAACTGGACGCGGTGAAAGCACAGATTGCACTGTATAAAGAGTGGCGGGAGGTACTTCAAACAGGTAATTTCTACCGGGGAAGGACTTTTACAGGCAAATCGTCAACCGGAAGCTGTCTGAGCCAGGACACCGGAAATATCATGGAATGGACCTGCGTGTCTCAGGATCAGACGAAAGCGGTGGGATTTCTCATGCAGAAACTGGCGTTTCCCAATACTCAGTCTGCGTATTATCGGGCCAGCGGGCTGGCGCCGGAACTGCGCTATCACTTCTATAACCGAAAACTGAAATATGACATCAGAGAGTTTGGAGATCTGGTTAATACGGTTGCGCCTCTGCACATCCGCCAGGATTCTATGCTGCACAGTCTGGCAGCAAAATTCGTCCGTCTGGAGGGAGAAACAGAAGACTGTAATGCATATGGAGATACACTGATGTACAGCGGCGTAAAGCTGAAACAGGGCTTCAGCGGCAACGGGTATAACGAAGAAGTACGCCACTTCCCGGATTTTGCTTCCCGCATTTACTTTATGGAAAGTTTCTGACTGCAGATTTCGGAATATACTGCCGGAAATTTCGGAATATACTGCCGGAAATTTCGGATAACACTTCCGTAAATACGGAAATTATGGGATTGGGATTAATATTTTCAGAGTAAACCGGCCGTTTTCGTATCTGGTAATCAGCTCTCCTCCGTATTTTTCCGTTGCTTTCTGCATATTGGAGATGCCGAAACCATGGAGAAATCTGTCCTGTTTCGCAGTGGAGGCCGCTCTGTCTTTCTTTATACAACTGTTTTCCAGCAGGACGAAAAAGAAATTCTGTACCCGTCCTGCTTTCATCAGAATGGCTCCCTGCCCTTTAGGGAGCTTTTCGCTTGCCTCAATGGCGTTGTCCAGGCTGTTGCCGAAAATCGTGCTGATATCCAGCGGCTCTATAAAGTCCATACCGTTCAAATCGGCGGCAACGGAGAATTCCAGATGCTTTTCTCTGGCAAGCCGGGATTTTTCCTTCAGGATAATATCTAAAATTTCATTGCCCGTATGGACATAGTCTTCATATAGTTCCAGTTCCCGCTGTAATTTTTCCACCATTTGCGAAGTATTCGCCGGCGGGTCAGACCGTTCCAGTACCAGCAGATGATTTTTCATATCGTGGCAGATGGACTGCACCCGTTCTTCGTCATCCAGCCGCTCCCGGTAGTATGCCTGTTTCATCTCCAGTTCCTGTGCATGGTAAGCGGTTCGGACAGAAGTACAGATATAAGAACTCAGGTACAGACAGCCAAAACCGGAAAATATGGACGCCCCGCAGATTGGGTAAACAATCAGCGGATTTTCCGGCATAAAATAGATAATGATAAAGATTGCAATAAAGGGAGCCAGCATCAGGACGTCAACCATAAGCCACATATTTACGGTCAGGTCAGAAGTAATCTGCTGCAGATATTTTTTCAGAATCTGCCACGCGAAAAGCCAGAATAAAAGCCTGAGCAGCAGAGACAACGTATAAAAGGCTGTGCTGAGACAAAACAGCTCCCTGGTCCATCCCGATGATTCCGGAGAAGCTCCGGTTACCAGGAAAAAACATCTGCTCCCAATATCATGCATAAGATAATTTACTGCAATCAGGGAGGGATAAAAGACCAGCACGGAAGTTATTTTCTTTGTCCGGTGTCCCTGATGAAAAATAGAAATATATACAATCATTCCCAGTAAGGTTCCCAGAAGATTGGGAAGATCGTTGGAATAAATTACCATGGTGGCCAGTATGCTGCATACAAAAAACGCGGCCAGGCGCAGGGGAAAACGTCTGCGCAGCGGCAAAAATGCGTGAATCATCCGGAAAAATACGAATACATAGCCCCATTCCAGGAAAAAAGAACAGATTTCCAAACATCGAATCATAACAACTCTCCTCCGGCAGTATGAAAAGTCAGCAATGATGCGTAGCTCGCGGAGAGGAAATTTATTGCCAGGCAATCCGCTCGCGCGCGGAGAATGCGCAGTGCGCATTCTTTTTTATTATATAAAAATATTTACCGGAAATCAAGATTCCCTGTTATCCCTGCAGCAGGCCGATGCCCGGCTGTAGGAAAAAACAGAAAGGAAGCAGAAGGTCAGAGGCCGGAAACATCCGGTCAGATTCTGATAATAATTAATCAGAACGGGGCATTCCCGGTACCGGAAAATGGTTTCAAGCTGTGTGCCCATGGTTTCCCATAAGGTTCCCCAGCCTTCCAGATCTGACCATGCACCGGGCAGCAGCCATCGGGGAAAATCCGCCGCTTCGGCAAACAACTCCATTTTTATAAATCCCAGGAACAACAGCAGGCAGATTCCATAAAGCCATGGGCTTTGAACAGAGGGAGGGGACTTTTTGAATTTTGCAAAAAAGAACAGCATTATACCGGTAAAAAACAGAAACGATATGATATAAACCATCCATTTCAGCAGGTTTATATCAACTGTTTCATTATAGTACGGAACAGGAAATTCTGTTTCGTGAGACGCCGGGACTTTTCGGCTGCCGGATGTCACGATAAAAAGCCCTTCTTTGTCCGCGGTAAAGATGTTCCGGTATGTGTCCCGTCTTCTGTATGCTTCTGCCAGCGTCCGGCCGGAGACGGAATCCTGCTCAAACAGGTATATCACAGCTTCTTCCCGGCTGTCCAGTTCCCGAAAGTGAATGTGAAATTGCAGAAAACTCAAAAGGAACAGAGCTGCGGACAGAAACATACCAAGATGGGGAAAAAAGTTGTCTTTGGTCAGTCTTCGATGATTCGTATGCGGTCACCTTCCTTTATGGCTTTGCTGGCGGTTACAATGATCTGGTCTGTGGGAGAAAGGCCTTCCACTGCCGCATACTCGCTGTTTTTTTCCAGAACAGTGACAGGAACGTATTCGGCGGTGGAACAAAGGCCCAAAATGGTGGGGGATTCTGTGACTTTTATGACAAAATCCCCGGATTCCCGGCTGTGCAGGGCCGACAGGGGGACGCAGCAGGGCCAGATTCTGCTTTCTCCCGTCAAATCCAGAACTGCTTCTCCGGAACGGGATATTTCCTGACCATCCAAATCAGCAGTAATACGGCAGGCGCCGCCTTCCTCCTGTGAGACGCCGGTGATTTTCACGGACTTTTCAGGTATGCCGCCATCCTGCATACGGAGAATGCCCTCCATGTTTTCTTCCAGGAGGGGAATTCCGGTATCATTGAGGCTGCTTTCGGATGAACTGTTCTGGTATGACATATCTTCCTCTGAAACAGCTTCATTCAGTGTGCCTTCAAACCGGAAGGACTGGCTGAAATCTCCGAGGATAATCGCCGGCTCCGGGGAAGTAATACTTCCGGTGGAAATGCTG
This sequence comes from Lachnospiraceae bacterium JLR.KK002, assembly GCA_036941025.1. NCBI lineage: Bacteria > Bacillati > Bacillota > Clostridia > Lachnospirales > Lachnospiraceae > Lachnospiraceae bacterium JLR.KK002. The sequence goes on from JAYMNP010000001.1 coordinate 4,206,222, forward strand.
CATTCCAGAATCTGTCCGTCGTATTGGGCATAAACGCTGCCTTCTGCCTGACTCAGTTCCTTTAATTCCTGCAGGGTACGATTCTGGTTTTCCAGGTCTGCCTGCAGCAGGTCGGCAGTGTGGTCTTCCGTCAGCGGAAGGCTGGCGTCTTCTATCTGACGGGCGGCTGCTTTCAGAGATTTGTTCCGGGCAGCCACAGCTTCTTCGCAGCATTTCTGTTTTTCACGGCAGATGTCCTCCAGTTCTTCCCGTTTCCTGTTCCAGGCCTCCAGGGGACTTTCCGTTTCTGCCGGATTGTTTTCCTGTGAATCCGGGCTGTCTTCTGCCGGGCTGTTTTCCTGTGAATCCGGACTGCTTTCTGCCGGGCTGTTTTCCTGTGAATCCGAGCTGTTTTCCTGTGAATTCAGGGTATCTGCTTTCGGAGCTGATTTCTGCGAATTCAGCGTTTCCTCCGGCTTCTGGCTTTCGTGCAGGGCCAGCTCATTTTGAGCCTGTTCCAGTTCAAGATAAGCGGCGGTGACAGCGGCCTCGGATTCTGCTGCAGTATCATCGTAATCCTCCTGTGCCCGGTTTAAATCGAGTTCATGCTGACGGGTCTGGCTGTTTTGGGATGATTTCAGATCTGCGATTTGCAGCTTCAGTTTTTCCATTTCCTGTTCGGTCTTTCGGATATTGTCCTGCAGGTCTTTGGGGTCTGCGGAGAACAGCAGGTCTCCCTTTGCAACAATGTCGTTTTTCTGTACCTGTACCTGTCCGATTCTGAGATTTTCCGGGCAGTAAACAGCGTATTGATTTTCAGGAACAACGCGTCCCTGGATTTCCAGCGGGTATTGCAGTTTCATGGTTTCCGGGGAGGTTATCTGAACCTGGGGAATCATAAAGGAATCCGCAGCTCTGGATATGACAGTCATCACTGCCATTCCCACAAGAAAAACAGAGATGGCGTGAAACTGCCGGTTCCGGAAAAATATTCTGTTTAATGGTTTCCATTTCATGTCGTTCAGCTCCTTTCCGGATGTTTCGGAACCATGGTGCCAATGCCCTTTTCCAGTTCCTCCCGTTCCTGAAAGATAATCAGAATCATGGGAAGGAGTACCAGGAAGGAAAATACAAAGGTGTACTGGATACTGTTCTGGCTGATATTGGGAATGTAGAGGGAAAAGGGCCAGAGGGAGGGAGTTTTCAGGAAAATCAGCGGCTGCTCCAGCAGGTTCCAGTATTCCAGGACGCCCAGCAGCAGAGCGGCTTTGACGCCGGGCATGGCCAGCGGAAGGCCCATGTGCAGGAACATCCGGAGATGGCTGCTGCTGTCCAGGGAAAATGCCTCAAAAATTTCTTCCGGTATTCCGATAAAGTACTGGTAAATCAGAAACACCGGGAAAGTGGAAAACACAGCGGGCAGAATGACGGCGCTGTGGCTGTCCATTATGCCAAGACGGTCAATGACCATATAGGCGGATACCATGGTAACCTGAAAAGGCAGCAGCATTAAAATGGTGTACAGATAAAACAGCAGGCTGCTCAGCTTTCCATGCCAGCGGGAAAATCCCCAGGCGGCGGGAACAGAACACAATAACTGACCTGCTACAATGCAAAACGTCAGTTTGACGGAATTCCAGAACACCACATAGAATTCCGGCGTGTCCAGAAGCACTTCCAGGTAACCTCTCAGGGTGGGGAAGGCCGGGAACAGAGGAAAAAAACTCTGTCCCTGCCCTTCAAACATTCCTTTCAGGTAAAAGGCAAGTTCCTGTCTGCCGGTAATGGAGCCGGTCCACAGCAGAAATACCGGCAGACAGGCCAGAATACACAGCAGGAACAGAACCAGACGTTTAAGTATTGAGAGAATCAAAATTTCCACCTCCTTTTTTGCGGAACGGAATGACCAGCACTGCGAACATGCATACGATGACCACAGCAGCCGCAGACATTTTGTCCATGGCCATGTCCCGGAACCAGTTGTGGAACATGTGCTGTATCATGTAAATGCTTCTGTCCGGGTATTCTCCGGACAGAAGATAGCTTTCCCGGTAGGATTTGAAAGCTCCGGTAAGAGCCAGAATCAGCACTGCGGAGGCCATGGGTTTCAGCCCCGGCAGGGTCACATACCGAAACCGGGCCAGAGGGCCGGCTCCGTCCAGAGCAGCCGCTTCGTACAGGCTTTTTGGAATACCCTGAAGGCCTGTGAGCCATAAAATCACATAATATCCCATATTTTTCCAGAGAAAGCTGAAAGTGAGCACTGCAAATGCCCAGGAGGAATGGAGCCAGTCAGCGGAAAGGTGCAGGACACTGTTCAGAATTCCGAACGGGTGAAACAGCATGTTCCAGACAAAGACCAGGGAGGCAGTGGGAACCGCCATGGGCAGCAGACAGCATTTTTTATACCATATGCAGGATGTATCATGTCCGAAATGCACCATGTTTGCCAGCAGCAGAGACAGAGCCAGCAGAAGGGGAATGGAAACACTTAAGAATTTCAGTGTATTCCCCATGGCCAGACGGAAAGCTGCGTTTTTCCATATCATTTTGTAATTGTCAAATCCGGTGAACCTGCTGACAGTAAGACTGGTAAAGGATCTTCGTACCACATCCCCGAAGGGAAGAAATACAAAGACGGAAACGCCCAGCAGGCTGGGCAGAAGGAACAGAAAGTCCCTCTGCGCGGCGAGTATTTTTTTCATGGGATGCTCCATTTCTTCCGACCGTGAGCCGGAGACAGAATCACTCTGCAATGCCGGATTCTGCCAGATACAGTTCCAGTGTCTGGATGATTTCGTTTACAGTTTCCTCCAGAGATTTGCCTCCGGACAAATATGCCCTGCCTTTTTCTGTGACGGCGGCAAGCACCAGAGCATCTTCCATGGCCGGAGTATCCAGCCTGGAAACCTGTTGTTTCAGCCTGTCAAATTCTTCCTGAGAAGGCCAGCGAAACGTGCCGCCCAGTGTCTGGAAAAGAGTTTCGTATTCTTCCAGTTTTTCCGGGGCTGGTTCTTCGGTCATGGTTTCCCAGACTTTTTTATGGACTGGAAACGCGGGGAATACAGGCAGGGAACCGTCAATAAATTTCATCTGTTCTTCTTCGCTGAGTATAAATTCCAGAAATTCCCCGGCTAAATCTGTCTGCCTGGATGTTCCGTTGATTCCTGCCAGCAGAGAAGTAAACACATGCTCCGGAAATGATTTCCAGTTCAGGGCCTGTCCCGGCATATGGTCGGAAATGGCGGTGAAGTCCTTAACAGCGCCCATATAGCCCGCGGACGCAGCGGTATTTCCGTACACGATATTCCAGACATTTACACTGGAATAAGAGGAATCATAAGCAGGAGTGTTTTCCTCTTTGGGATATACGGAATCAAAGGGAACCCAGGGTTCACCTTCTTCCGGCTGCAGCAGGTCGTTCAGTTCTTTGTTGCATTGTAGCAGTTTCCTTACCGCTTCTCTGGAAATGGCTCCGTCTTCTTTTTGGACGTCCTGCCAGAAAATACTGAAGGTATAGGGCAGGAAGTTTTCAGCTTCCAGAATGGGCAGAGGCTCTGTGTCTCTGACCATGTTCACTAATTCTTCCGGAGAATCCACCTGGGAAATCAGAGTTTCTTCCCCTGTCAGTATGGGCAGGGAAAAGCTGACGGGTACCGCATACTGTCTGCCTTCTGTTTCAAAAGCAGCAAAAAGGTTCTGGAACACCTGGGTTTGCGGCATGGTTTCCAGGCTGTTTAAGTCCAGAAGGATATCCTGCCGGGCATAGGAGTTCCAGGGAAGGCCGTTCAGGAACAGAACATCCGGTCCCTTTCCGGCCATGATTTCCGTGTTCAGAATATTGATGGCGTCGGATTCGCTTTTTGCACCGGAATGTTCCATGCCTGTTTCGTAAGTTACCAGCACATTCGGGTGGGTGGAATGAAAATCGGAAATCAGTCTGTGTACGTTCCAGGTGTCATACAAAGAATAAATTTTCAGCTCCTGTTCCGGCTGGGTGGGCAAATCCGGATCGTATTCGTATCGCAGCAGCTTCAGTCCGTCAGAGGCAGTGGTTTCCAGAAACATCAGAAATACAGTTTCATCTGCCTGGCAGAAATATCGTATGGTGGAGCTGATATCGGAAAAACTGCTTACATTGCCGTCCACCAGAAGTTCTGTCAGGGACATGGTATCATCGGAACTGTAAATTCCCGTTTCGTTACAGTAATAAAATTTCTGTTTTTCCAAATCCGAATCCATCAGCCTTAAGAACATGGTTCCGGCGGGAAGTGTGGTTTCCGTCAGTTCTGCCCCGTCTGCAGGATTCAGGGTTTTGATGGTTCCGTCGTATTCATTCAGGAAGAGTGTGTTCCCGCTGCGTTTGAGTTCTGCGTTTCCTGTATCGCGCTTCCAGTTTGCAACGCCGTCGTCCGAATGAAAGGACATAATCTGCGAAGTCTGTGTTTCTCCGGTTCCGAGCTGGAGGATACCGATGAGTGTTCCGTCTTCGGAACAGACCATGTTCCTCAGTCCATAGCCTGCTTTTAAATATGCATCCTCCGGTTTTGGAAGCTCCAGGGAGACAGGTTCTGTCCGGAGTCCTTCCGGCGTCTCCTCCAGTCTGAAATATTCGTATGCTCCTGTTGCATGATATTCATCCAGCGGGTCTTCTGATATTTTTCCGGCGGAGACGAAAATGGTGTTTTCCGGGGCAAAGCAGGCGGACACTACCCGGTAATTTTCCGGCAGCCATGAGATATCCCAGGGTTCTTGCTGCCAGGAAGCGCCTGTATCCTGGCTTTTGCAGCAGCAGAAATCCCCAGGTTTCTGCTCCAGCAGAATACGCATGGAGCCCTCCTTTTTTTCAAAATCAAATATGGTCTGTACCGGTACCGGAAATGAAATGGTTTCTTCCCGGTACCTGCCTGTGGCAGTTTCTGGCTGCGCTTTTGAATCTTCCTTTTGGGCGGCGGGTTTTTCCTGCTTTTTCAGAGGTTCGCTTCCAGGCGAGCTGCAGCCGGCAGTAAGCAGAGACAGCAGCCCGGCAAGTAAGAATGAAAGTTTTCGTTTCATAGAGTTGTTCTCCTTCCTCAGATGGCTTTGACTTCAGACAATTGCGAAACTATCCGGTTATCAAAATTTCATGTATAATTTCTGCACTTTCCATGAAATATTTTCATCATACAAAAAGGCCGAAATGCATTTCTTACCTTTTGTATGAGAAAATATTTGTATTCAAATTTTTCAAATTGCACATGAAATTAGTACAATTATTGAGTTTCACAATTACCTGTATGGTTTTGACTTGCTGTCATCTTATCACGGGGCGGCGGGAAAGTCCTCTAAGACTTCTCTAAGGGCTTTTAGAATAATAACGGGGGAATATAACCGAAAGAGTGTACGATTCCCATGGGGATTGATGTTCTGATCTGTGCATTCATACAAGGACAAGCGGAACGCTTGCATACCGCAGGCAAAAGCGGTATACTATATAGCGAAAGGATGTGGTTTAGATGGCAAGGACATCAAATGTATTCGCGCGTGTGGAGCCGGAGATCAAAGAGCAGGCGGAACGGGTGCTTGAACAGCTTGGGATACCAATGTCAAATGCAGTTGGCATGTTTTTAAGGCAGGTCGTGCTCCAGCAGGGCATCCCGTTTGAAATGAAGCTGCCAAAGAAGGCGCCTCCTGCATACGGCTCTCTTACAAAGGAGCAGTTTGACACAGAGATAGGAAAAGGCATGGAGGATATACGGGAAGGCAGGGTATATTCAGCGGATGCAGTGGAAGAAGGAATGCGGCGGGACTATGGGATATGAGCTGGAACATTGTGTACACGGCCAGGGCGAGGCATGATTTGAGGGATATATACGAGTATATTGCATATGAGCTGCTTGTGCCGGAAACGGCAGCGAGACAGACGCAGCGGATTATGAAGGAAATCCGCACTCTTAATGTATTTTTCAGTTTTTGTATATAAAAATATTTACTCTTACTTTTCTGAATTGTATATGAAATTTTGAAAATACAGGGGTTTTGCAATTACCTGTACGGCTTTGACCTGCGTAGCAGTCCGCCTGTTATTCTGATTTGCAATAATGCTGATATAATTC
>JAYMNP010000002.1 GCA_036941025.1 Lachnospiraceae bacterium JLR.KK002
AAATATCCGACAAAGGCAGAGCAGTTTCCAGGCCGCACATGAGCAGAGCGGCAACGGAAGCCAGCAGCATGTTAATAAAAAACACGGTACTTGCTTTTTTGATGGAATCTTCATCCAGCCTTCTTCCAAAAATATTCAGTCCCTTTTTATTCCGCAAACTGGACCAGATATACAGCAGAATCACCATCATGGTAGTGGTTTTCACACCGCCTGCTGTGGAACCGGGGCTCCCTCCAATAAACATCAGAATCACCGTCAGAAGTCTGGTAGCCTCCGTATAGGCGCCGGTATCCGTGGTATTAAATCCCGCTGTTCTGGGCGTAACTGCTCCGAATACGGAAGACAGAATCTGTCCTTTTGCATCCATGTCTGCCAGCAGATTTTCCCGCTCGAACAGATAAAAACAGATACTTCCCGCCACAATCAGCACCAGTGTCATGGTAAGGACAATTTTCGTATGCAGCATATATTTTTTTACCTTCCATTTGTGAACGGAAATATCATCCCATACAATAAACCCAATACCGCCCAGAATAATCAGGGCCATAATCACCAGATTTATCAGTATGTCATCATAATACATGGTCAGCGACCCATAGGGTTCAAACTGACCCATCAAATCAAATCCTGCGTTGCAGAAAGCGGAAATGGAATGAAAGATACCATACCAGATTCCTTTCAGCCAGCCAAATCTTGGAATAAACCTTATCATCAGCAGGACTGCTCCTGTTCCTTCGATTATTGCCGTATAGAAGACGATTTTTCTCACCAGACGTACTGCTCCGCCAATATGCAGGGTATTGACGCTCTCCTGAATCAGATTTCGCTCTTTCAGGCCAATCCGGCGTTTCAGAAAAATGGAAAAAAAGATTCCTATGGTAATAAACCCCAGCCCGCCGGTCTGAATCAGCACCAGAATCACAATCTGTCCAAACAGCGTCCAGTTGCTGTATGTGTCCACCACCACCAGCCCTGTCACGCAGGTGCTGCTGGTAGACGTAAAAAGGGCATTCAGAAATCCTGCGCTTTCTCCGCTTCTGGATGCTGCCGGCAGCATCAGCAGTACAGTTCCGGCTATGATAATCAGTAAAAATCCCAGTGCAATAGTCTGCACTCTGCTTAATCTCCGAGTCATAATATTTCCTCCTATCCGCCAATTATACAAAACTCTTCCGGAACTGTAAAGCCAGAAAATGGGACTATCGCAAAATAGCCGCTATATACAGGTTATGGCTTCAGATTCCAGGGCCTTATCCTGTATGACACAAAGGCTGTATTCTGCAACAGTCCCACTTATTATAATTTCTTTATTCCATCCTTTTATGCAGCCTCTGGCATTTTACGCATAAAGAGATTGCACAGATTTAATATTTCCCGAAATCGCCTTCCAGAGAAATAATCTTTTCATTGTCATCTGACTTGCTGTAAATATCCGAATCTGTGGAGGCACTGAATCTGCTTCCATTGTCTTTCAGCTTGTAATTTCCTACCAGACTGCGCAATGTTGCCGCCTGATTTGACAGCTCTTCGCTGGCTGCCGCACATTCTTCGCTGGTTGCGGAATTTGTCTGAGTTACCTGCGATACCTGATTGATTGCCTGATCGATCTGTGTAACTGCCGTTGCCTGGTCATTGGATGCCACTGCAATACTGTGGGTCAGCTCTACCACATGTTCAATCTTGCTCATAATCTCTGACAGAGATCCGCTGGTCTCTTTTGCTATCTTGGAGCCCAGTCCTACCTTGTGGATAGAATCCTCAATCATTTCCGCCGTCTCACTGGCCGCAGAAGCACTCTTGCCTGCAAGACTCCGCACTTCTTCCGCCACAACCGCAAAACCTTTGCCGTGAACGCCTGCCCTTGCCGCTTCCACCGCCGCATTTAAGGCAAGAATATTGGTCTGGAAAGCAATGTCGTCAATTACTTTGATAATCTTGGAAATATTCTCAGAAGCCTCGTTGATATCTGTCATGGCACTCATCATTTCCGTCATGCTGTCATTTATATTAATGGCTTCTTTACCCATATTTTCCACAAGGTCGTTTGCTTCATTAATCTGTTCCACATTCACCTTGGTTCTCTCTGCAATTTCATTCATGGAAGCTGTAATTTCTTCGGTAGCGCTTGCCTGCTGTGTTGCGCCCTGCGCCAGAGCCTGGCTTGCGTCTGATACCTGTTCCGCGCCAACCGTTACCTGCATGGTAGACTCTCTGATATCGGAAAGCATTCGGTTGTTTTCCCGGATAATACCTTCCAGTGCATTACCCAGAACGTCCTTGGAGCCTTTGGGTTTTACATCTGCAGTCAGGTCACCCACTGCAATCATTTCGGAAATCTCGCCCTGATACTTAATGTTATCAATAATCTTCTGGAATTCATCTACCACCTCGCCAAACTCATCATTTTTCAGTTTGGTAAGTGTAATATTTGCATTACCTACGGCGATTTCTCTTGCAGCCTCACTCAGAATATCCAGTGAACGCCGGATATCTCTCAGAATACTGACAGACAGACCAATGGAAAAACTTAACGTTACTACCAGCAGGACTGCCAGAATAATCTGTTCCCGCAAAGTCTCTGCATCTGAGGAAGCCAGAACATTATAGCTAATCAGTCCCATTGCGAGAATCAACACGCCGATAATTGCAAAACCGGCAATCAACCGTGTCCGCATTTTCATATCTTTCATCAATCTTATCCTCCTTGTTATCTTCCCATTATACAAATTTGATATTTTCGAATTATTCCGGTAATGCCGGGTCTTCGTCCCTGATAAGTTTTTCCGGATCTAACAATAACTTTACTTCATCTGCCACCCTTACAAGGCCGAACACATATTTATCTCTTCCATAACTGTTCTGATTTAACGATGGAGGCGGGATGATACTCTTCTCGTCAATGGAAATAACATCTGCAATCTGTTCCACAATCAGGCCTACCATAGTACCTTTTACATCAATCACAATAATGCAGGTACGGTCCATATATTCAAATGGCTCCTGCCTGAAACGTATCTTCACATCAATCACCGGTATGATTTTCCCCCGGATATTAATCAGGCCCTTAATGTAATCCTCCACTTCCGGAACCGGCGTGATTGCCTGCGTGCCGATAATTTCATTTACATAATTAATTGCGATTCCATAATATTCGTCACCTATGCGGAAGGTCATGAACATCCCTTTCTGGGAATCTTCTTCCAGTTCTTCCAGTTCATCCAATTCATCCATTAATTCTTCTGCCATGGCTTAACTCCTTTCCTGTCCGGCAATTAACCCTGCAATATCCAGAATCAACGCAATGCTTCCATCCCCAAGCTGGGTGCATCCGGAAAGTCCCTGCACTTTTTTTATGTAGGAAGGAATTGGCTTTACTACAATCTCCTGCTCTGCAATCAACTGGTCAATGAATACGCAGACATATTTATTTTCGTGCTCCAGCACCACTACGATACCTTCTTCGATATCTGTGTTTGACCCTGCCAGATGATACATTTCATTCAGTCTGATGAAGGGATAACACTCGCCCCGAAGCATTACATACTCTTCCCCGTCCGGCTCTTTTACAATCATATCCCTGCTGATTCTGACAAATTCTTTTACTGCATTTGTCTCAATCACAAAGGTGGAACTGCCAACCTGCATGACTATTCCATTGATGATGGCCAGTGTCAGCGGAATCTTCATAATCATTTCAGAACCGGCGCCTTCCACGCTGTCAATTTCCAGCTTGCCGCCGATGGTCTGAATGTTCTTCACTACCACATCCATTCCCACGCCGCGGCCGGAATACTCGGTCACCTGTTCTTTTGTGGAAAATCCTGCATAGGTAATAAACTGATAAATTTCCTTATCGCTAAAGTCAGACATGGGCCGGTTGCCAATCAGACCATTATTTTTTGCCTTGTTATACAGCACTTCCCTGTTCAGTCCCTTACCGTCGTCTCTTACAATAATATACACCTTACCGCCCTCATTTTTGGCTTCCAGTGTAATCTTTCCTCTGGGATTTTTACCGGCGGCGATACGGGTCTCTTTATCTTCAATTCCATGGTCTACGGAATTCCGGATTAAATGCATCAGCGGATCGGAAATATGCTCAATGATATTCTTGTCAACTTCCGTATTCTCGCCGATTACCTCCAGCTCAATATCTTTTCCCAGTTTTCTGGATACATCAAACACAATACGGTTCATCTTCTGGAATGTATTGGTCAGAGGCATCATACGCATGGACATAATCACATCCTGCAGTTCTGTGGTAATCTTGGAAAGCTGTCCTGCCGCTTTCTGGAAATTACTCAGATCCAGTCCGGCAACCTTCAAATCCGGATTCTGCAGTACAACCGCCTCGGAAATAACAAGCTCCCCTATCATATCCATCAATGCGTCCATCTTCTCCACATTTACGCTGATATAAGACTGTTTGGGAGAGGGCTTGGGATGATTCTTGGCCAGCTTCTTGCCTTTTCCGGTTTCTTTATTCTTAATGACATAATCGCCCGGCGCCGGCTCTTTCTTCTCTTCCTTTTTCCCTTCTTCCTTTTTCTCCTTATCATCCATTTCAATGATAATCTGTTCCGGTCCATGGTCATGGAAGCCCATCTCAAATTCCTGCTGGGTGCAGTCGTTAATTTCCACCCGCTCCATGCCGGAAGTATCTCCGATGGCACTCAGTATTTCCTCACTGGAACACTGGCACTTAATCAGCATATGGAATCCGTCTTCCAGAATAACAGCTCCGCTTTCCTCATTGGAAATAATATCGTCCGGCATATATTCCATATCGTCCGTAATTTCCTTCAGGGAATATACGGCGGTATAAGCCCGGATATTACACATCTGCGTATCGCTTCGATAGTAAATGGACGCCTTATAATATTTAAAACTCTCGCTTCCGGTAGGCGCAATATAAAACTGGCTGGGCTCTACATAGGTATTTTCCGGCGGCAGTTCCTCGCCTTTTTCCTCAATACCGGATTTGATTTTTTTCAGGAATTTATCAATATCATCCACAATTTTGGTTTCGTCACCGTCAGGCGTCTCACCGTCTTTAATCTTATCCAGCTCTCCTGTAATGAAATCGGCCACATCCAGAACATGATCCACCAGTTCCAGATGAGGTACATTTTCCGGACTGGATTCTCTTAAATAATAAAATACGTCTTCCAGCTTATGGGATACCTTCGTGATATTTTCATACATCATAATACCCGAAGAACCTTTTATCGTATGCATGACACGGAAAATTTCATTGATGGAGGTTTCATCAAAACAATCTTCATCTTTCTTTTCCAGAACAATATTCTGGAGTGTTTCCAGGAGCTGTTCGCTCTCATATAAAAACATATCCAGCATACTGTCCGTATTAAAATCTTCTGCCATTTTTTAGCCCCCTTTCTTCCCATTGTACTTTTTTGAACTGTTTCTCTCCGATGTCATTTTATCAGCTCCAGTTTCTTCAGAATCATTTCAAATTTATTCAGGTCAATGGGCTTGCCGGAATACACAGTGCATCCCATTTCAAACGCTTTCTTCACATTTCTCTCTTCATTCAGCGCGGTGGTCATAATAATCTTCACACCGTCAGTTCCCTGAATCCCCCGTTCCTTTTCAATATCACGGATGGCTTTCAGTGCCTGATAACCGTCCAGTACGGGCATCATAACGTCCAGACAGATTAAATCATAAGGTTCTCCGTCTTCCAGCGCCATTAAAAATGCATCCACAGCTTCTTCGCCATCTACGGTAATATCACAGTCTCCATATTTTTCGAGATAATTTGTCATAAATTTGCGGCTTGCGAAGTCGTCTTCCGCCAGTAAAATCTTCATATCCTCTACTCTCCTTTCTAAGTCGCTTTTAAAACACTGTATACTTTATTTGCTATATTCGAAAGTTCCGTCTGATACTGAACGGCCCCAATATCATAAGCAACTTTTGGCATACCGTAAACCACACAGCTGGCCTCATCCTGACCGATGGTGATGGCTCCCGCCTTTCTCATTTCCAGCAGTCCTTTGGCTCCGTCTCCTCCCATACCGGTAAGAATCACGCCTACCGCGTCTTTCTTTGCCGTCTTTGCCACAGACTGAAACAGCACATCCACAGAGGGGCAGTGCCCGCTGACTTTTTCACCGGCCTTGCATTCCACCTGATACATGCCGTTTACTTTCACCAGACGCATCTGTTTGTCTCCGGGAGCAATCAGCACCTGGCCCGGCATTACCCTGTCCCCGGTAACTGCTTCTTTGACTGCCACCTGACACTGGTTATTCAGCCTGTTGGCATACATCTGGGTAAATCCGGGAGGCATATGCTGTACAATTACCACTCCCGGAATATCCTTCCGGAACTGGCGCACCACGTCAAAAATAGCTTCTGTTCCTCCGGTGGAGGCTCCGATGGCTATCAGCATATTGCTTTTCAGGTTCGCCCTGTTATTCACCGGAAATGATTCCGGACGTTTCATTTTTCCAACTTTGACTGTGGACGCAATCTTTATCTTGGTTCCCAGCTCTTTTCTCAGAAAAGAGCTGACTTTATTGCGGTCTATGGTATTGGGCTTACAGACAAAATCCACCGCTCCTGCTTCCATGGCGTCAAATACCTTCTCATCCATGGCACTGATAACCACTACGGGTAATGGATACTGAGGCAGCAGCTTTCTCAGAAATTCAATTCCGCCCATCCGCGGCATTTCCACATCCAGTGTCATAACATCCGGACGGTACTTAAGGATTGCATCCCGCGCCGCATAAGCGTCTCCTGCCTGTGCCACTACTTCTATGGCCGGATCTTCACTCAGGCTCTGTACCAACAGATTGCGAAACAGCATGGAATCATCTACTACTAATACTTTAATCTTACGCATTCCATCTTCCTGCTTTCCTTTATACTTAAACCTTATCCGCTTATATCTGCTCTGCTTCCTTTATTTTCGATATATTGATGGTTCCACGTACTGAAAATTCGTCCCTTTTCTGTCAATGGATTCCGTAGTCCCCACAAACAGATAACCTCCCGGCTCCAGATAATCGTATACCTTTCGAAGAAGCTGCAGTTTGGTATTGTCATCAAAGTAAATCATCACATTGCGCATAAACACCACATGAAATTTTTTACGAAAGGGAAACGGGTTCATCAGATTGAACTGCCGGAAAATTAATTCCTGTTTTAACTCCGGCGTCACCTGATACTCCAGCTCATTTACTCTTTTAAAGAAGCGCCTTTTCCATCCTTCCGGAAGAGGATCGATCTGCTCTTTCAGATATTTCCCCCTCTGGGCCTGCTCTAATACTTTCGTGGAAAGGTCTGTGGCAAGCACCCTGGTATCCCACATCTTATGATCCAGTCCAAAGAAATCTTTCAATACCATGGCAATGGTATAGGGCTCTTCTCCCGTAGAAGATGCGGCAGACCAGATCCGAACATCTCTTTTGCCTGCTTCCTTTGCCTTAATCTGAGGAAGCACCACCTTCCTCATAAAATCCATATGCTCAAATTCTCTCATAAAATATGTATGATTGGTAGTCAATACGTTAATCAGATTTCGCGCTTCTTCTCCTTTGGGATTCTTTTCAACCTTTGTCATGTACTCATCATATCCGCTGTAGCCATTCCGCAGAAGATAATTTTCCATTCTCCCATTTACCAGTATCTGTTTTCCAGTGAGATCTATGCCATACTTCTGCTTCACATACACTACAATCCGATGAAATTCCTGTTCCGTAATCATAACTCCTAACTCCTGTCACATAAACTTCTATCAGATTTCACACTACTGTACCATATCTTCTATGGTACTATATTCATCTTTATTTGTCAATTCCGTTGCTGTTATCCTTCTGCATGATGAAGCTGTTTCTGCACCTTCAGAAATACATCTACGATCTCCGGGTCAAAAAACGTGCCGCTTCCTTCTTCAATGATTTTCAGGCTTTCTTCCTTACTGTAAGCCTTTTTGTAACACCGCTCTCCCAGCAGCGTATCAAAAATATCCACAACAATGGTAATTCTTGCCGACAATGGGATATCTTTCCCGCTAAGCTGCTCCGGATACCCGGTTCCATCCCATCTGGCATGGTGGTAACGGGCAATTTCAATGGCCATGGGCAGAAAACTGTTTTCCGGTGTGCTGTCATAGATCCGTTCCAGAATTGCCGCTCCCTGTTCCACATGGCGCTTTACAATCTCCATTTCCTTTTGCTCCAGAGGACCTGGTTTTGCCAGAATGTTACAGGGCGTCTGAATTTTTCCAATATCATGAAGTCTGGATGCCACTCCTATGGTATCAATAAAACTTTCCGACACTTCTTCTGAAAATTCCGGACTGAACTGAAGGCTCTGAGCCAGCAGACGACAGTTATAAGCCACATTGTCCAGATGGAATCTGGTATCCGTGTCTTTCCCTTCTGTCAGAGTGGCCAGCGCATACAGAATATTCTTCTGTTCTTCCTCAATCCGTCTGGCCTGACTGCTGATTACGCTGTGCAGGCGGCGGTTGCTCAGCTCAAGCTCCTGCTGCATCTCATAAATCTTCAGGTGATTTTTTACACGCATGGTAACTTCCGTCACCTCAAAAGGTTTTCCAATATAGTCCACAGCGCCCAGTTTAAATCCCCTGACTTTATCTTCGCTGGAATCTGCCGCCGAAATAAAAATAATGGGAATATCTCTGGTAATGGGATTTTCTTTCAGTCTTTCACAGAATTCATATCCATCCATTTCCGGCATAAACACATCCAGAAGAATTAACTGAGGCAGACTTTCTGCAATCAGCTTCGTGGCCTCGCCGGCACTGGCAGCACATCTGGGCGTATAACCCATTTCCAGAATAATATTTTCCAAAATCATCAGGTTGGCGTCCACATCATCCACAATCAGGATTTGAGGTACACTGCCGGGCCTTTCCATATTTTCCATATTATATTCCTCCGATGTTTTCTTCCAGTAACTCTTTTAAACTGTTATATTGTTCCAGGGCTTTTTCATATTTCTCTTTGCGCACATTCATTTCCAGACGAAACGCAGTTTTTTTCAGATCCTGAGGTCCTTCTTCCACCAGTTCTTTGATATTATGTGAAAATGTTTCCGCCTTATCCCAGGCTCCCACCTCCATACAGATAATCAGTTTCTCCATTTTGTTTCGGATTTCCTGATGGTTTTCTTCAGTGCCGAACTGAAAGATTTCCCCTATATTGTCGAATTTTGACATATCCTGATTCTGATTGATAAATTCAAACTGCTCCCGGACACTGTTTTCTTCTTTTTTGTTCTGTGCCACATGAAGCCTTACAGAGTAGGAAAAGCTGCTTCCCTTTCCCTTTTCACTTTCCAGATGGATACTGCCGTGCATGAGTTCCACCAGCTGCCTTGTAATTGCAAGCCCCAGTCCGGTTCCTCCGTATTTCCTGGTGATGGAAGCGTCCACCTGAGAAAAACTTTTGAATAATTTATCTTTTTCTTCCTGTGAAACTCCAATTCCTGTGTCAGATACCACAAAAAACAGTTCAATCTCATCATCAAACTGCACCGTTTTAGTTACTTCTATATTAATGTATCCCACACTGGTAAATTTTACCGCATTGGACAGCAGATTATTCAGAATCTGCGTCAGACGCAGCTCATCACCGATCAGATATGAGGGAATGGTCTTATCAATATTTACCATAATATGCAGCCCTTTGGAATTTATGGCTGTAATGTTTGTCTCCACTGCATGGTTTACCATCTGGTAAAAATCAAATTCTTTCTGCTCCAGAGTAAATTTCCCTGCTTCCAGCTTTGAAAAGTCCAGAATATTGTTGATAATTGCAGACATATTCTCGCAGCACCGGGTAATAATATCCAGTGTACGTTTCTGCTCCGGGGTTACTCCTGCTTCCAGCATGTTGGTCACATGTCCTTTCACACCATTTACCGGCGTACGCAGCTCATGGGTCACATTCGCCACAAATTCATTTCTCACCTTAATGGTTTCTTCCATTTCTTCCTTCATGCGGACCAGCTTCCGTTCCGTCTCAATCCGCTTGGCCACGTTAATGGCAAAAATCAGATTCTGTCCTCCCTCCGTCATTACAGTCATGCGAACCGGAAAACAGGTTCCGTTTTTCCGGTACATCATTCCTTCTTTCATGGCTGCCATCACTTCCAGAAGATTTTTGTCCCTCATTTTCTCCTGCTGCAGATCTGCCTGAAACAAGGTAAAAAGATTGATATCGGTCAGTTCCTCCCCATAGCCAAGATCCTCTTTGGCCTGACTGTTGCCGTATTGTATCCTCCCCAGCCTGTCAAATCTCATGATAATCTCCAGCGCCGCATCTGCAAACCGGTAAAAATCCTCCCCCTGAAATATTTCCTGTTCCTGCTCCATAATTTCCGCCCCTTCCTGCATGGTATTTTCCGCCTGTATTCCTTTGACGCCATATCATTGCATTCATTATTTTTAGTATACTTTTTTCGAAATTTTGTGTCAAGAAAAAAGTAAAAAAGCGTACTTCCTGCCTATTATAACGTTATGCGCTGAATAGGTATATTATTTTTATCTCACCGGGAGGGGCTTTCGCACTTTAGAGTGACAGCGTTTTCCTGTAAGCAAAGTGGGCAAGCCTACTTTAACTCCCCTGCCCCTCAATCTTGAGGGGATTGCACATTTTGTCGCGCCGAGCACAATTGCAACGCAATATTTTCCTCCTGTGCGAGTGCGCATCGTAATTTTTTCTTCTATAGGAAAGGCACTTTTACGCATTAGCGTGACAAGGTCTTTCCTAATAGAAGAAAAAAAAGGAATCCGCAGCCAGGTACATCTGTACACATTCCTGCGGATTCCATTTTCTATTTTTCTATTTTCGGCCTCTTTTCATTTCATCGTTTCAGTACTGCGTTTTCAGCGTCAGTACCGCAAAACGTTTTCATCCTGTTTCCTCCATATCTGCCTTATCATATACCAATGCGGATGACAGGAATCGAACCTGCACGGTCTCCCACCAGATCCTAAGTCTGGCGCGTCTGCCAGTTCCGCCACATCCGCCTGTAATTTTACCGGAAACATTTCCAGAACATTTCTGATTATAATATTGCAAATTCGGAATGTCAATATCTTATGGCAATTCTTTTGGCGGAAAACAGAAATCCCGATAACAGTTCAGACAAGCTGCCCTGTTACAAATCCCGCTCTCTGCCGGGAAGAAGAATTCGGTCATTGGACAATCTGATTAAAAACTTTGTTGACAAAAGTTTTTTCTTGTGCTACTATTTTTGTATAGAAAACAAGGTTTTTCTTTTATATTCCATTTTTATATGTTATGCGCTTATTGAGGTGAATAATGACAACAGGAGAACGAATAAAAAAAATCAGACAGGAAAAGGGCCTGTTGCAAAGAGAACTCGGAGAAAAGATAGGTGTTTCTCAGCAGATGATAGGACAATGGGAAAACGGAAAATCAAACCCCAAGATAGAAACCATACAAAAAATAGCAGATGCTCTAAATGTGCCTCACTATGAATTACTGGGATTTGATGGCAGTATCCGGGTTAATCACTTCCCCGAAAGAAAAAAAGCAAATGAAGAAATAGCAAAACTATTTATAAAGCAGGCAGCCGGTGAAAAAATTACAGAAGAAGAATCACAAAAAGTTTTTGATTATATTGAACAAATAAGAGAATCTTACGATAGTCTTAGCAAAAATATAAAAAATCTCACAAAAATAATTGACAGGTGTTTAAATGAAAATCCCCAAATAGCCAGAGAAAGCCTTCAGGTAATCAAAGAAACTCTTCAGACACTTACAGATATGGCTCCTGCCATGCCTGGCTTTTTTGAGAGTTTAAACGATATTGACCGGTAAAAAGCTGCCGAAATCATACATCTGACTTATCCGATATGCCTGAATGCCAGAAGAACTGCTGCACTATGACAATATAATATGCTTAATCAGAGAGCCGAAGGGGCGATTACGTCAGCCATCAGGTGAAAGAAAGGGGCTGGTGCTATGGTTACATATAGGGACTTATTCACATTCGTAATTATGCTTTGCGCCGTTATAACTCTTGTTATCAACATCAAACGCAAAAAGTAGCGCCCTCGTCCTGGTAAGATAAGGCGCTACTTCATGTAACAAATTATTATTCCGGCGGCCAGGCGTACTCTGGCTTTCGGCTCTCTTGTTAAGTATATTATAAATCACATACATAGATTTTTCAACCCTGAAAAGAACAAAGCAATATTACTCAGCTCATGAGGATACAGCAAAGCCTGTAATGAATTACATTGAAAAACAGCGGAAACCATTGATTTTACTGGCTTTCCACTGTTTTTAAGTTAATGAGACATCGGGGATTCGAACCCCGGACAACTTGATTAAAAGTCAAGTGCTCTACCAACTGAGCTAATATCCCATAATTATATAGAACAAAACTGGGCTAGCTGGATTTGAACCAGCGAATGCAGGAGTCAAAGTCCTGTGCCTTACCGCTTGGCGATAGCCCATCATTTCTACCTGTACCCTGCAGACAACCCATTAATTTAGTAAAAGGTGGATACAGGGATTCGAACCCTGGGCCTCCAGAGCCACAATCTGGCGCGCTAACCAACTGCGCTATACCCACCATATAAATGTGCTCGAAGGGATTCGAACCCCCGACCCACGGCTTAGAAGGCCGTTGCTCTATCCAGCTGAGCTACGAACACATAAGCGGGTGATGGGAATCGAACCCACGTATCCAGCTTGGAAGGCTGGTGTTCTACCATTGAACTACACCCGCGTACAAATCGGGGTGACAGGATTCGAACCTGCGGCCTCCTGGTCCCAAACCAGGCGCTCTAGCCAAGCTGAGCCACACCCCGACGACAACCTCTCTGTGTCGTCATAACGCAAGATATATTATATGCGAGATGGATTAAAATGTCAACAACTTTTTTTCTTTTTTTACATATTACTATTATATTTATGAAATCAGATACTCTATCCGGAAATGAGCCTCCCCTGAATCGTCAATTTCCATAACAGCATAAGAAGGCTTCCGCCCCTCCTGCCTGGGATATGAGATACTGCCGGGATTCAGCGTGACAATCCCTCTGCTGTAATCCAGCACCGGACGATGGATGTGGCCAAACATCACAACATCCATGCCCCTTCCCACAGCTTCTTTTTTCAAATCCTCAATTCCCATGGCAACATAATAATAATGCCCATGGGTAATCAGCACTTTATATTTTCCAATCTGAAGCTCCTTTTCCCGCTCCAGCTCAGAAAAAAAGTCATTATTGCCGGAAACGATTTCCAGAGGGCATCCGGCCAGTTCTGCTATGTAATCCTCAAATCCTTCCGCATCCCCAAGATGTATCATCATGTCAATGGGTTCCAGTTTCCTCAGAACCCGCACCAGATTCTTGTGCTTTTTATGTGTATCACTGACAATCAAAATTTTCATAAACTCATCCCTATCTGTCCGATAACTTCTCCTTCATGGCACGAAGTGCCTTTCCTCTGTGGCTCAGCCTGTTTTTCACTTCCATGGACAGTTGGGCGGTAGAACACTGATATTCATCCACATAAAAAATGGGGTCGTAGCCAAATCCATTTTCTCCGGCAGGCTCCCATCCAATATACCCTTCGATTGTCCCTCTTGTAACACAGGTCTCTCCCCCCGGAAACGCCGCCGCTATGGTACATACAAACCGGGCTGTCCGCTGTTCTTTTGGAACTCCTTCCAGCCGGTCTATGATATTCTGATTCTTAATCTCATAGGAGGTATCTTCTCCCATATACCTTGCGGAATAAATCCCCGGCTCTTTGTCCAGATAATCCACTTCCAGGCCGGAATCGTCCGCCAGCACCACCACATTTTCCTCCTGAACCTCCGCTGCTACGGCAACGGCCTTAATCAGGGCGTTTTCCTCAAATGTCTTTCCGTCCTCCACAACATGGGCCTGAATTCCCGCTTCTTTCATGGAGAGAATTTCCACGTCCAAATCTGACAAAATCTCACGGATTTCTTTCATTTTTCCCTGGTTTCCCGTCGCAAATATAATCTTTTCCATACTGAGCCCTGTCCTCCTGTACCGTATCGGCAAATTCTGTCCGGCAGATGCAGATATGCCTGTGTATTTTATTTCAGTATCCTTCATCCAAAGCACGCATAATGGCGTTGTAAATCCCCTGTGCCGCCTGTTTCTGATATTCCGGCGAATTCAGCTTATTCAGTTCTTCCTGATTGGTCATAAACCCAACTTCTATCAACGCCGCAGGCACCTCATTATTTCTTATGATATAAATACCATTTCCATAGGTCAGTCCATTGTTTTTGCTGCCCGTGGCGCCTGTGATTTCCTCCAGGCAAATCTGAGCAAGGTGCCTGCTGCTCAGGCCTTCTTCCTCCTTCAGCTCATCATACATAACCTCTGTTCCGTTATATTTTGACATCTGACCGTCTGTGGTAGAATTACTGTGTACGCTGATGTAAAGGTTTGCTTCCGTTTTTCCTCCCAGCTGAGCCCTCTGCTCAAACGTAGGATTTGTATCTTCAGTTCTGGTATAGTATACGCCAATATTTCTGTCATTTTCATCCAGCAGTTCTTTTAGCCGGAGTACAATGGCAAGATTGATATCTTTCTCCATAATTTCCTGTTTGATGGCTCCCGGAGCACCGCCGCCGTGGCCTGCGTCAATCACCACAACTTTATCGTATACCTGCTGAGGCGTCAGAAAATCCACATACAGATAGCTGCCCGTCACTGTGGTCTTTACCTCATAAACCGCGTCCATGGTAATCTCTATCACGCCACTTTCCATATACAGGTCATTGATATGATTGCTTCTTCCCAACAGGGGATGACTGGTAAAATAATCTTTTTCCACCCCCGGAATCTTAATGGTAATCAACTGCCTGACATAATTATTCTCAATGGTGATTTCTTCTTCTGTCATCCCTGCCGGTATTTCCACCCGAAGCTGCTGACGAAAATTAATATCCTCTTCTTCCTCTGCCTGTTCGGTATAATAAGCAAGCATCTGGAGCTCCGACATCTGTTCCCGCTTTTCTTCTCTTTCATTTATTTTGGAATAAGGTCTCAGAACCACCAGAGCCGTAACAATCAGAACGGCCAGTGTCAGCGATGATATTTTCAGTATTTTTTCTTCCATATTGCCTCTTCTGTTCTTCTATTGACAGTCACTGTATACTTTCAGGCACAGATTACACTCCTGATTTTCCTCAGCACTTTCCCACTTTTTCCCGTTGGAACTGATATACCCCTCGCCGTCTGTGAGATCCACATCGGCAGTCATCTCATCAGCCCTGTATTCCACTGCCATGGGATGTACGGAACCAGGCGTTGTGATAAAAAGCACAACGGCATATTTCTGTCCCTGTTTCACCTGGAATTCTTTTTCAAATTCTATGGTATAATACCCGGCATTGGTCAGATTTCCTTCCGCCGCCTTTACACGGTTTTTAAGAGAATCCTCATTATCAAATTCCTCCACCACATACAGTTCATAGGAGGTTTCTTTTCCGGTGGCGTAGAATCCTGCTCCTTTCAGTATTTCATCGGATTCTGCCGTGTACACATTTGCCCCGTATACGCTCTCTTTCTCATAGCCAAGCTGTCCTACCCAGCCGCACAAATCCGACTGATAAATACAGTCGTAATTATCTGCTTCCTGAATTCCCGTATAGACAACACTGTGAAGGCCGATATTCACATCATAATAGGAAACGTAAAATACACCCTCGTCTCCAAATGATTTGCCCCAGCTGTTCTGACACAGAAAGGCCCCGTTATCCTCCACTTCCAGATTGAAATTTTCTTTGGGGTAGTTATCGTCCCAGCCGATAATCATGATTTCATGGTTGGGTTTTTCAGCCCCCATATAACAATATGCATGATTTTCCTCATTGTAATAGGAAGAACCGGGTCCGGAACCGTCCAGTGCACTGTACACAGCAGTCTGCACCCCTCCGTATTTAAACACAGACTCTTTGATCTTTTCAAAATCTTTTCCATCCAGAAGCTGTACTTCCTGCACATGCTTCACCGGCTTCAGCCCTTCTTCTGACACACCGTCTCCATAAGGGTCGTCTTTTTCATTTACCGGCCCCTGCCAGGCAGTCAGATAGGCCATGCCCATGGTATATTCCCCTCCGTCTGCCTGTTCCAGCACAAAACTGTTCTGAATAGACATATGATCCGGAGAAAATTCGCAGACCTCCTCCGGCAGCAGTACAGACTCCATGGCTGACAGAGCGGCAAAGGCCCAACATGTTCCGTAATGGCCCTGATCTTTTACCTCCGGCGCCCGCTGTCTTTCCCGCAAGTCATAGGACAGTGGCAGAATCCCCCCTTCTTCCGCAGTGTTGACCGCAATGGCCTGATTCTCCTCAATGTTCCAATTATAATTAAAATTTAATTTTTCTGCAACTGTTTTCGCTGCTACATAGTATTCTCCGTCTTTGCGCGTCATAGGTGAGGAAATTTTTTCTTTTTTGCTGTTTACTTCTACGGTCTCCTTATCCAGCCGAAACTTTACCACATCAGAACGTTTTTCCAGTATAAGCTGCTCCCCTTCATACAGATGGGCGCTGCAGTTGAAACTGTCCCTCAGCTCTGAAAAGGGAATCATAATGTTCAGATTCTCATCCATATAAATCCCATGCTCCTGGCTGGTCAGTTCCCGGTTGTCCACCAGAACCGTGAGTGTTTTCTCATTGACGCTTTCCGCTATCAGCGGATTCCACACCTCCTGTTTCAGCCGGGCGCCCCGGAAGGGCTCCACTTTTTCATTTTTCCCGCCGTCACCGGCGAATTTAAACAGTACCGCAAGCAAAAGAATTACGGTCATCACCAGATATTTTCTCGACTGTCTCACTCAGATACCTCTTCTCTGTGACCGCGGTTCCGTACGGGCGGTTTGGGCCCCTGAAACTGGTAAAAATATGTTTTCAGCATTCCATTGTAAATTTTACGATTTCTGTCAGCCTTTTTCCCGATGTAACGCTCCGCATCCTCGTAACCCGTGAGCAGATAGGCGGACCAGCAGTCCAGGCGTCTTATGGCCTCGCCGATTTCCTTATAAAGGGCTGGCAGCACTTCCTCTTTCATGCGTTCTCCATAGGGAGGATTTGCAATGAGAAATCCATACTTTTTCGGATGGCTCAGTTCACTGACCGGACGCTGCTGGAAATGAATCAGGTGATCCACTCCTGCCCGTCTGGCATTGTCTCTGGCCGCTCTTATAATTTCTCCGTCAATATCATATCCCTGAATATCCGTTGTGATTTCCCGGTTTATCAGGTCATTTGCCTCCTCCAGGCTATCCTGCCATAATTCGGGTTCCACCAGATTCGTCCAGGCCTCCGCTGTAAATCTGCGGTTCATGCCCGGCGCTATGTTTGCGGCCATCATGGCAGCCTCAACAGGAAAGGTTCCGCTTCCGCAGAAAGGATCTACCAGAATCCGGTCACTTTTCCAGGGCGTCAGCATCAGCAGCGCCGCCGCCAGAGTCTCCGTAACAGGGGCCTTGCTGACCAGTGTGCGGTATCCCCGCTTATGCAGAGAATCGCCGGAGGTGTCAATAGCCACCGTTACTTCATCTTTCATTAAAAACAGCCGCAGGGGATATTCCGCTCCTGTCTCCGGAAACCATTCCGTATGATATTTTTGCTTCAGACGTTCCACCATGGCTTTTTTCACAATGGACTGAATATCCGAAGGGCTGAACAGTTTGCTTTTGATGGAGGACGCCTTCGCTGCCCAGAACTTCCCATCCTCCGGTATATAATCTTCCCAGGGAATATTCCGGATTCCCTGAAATAACTCTTCAAAGGTCTCTGCATGGAACTGCCCTGTTTTCAGCAGAACCCGCTCGCTGGTACGCAGAAAGATATTGGCCCGGCAGATGGCTTCTCCATCTCCTTCAAAGGTCACCCGGCCATCTTCCACTTTCAGGATTTCGTACCCCAGATCATATATCTCTTTTTTCAGAACTGCCTCCAGTCCAAAATGACAGGGGGCAATTAATTCATATGTTTTCATTCTTTTTCTCCAGACTGACCCTGGCTGTAATCCATAAATATGCCGGAAGGTCCTAAGAATATATTATCTTCTCACCTTCCGGCTGTCAATCATTTTATGTTTTTTTCAATGCTGCCTGAATGCCTCCCACCAGTGTGGCGGTCCGGTAACCTTCCCGGCTCAGTTCTCTGGCAGCCATCAGACTGCTGGAGCCTCTGTCGCAATACAGGACGTACAGTTTATCTTTCGGCAGATAACTCCGGAACATTTCCAATTCTTCATAAGGAATATTCCGGGCTCCTTCCACATGAACTTCATCAAATTCCTCTCTGCTGCGCAAATCAATCACCCAGGTATCGGGGCGCTTGCGGTATTCGTTAAACTGCCGGATATTAATTGTCTGAAATTCCATAACTTCACCCCTTCTGAATATAACCGGAACGTAACATGGCCTTTCCTGTAAGATAAAAACAGATTACCGGATTCATTTCCGATAATCTGTTTTTACATTATTATACTATGCAGTTTCTTTCTTTTTGTACCAACTACTTTTCGTAGGAATCCCGGCAGTCAGATCCGCTGGCATTGGATGCCTTGTTGCTGGATTTGTTCTGGGAAGAAGAATTCTTTGTGTTATTCTGGGAATATGCATTTTTGGTGCTGTTCTGAGAAGAAGTATTCTTCATGCTACCGGATTCATTGGTTCCATTTGTGCTTTTGTTCTGCATATCGCTGTTTTTTGCCATAATATTTTCCTCCTAATCATTTACTGCTCTCATAGTATCTGATAAAGGCTGATTTTTTATGCAAAAAATTTTTTTGAATTTTTTTAAATTTTATCTTGCATTTTATGACAGATTGTATTATAATTCTTTTTGTAAGAAGGATTTCACCTTCAGGAATTCTTTTTATAAGTTATACCCCTTATTAATTATTTATACTCCCCTCATAGAAGAGGCCAGTGGCTCCCCCGCTGGTCTTTTCTTTTTTCTCTTATGGGAAAGACACCTTCACGCATCAGCATAACACAATATTTCCAATAAGAAGATAAATCATTCCGGGCGAGATGTGCAATTTGCAGAAAGGCAGTTATCTCATGGCATACAACATATTAATCGCAGAAGACGAAACAGACATCAGCAACCTGCTGTACAAAATACTGACATCCGCCGGATTCTGTCCCCGACAGGCATTTTCCGGAACTGAGGCCAAACTTCTTCTGGAGCTGGAGCAGCCGGATTTAATTTTACTGGATCTTATGTTACCGGGCCTGTCCGGAGAAGAACTGCTCCGGGAAATCCGGGAGACCATGCACCGGGACATTCCCGTCCTGATTCTCTCCGCCAGAAGTTCTCTTAAGGATAAGGTGACGCTTTTAAATACCGGTGCGGACGACTATATCACCAAGCCTTTTGAACCGGAAGAGGTGACGGCACGTGTCCGCGCCGCCCTCCGGCGAACCGGAAAAACTGCCGGTTCGCCAAAAGAACTGATTTACAAAAATCTTCATCTGCGGCCGGAATCCCGAACAGCAGAAGTTCTGGGAACAGAACTGGCACTGACCGCCCATGAATACGAACTTCTGTATCTGTTTATGCAAAATCCTCAAAAAGTTTACTCCAGGGAACTCCTGTATGAACTGGTGTGGAAAGGCGGATATTATGGAGAAAATAATACGGTAAACGTCCATGTCAGCAATCTGCGCCGGAAACTCCGTCAGGCCGATCCGAATGAAGCATATATTCAGACAGTATACGGTATCGGTTTTAAACTTCTCTGAGGAAACGCTGATTAAATCAGCTTTTCCATACGGAACTGCCCGAAAAAATCTTTATGATTTCTTTAAAAGTTCTTTATGACTGATTAAAACCGTAAAAGTTATAATCATACTGCCGGCAGCCATACATAACACTTCAGACATTATACAGATGCCGGCGATTATATCTTGAAATGGAGAAAAGCATGAAAGAATACGTTCTTGAAACAAAATCAGTGACAAAATCCTACGGCTCCCTTCTTGCACTGGACCGGGCAGATATCCACGTGGAAAAAGGAAGTATTTACGGACTCATCGGCGACAACGGAGCCGGAAAATCCACTCTGCTGAAACTGCTGGCCGGCCATGTATTTGCCACCTCAGGAGAAATCTTCCTGTTTGGCCAGAAAGAGAAAAAAGAACTGGAACGCTGCCGCAGGCAAACAGGAGCCATCATTGAACATCCCGGCTTCTTTCCCGGACTGACGGTCCGGCAGATGCTGGAATACTGCCGCATACAGCGGGGAATTCCCGGAAAGGAAAAAGTTGAGAAATACTTAAAGCTCACAGGCATTTCGGAGAAACAGAACTGCAAATGCAACACGCTTTCTCTGGGACAAAAGCAGCGGCTGGGCCTTGCCATGGCTCTGATTGGAGAACCGCAGGTACTGCTTCTGGATGAACCGATCAACGGACTGGACCCCAGCGGTATCCTGGAGCTGCGGAATCTGCTCCGCCGTCTGAACGAAGAACGTCGCATCACCATTCTGATTTCCAGCCATATTCTATCTGAACTTCAGCAAATTGCTGACTTTTTTGGTTTTTTGAGCAGAGGACGGATACTGGAAGAAATTTCCGCAGAACATTTACAGGAAAAATGTACCAGCTATCTGAACATTCTGGTTTCTGATGCGGAACTCTATGCCGCTGCTCTGGAGCAACGCACCGGGGAACAGTCTTTCCGCATCCTTCCTGACCGGAGCCTTCAGATTACCTGTCCTCAAAGAGAACCGGAATTTTACAGCCAGCTTGCCATGGAGCAGGGCCTTTCGGTAAAACGGCTGGAACAGCACCACGCTTCCCTGGAAGATTATTATGTGAATTTAAAAGAAAACTGCCGCGTTTTTTCGGAAAATAATTCTGTGATTTTAAAGAAGGGAGGATACAGATAATGGGCAATTATATCAAAAGTGAATGTTACCGGCTTATCTGCAGCAAATGGATTTACGTTATGGGCGGGGTTCTGGCAGCCCTTGCATTTCTGTACAACCTGGTATCATACCTTTTTTACATCCACACCCCGGACTTCCGGTATGGAACCACCTCTTTTGCCTTTTCCAATCTGGTGGCCTATCCTATGCTGTACTGCTATGCCGCTTTTCTCATCGCAGACCTTTTATGGGAAGCTGACACCAGAAACGGAACTCATGGGAACAGTATATCCTGGGGAATCCCCCGCACCGGGATTTTCCTCGGAAAATGTGTTGTGGGAATTCTGGCCTCCCTTATACTGCTGGCTGTCACCATAACCGTTTTCGCAGTCAGCAGCCTCCTGCTTCTGGAGCACGGCGGCCCCACCCGTCTGCAGGACCTGCTGATGGAAATTCCCGCTGTTTCTCTGATTGCAATTTCCTCTTTTCTGCTGAGCGTTCTGGTTCTGGAACTTTTTGACCGGATGATAGTAAGCCTCCTGACCTGGTTATCCGTTATGGTTGTCATTCCACGAATCCTGTTTTTCCTTGGCATGAAAATCCATGCTCTCATGCCTGTTGCCCTGTGGATGCCGGAAAATTTCTTCTCAGTGGAAATGAGTGTTAATATGAGCCGGTGCATCACTCTCTGGAGTTCCCCGGAAGGCATGGCAAAATGCCTGATTTCCGGCGCTGTGGGAATTCTTCTGTTCGGTGCTGCCGGTATCTGTCTGGCTGAAAAAAAGGAGCTCTGAAATGTATCTGATCATATACCTGATTCTGGCTGCTGCAGCCCTGTACTTCTGCCTGCGCTGTTTCCTGCTCCGCCGGGATTTACGAAAAACTTCTCTGGAACTTCGTGAAATTCAAAAGGACCTTGCCCAAAACCGGGTACTGCATCTCGCCCGGCCGGACAGGGCCATGGAACAGCTTCTGGAATCTATAAACAGTATTCTGGAGGAAATACGACGGGAACGTCTGCAATACGAGCAGCGTGAAAAAACCTTTCAGCACCAGATGGAACATATCAGCCATGATCTGCGCACGCCCCTGACGGTGATTCTTGGTTATCTGAAATTTATGGACAAATCAGAGCACGCACCGGACATGACGCCGGAGCAGCGGGAATCTCTGGAAATCATTCAGCGGAAAGCCCGAACACTGGAGTATCTTATCACAGAGATTTACGACTTTTCCCGTCTGGTCTCTCAGGATTACAAACTCAGCCTGCATCGGGTAGACGTCTGCAGACTTCTGCGGGAAACGTTTCTGGAGCATTACCTGCTTCTGGAACGCTCCTGCCTGCGGCCCGAATGCCGGCTGCCGGACCGCCCTCTTTATGTATCAGGAGATTCTTCCGCTCTGGAGCGTATTTTTTCCAACCTGTTCCAGAATGCCGGACGGTATGGGGAACATTTTCTTAATATTCAATGGGAAGAAACCCCCGGCGAAATCAAAATTTCCTTTACCAACGATACCTGCAGCCTGACCTCCTCGGAAGCTGCCTGCCTGTTTGACCGTTTTTACATGCAGGATCCGGCAAGAACCCAGGGCGGAACCGGGCTGGGACTGACCATTGCAAAATCTCTGGCAGAGGCCATGAACGGAACACTGACAGCTGAACTTACCCAGGACAGCGGGGAACTCGCCCTTCTGACTTTAACCCTGACGCTGCCGCGGTTTTCTCCGGCAGCGTCATAGCAGGCATCATACTGCTCCTACATATCATAAAAATCCTTATTCGCCTGCAGCTCCTCGGTAATCACACCGCCCTTTTTCTGATAACGGTCATACCACAGAATCATATGGCGGGCTTTCCTGTCTTTCAGAATCTCATATTTTTCAAACATCTCCCGGTACATGGGATTCACTTTCAGTTCTGCCCGAATGGTCTTATTGAACGGACAGTACCGGAAAATAATATCCCTGGCCACCTTATTCAGCCGGAAACTTCCTTTGGACTCATAGCGAATCCAGCTCTGGTAATCCTTGACAAACACTTCGCGGAAGTTGTTTTTGGATTTATACAGGGCATTCTTCACCTTCTCCTTGGCGTCTGCTGACAGGTCGTGATTCTTCCGGTAATACTGGATATAATCATTGTATTCTGAAGTAAGAGAAGCCTCTGTAATATCGTTCCAGCGCACGCCCTGAATCTTCCGGCACATCTCCCAGCGGAACCGGCCGCAGACTTCCACCATCAGCTCGCCCACATCTGCCACTGTCATGATGGGGAAAATAAACCTTGCCTGAGTGTCCTTTTTGATACCTGCTGTCTCCTGCCACATCATGGCCTTACTTCCCGCATTGGGCATGAGAATAATATTCGGCAGCACTTCCTTCTGTATCATCTCCATATTGACTTCGTGCTCCGGGTCAGAGAATCCCACTTCCCGGTAAAACAGTGAAAAATCAATTTTGCGGATTTCATCCATGGCCCCGTTAGCCTTTTCCGCAGTAATCAGCATATTTTCCGGTGTGCCGATAATATCATCTTTGTACAGAATGGGGCAGAACGTGGAAATCTTGCCATAAGTAGCCCGGTTGGTGGATACAAACATATTCTGCATTTCAAACCGCACTTTGGCATTGTTATCCTTTGCCAGCAGAGGTACCTGGGCGGCAGTAATGTTACCGGTCTTCTTCTGCTCATTCAGATGGCCCGTATAGTCCATATCAAATTCATTTCTGGAAGGCTCATTTTCTCCCCGGTAGATACTCAGCAGCCACTCATAGATGGTAAATACATTTTCTGCCCGGCAGCGGCGAAGACGTCCGGCCATTTCAAAGAGGCTGCGGGTATTCTCCGTTCCGGCCAGTTCCTCATCCATAAAACCAAAATTCAGGAACATTTTTACTGAAGTGGGCATATAGCCTCCCTCCAGAGAACGGAAAAATACCAGCTCATAAATATGATAAAAATCATCGGTTATCTTCCGGCGCAGTTTACGCACATCGTCAGTAGTGGCCAGAATATCCGGCAGATTTTTATATTCCTGAAGAGACTTCCGGAAACTTCCTGCCTTTTCATCTTCATATCCGGAATACTCCAGAATCTGGGTCAGATAGTCAATGCCTTCCTCATATGGCTCTGCTGCTTCCTCCTCAGAATTCCCGGAACTGCTCCGTACCAGCTGGCTGAAATCGTACGATTCATATTCTGCAAAACCGGCGTTCATCATCTGCTCGGAAAACAGTCCGCTCTTTCTGGCGAAATCCGTCAGTTCTGAAATTTTTCCCTGTATCGGCTCAATATCCCGGCCAAAAGAAGCGGCCTTTTTCGCCAGCTCAAAATACATCTGGAACAGGTTTGTCCCGTCCGCGGACAAAAGCAGTTCTTTATTTGTTTTCAGATACCCTTTCATGATGCCAATTAATTCCATGGTTTTGCGCATCCAGACCACAGCGTTAAAAACAGCTCCGGTTCCCAGCACATAATCCCTTGCCAGATGCTGGTCCATGGCTTTCAGGGAAAGGCCGGACATACGCTCGTAATACTCTCTGGCCCAGGGGGCAATCTGCTCCGGCAGAGACACGGGTGCAAAAGAAGCCATGGCCGGAAACTGCTTCTCCGGCATTTCCAGATCTTTGCACAGCTTCTGATAAGCCCGATAGCTTCCCATCAGAAATTTATAATATTCCTGGCATTTTCTGCCGCTGAGCATATACCTGCGCATAAACATGGAAGTCTGGTGCATGGCTGCCATGGCAAACACTGCCACATATTTTTCCTCTCCTGCAAATATCTTCTTATAATCTTCCGGGGAATTGTATGGGAATGCATAAAACATGCAGTCCGTATTAGCCATATAATTGCACGCACAGGTGCCGGAAAGGCTCTCCAGCATACCGATGATACTGCCGGCCTCCATATCAAATTCGTCATTCTCTGAAACAGCCCGGACGCTGCCCTGCAAAATGATATACAGACCTTTCAGTCTGTCTCCCTTTTTCAAAAACTGTTTTCCTCTGCTTACTTTTACTGTTTCCATGTACTCCTCCTGTACTTCAATCCACTAACGTCTGCCCCCGAAAAACAGGGAATAAAGCAGCAGTATCAATATAACGGGCACCAGAATCGGAAGCAGGAATGCCACCACGTTTGCCACGATTACAATGATGAGAACCGCCGCCAGAATCAGCAGCAATTTTCCATACCAGCTATTCAGTTTCAGTCCGCCAAACCGTACGTCCCATCCCTCCTGTTCGGAATAGTCCGCGCGAAATCCCCGGCCGGATGTTTCATTTCGCTGTCTGTAATCTTCCGAATAATACTGGCTTCCCTCATAATTTCCAAATTTCCCGGTGGTATCAATCAGCGTCTTGGCAATCAGTCTGGGATTCCCAAGACGGGCGGTAACTTCTTCCTCGCTCTGGCCTTTTCTGGCTTCTTCCCGGATATAATTGTCATAATATTTTACATTTTCGTTGATTGCCGCCTGGTCCAGCTCTCCCTGCAGGGCAATCTGCAATTCATGTAAGAATTCCTGTTTTGTCATGAAAGCTCTCCTGTTTTCCTGTTTGTACACTCCATTCAATATTTTTATCAACTATTTATCATTCTATCACACTATACTTTTTTTTTCACCATTTTTCCCAAATTTTTTTCAAAAAATCTCTTGACAAATTCCTGAAACTGGAGTAAGATATAAAACGTTCAATCGAGCATTTATAATATGTGTGTGTAGCTCAGCTGGATAGAGCACTTGGCTACGGACCAAGGTGTCGGGAGTTCGAATCTTCTCACGCACGTAGAAAAACTCATGAGAGTCCATCTCATGAGTTTTTGTTATTTTATGAAAAAGAATCCTGTCCCGCACGGATTACGCAGCAGTAAATTTCATTTCCGCCAGCTGCACATAATTGTTTTATCATATAGAAAATGCTTTCACGCATCAGCGTGACACCCTAATCCTGTAAGACAGGAAACGGGGTTCCGTCAAAGCCCGGAACCCTTATATTCTGTATAGCATCCCTTTGTATCACGTTTCACTTCGTAAAGGGCCTCGTCCGCACAGTTCAGCAGTTCTTCCACACTGATACCAGAATTCTCCGTACAGGCAAAACCGGCAGAAGCACCGATGGTCAGTGATTTTCCCGCAGACATGGTAACCCTGTACCGTTTCAGTATATTGTAAAAATTATCCAGAAGTTTCACAATTTTCCCTCTGTCTCTGCAGCCGAAAATCATCATGCAGAATTCATCACCGGAACGTCTGGACGTCATCACATTTTCTGAGGGCATGGACTGCATAACGGCAGCAAAACTCTGCAGGTATTTGTCCCCGGCGTCATGGCCGAAATTGTCGTTAATCCCTTTAAAATAATCTAAATCCAGCATAACCACAGCACAGACTTCTCCTTCCGGCATTTTCTTAAGAATCTCTGCCGCCCGCTGTTTGAAATACGGATATTTATACAGGCCGGTCAGAGCGTCATGGGTATTTTCATACTGCATCTGTTTCTTTTCCATAATATCTCTGGTGACGTCAGTGACAACGCCCAGACAGCTCTGTTCCGATTCTTTTCTGTGTATCCGTATATATTTCAGGCTGCTAATCTGGAACACATCCTGTTCCCCTTCCAGAGGATGTTCCGTTATATTCTGAATATACCGCTCAAACAATGCGGAATTTCCATATAGTTCTCCGGCACTCTGAGGCGGGATTTCCAGCAGTTCCCGCAGACCTGATGTAACAAACACATGGTTGATATCTTTCTCATATTCAAAGGCTGCCAGCGGTATACCGCTGATTTCGATAATGGCGGAAATCCGGTCAGAACTGTTTATGATACTCTTTACCATGGTATTAATTCCATGGCTCAGTTTTTCAAATTCCAGATTCCCTCCCACCTCCACGGTAGTATCCAGATTCCCGTTGGTAATCACGGATAATCCTTCTATGATAGCATGGATTCCGTTCACTACCTTATCTTTCACCAGATAATTCAGAAGGAAAATAGCCACTGCTTCTATCAGTACCAGATATAACAGAGTATTGAACACACTTTCCATAAGTTTCCGAAGCAGCACTTCCCGCGGCAGCGCCGCACAGAGCAGCAAATCTTCATAAGGCCTGGAAGCCACAAACATAACCTCCCCGTCTTTCCCTTCTTTATATGCGCCTTCACTGCAATCCTCTACTTCTTCCAGCTGATAACAGGGAGCCTCAAATTCCTGGTTCATTCCGCTGGAATGGCCGGCAATTTCTCCCGTAGCAGTATCTATGGCAAAAATTTCCTCCCCTTCGTCTGTGGGAAATCTTGAAAAAATATATTCACAGGTATTTCTGGACTGTGCTTCTATCTGGCGGACCGGTTCAAAGCCCACCTGCACAATGCCCTTCTGCCCTTTTCTGGCAATTCCCACATATTTCATCATTTTCCCAATGGCTGCATTGGGCTGCATTTCCTGAATCAGATATGCATCCTCATCATCGCTCTCCAGAATCTGCAAAAATTCCCGTGTCTGCTTATGGTCGGCCATGTCCATGCCCACATAAGCGGCTACGGAAGCTGATACAATAATCCCGTTTTCATCAATAATATGCAGCTCATCCACATTGAGCAAATCCGCCAGATACTGCATTTCCGATACATTTTTCGATACATCCTGCTGTCTGTCAAAAATATAGGCGGCAGCCCGGACTCTGGTAAGATAGTCCAAATCCAGGTTTTTATTCATAATTTCCAGCTCCGCCTGATTATTTTCCAGAATATGGATAACCTGTTCCATTTTGGCACGAAAAGCATTGAGCTGCTGAGATTTCAGACTGTGCAGTGTATACAGTGTATTGATTAAAAAAATCAGGAAAATAGCGGCCGTCATAATCGCAAAGGTATATTTGATAAAGGTTTTCTGCATGTAAATTCCTCCTGCCTGCGCAGTCACTGGTTGCATTTTAACTTTTTCTTAATAATTATAACTTATATTATATGAAAAAAAGTTTCTTTTTTTCGCAAAACCATGTCATTTTGTAACAGCAGAAATTTCTTCTGTCTCCTCTTAACAGTCAGTGCAAAAATAATTGTCGTCCACTATACCGGCAGCCTTCCGTACCTGAATTTTATCCTGAACTGTCGTTAAGTTCCGGCAGCTTTATCATTCTGGTACATACTTTTTCTGCCAGAGCATGATTGTGGGTAATCACCAGCATACCCATATTCCGGGTTTCAGCCTCTTTCAGAAGCACCTTCCAGATTTGTGCCTGGGTAATCACATCCAGCATGGTACTGATTTCATCACAGAGAAGAAATTCCGTTTCCGGCCCAAGTACCCGCGCAATACAGAACCGCTGCAGTTCTCCGCCGGACAGTTCAACGGGCCACCGCTCCATCCACTCTTCCTCAATCCCCATGCGTTTCAGCAGCTCATCCTGAGGCTGCCAGCACTCCCGCAGGATTTTCTTCATTTTCCACCGGGGATTCACAGCCTGTTCCGGGTGCTGGGAAATCATCTGAACGGGACAGTAACCGGACAGGGCCAGAGGTTTCCCTTTCCACAGCACTTCCCCCTGTACCGGCTTTACATAGCCTGCCAGTATTTTTGACAGGGTAGTCTTTCCATATCCGGAAGGCCCCACCAGTCCCACCCGTTCTCCTGCCGCAATTTTAAGATTTACATGCTGCAGAACCCAGGGGGATTTCCGGTGATACCGGAAACAGATATTTCTGGCTTCCAGCAGAATCTGTCCTGCTTTGGAACTGTCTTTTCCCGCATCGCTGACTGCGCTGTTGCTATTTTGCATGGATACACCTCACTTCCCCGCCCCGCCAGGAGCGCATTTCCACACTGCCCTTACAGTCCTCATCCCAATTGGGACAGCGGTCCCGGAACAGACAGCCCTTCGGCAGATTTCCCGCGTAGGGCTGGGTTCCCTCAATGGGCTCAAATTCGTTCCGGGGCATTGCCCGCAGAAATGCCTGGCTGTACGGATGGCGCAGCGCCCCCTGCTTCCTGAAATCTCCGGCCGGTGCAATTTCCAGTATGGTTCCCGCATAAAACATGGCCACCCGGTCTGCCGCCTGCAACGCCAGATCTATATCATGGGTAATCAGCAGAATTCCGCACCCTTCTTCCGCCAGTTCACGGAAATTCTGAAAGGTCTCTCTGGCCAGTTCTTCCTGCAGCCCAGGCGTGGGCTCGTCCGCCACAATGAGCCTGGCCCTGTGCATAACGGCCCCCGCAATCAATACCCGCCGGGCCATGCCTCCGGACAGTTGGTGAGGGTACCGGTCCGCTGTTTCCGGATTCAGACGATACCGCTCAAACACCTGATACATCTTCTCCTGTATCTTACGTTTTTCTTTGTGAGAGCAGACGCCGGCCACCTGTTTTCCCACCTTCATCAGGGGATCCAGATATTCCACAGACTGGGGAATAAAAGAAATTTCCCGGCCCCGCAGCTTTTTCTGCAGGGAGGCGTCCAGTCTCTGGCCGCAGAATTTCATAGTGCCTGACATTCTGGCATTTCCCGGCAGGATTCCCAGAATCCCATGGGCCAGCAGGCTCTTTCCGGATCCGCTGGCTCCGGCCACCGCCACAATTTCTCCGGCGGAAACCGTCAGGGAAAGGTCATGCACCAGTTCCAGTTCCCGGCGTTTCATTCCCCTGTCATACCGTTCAAAGGAAATACTCAGGTGTTCCACCTTTAACACAGGCTGTTTTTCTCTGTTTTCCATGAAATCCTCCTATTCATTTCCGCTGTTTGGATTCAGCAGGCGTTTCAGATTTTCCCCCGCCACATCAAACAGCATAACCGCCGCCAGAAGCATCAGTCCCGGAAATACAGCCATCCACCATTTTCCGGTGGCAATATGGTTCATGGATTCCGACAGAATCACGCCGATAGCCGGCACCTCCGGGGAAAAGCCGAATCCCAGAAAGGTAATGGCCGCCTCATGCATAATGGCATGGGGAAACAACAGAACCACTCCAATCAGATATACCGGCAGCACCTGGGGAAGCATATGCTCCCTGGCAACCTGCAGCCTGGTTTTCCCCATGCGGCAGGAGGCCTGCACATACTGTGCATTTCGAACCTGAAGCACCTCCGCCCGCACCAGCCTTGTCAGCTCCGGCCAGTGGGTCAGGGCAACGGCGACTGTCACCCCCAATCCTCCTCTGCCCATCATAAAAGAAATCAGTATCAGCAGAATCAGGTGGGGAATCCCCATACACAAATCCACACACCAGTTCACAAACCGGTCCGCTGCTCCCCCTTTCAGAGCTGCTGTCACCCCGAATACCAGTGCCAGCAGAGAACTGACGGCAGAAGCCAGAATTCCGACTACAATACTGTTGGACAATCCTCTGACACTCCGGAAAAACATATCTCTGCCCATACTGTCCGTACCAAAAGGATGTTCCGGACAGGGAGCAATAAATCTGGCCTGATAATCCACTCCATAACGTTCCGGGCTGATACACAGCCCCGCCGCCAGACAGACAGTCAGATACAGACATGCCCCTGTCACGGCCCACAGTGTTTTCCTTCTCCGGTTCCAGAATTTTTCAGTTTCTCTGTTCATGTGAAACGCCCTCCCTGATTCTGGGGTCTATCATCCCGTACAGTACATTTGCAATAAGGTTCCCCACAAATACAAAGACTGCACTGAATATGGCAATACCAAGAAGCAGAGGCACGTCTCCGCCCAGTCCTGCCGCTGTTACGGCACTTCCGATTCCCGGATAAGAAAACACCGACTCTGCCAGTGCAATTCCGCCGAACAGTTCGCTGAATGAGGCAAACTGCACCGTAACTGCCGGAATGGCTATATTTCTCATACCGTGACGCTTCAGAATCTGCCAGGTACTTTCTCCTCTTGCTCTTGCATACAGCATAAATTCGCTGTCAAAAAGCTCCAGCAGTTTCTGTCTGGTATACAGTGTGATTTTCCCAATCCCCAGAATACTTAAGGTAACCGCAGGCAGAACCAGATGGTACAGCCGGTCTCCCGGCGTCACCTCCCCGGCTGCTTTTCCCATGGGCGCCGCAAGGCCAATGGGAAACCAGCCCAGATTTACGGCAAAAATACTGAGCATCAGAAGACCCACCCAGAAAGTGGGCGCAGACTGGAACACCAGACAGCAGGTTTTTATGATTTTATCCGTCAGCTTTCCTTTCCGGACTGCCGCCAGAATACCCAGCGCAAAGCCCAGCATTCCGGAACAGCTCCAGGCAATCAGAATCAGCGCCAGAGAATACTGAAACCGCTCCTTTATCACCGTCAGTACCGGCTGTTTGTATACAATGGACGTCCCAAAATCCCCGTGAAGCACATTGCCTGCCCAGGTGAAAAACCGCTCCATGGGCGGGTCGTTCAGTCCCCAGTATTCGGCTATCTCCTCTCTGGCTTCCTCCGATATGGTGGAACCGGTTCCGATATAAGCAGTCAGCGGATCCATGGGCGCATGGGACACCATAAAAAATGCAATGATGCTTATGGCAATCAGCAGCGTTACCATGCGCAGTATCGTCATACATAGTTTTTTCATATCTTTATCCTTTTCTTATGCCCATCCTTTATTCTCCATCCTTTATGCTCCAGTCCTTCATGTTGCAGATAATGGGAATACCGTGACCGTGGGGGTGCGGAATCTGTGTTTCTTCCGAAATATCCAGCCGGTCGCTGACAAAATAGCAGTGCTCAATATTTACCAGAAACAGATAGGGGTAATCCTCCGCATAGGCTGTCTGGGCCTCTTTCCAGAATGATACCGCCGATTCCTGATTATTGGCAGATATGGCCTGAGCCATCAGCCAATCTACCTCCTCATTCTGATATCCGTTGGTATTGCTGTAGGCCTGCACGGTAAAATGTTCCGATTGGAACAGACTGTCTATTACCATGGGGCTGTACTGGCCATAGCCCCATACCACCCCCTGGCTGTATGCTTTTTTCGTGATTTCATCCCAGGTGGTCTGCTTTACCTCTATGGAGATTCCAAGCTGTTTCACATTTTCCGCCACCGCCGCTGCCAGCATATAACGGTCCTGTTCGTCTGAGGGAGTATACACCTCAAACTGACAGAGTATCCCGTCCTTTTCCCGGATTCCGTCTCCGTCCAAATCCTTCCATCCGGCTTCCTCAAGTATCTTCCGGGCTTCTTCCACCTGGGAATCCTCATATACCTTCGTATTGCCCCAGATTAAATTGTCCGTCCAGCCCTGGGCCGGTTTCCCGATTCCGTGAAACGCATGGTCAATCACTTCCTGACGGTTAATTCCGATGGACAATGCTTTCCGCACCGCCACATCTGATGTGACCTGATTTCCCACTTCCTCCTGCGTTCCGTCAGCAGTGGTAATCACACCGGGTTCCCGGCAGGGAAGGCTGATGTTGCGCACATCCATGGTTTCCAGTTTTTTCATGTACATGCCTTCTATGTTCTCTCCTGCGTATACAGGCTGTACCATCACCACATCCAGCTGGCCGGATCTGGCATTGGAAAAGGCCGCTTCGTTGTCCATATCCACAAAGGTCACCCGGCTGATTTCCGGCGCTCCTTCAAAATAATCCTCATTTGCCTCCACAATAAGCTGCTGCTCCGTATCGTACTGGATGACTTTCCAGGGACCGGTTCCCACAGGCGTCCTGTCATAGGTTCCGCTGTCATACCCGTCG
Organism: Lachnospiraceae bacterium JLR.KK002; assembly: GCA_036941025.1. NCBI lineage: Bacteria > Bacillati > Bacillota > Clostridia > Lachnospirales > Lachnospiraceae > Lachnospiraceae bacterium JLR.KK002. The sequence continues at coordinate 32,591 of JAYMNP010000002.1, forward strand.
GAAGGCACAATGCCAAGCTGGGCGGTAGTATCCAGAAAAGGAGAAAAGGGCTCTTTCAGAGTAAACTGCACTGTTAAATCATCCAGCGCTTTTACTTCTTTCAGCCTGGAGAGATCCACTTTTTCATTCTGTCCCTGATTTTCCATCACAGTCTCATAGGTGAATACCACATCTTCCGCTGTAAAATCCGTGCCGTCCTGAAACCGGATGCCTTCTTTTAACTGGTATGTATAGACCAGGGAATCTTCGGAGACCTCCCAGCTTTGGGCCAGATCCCCCTCATATTCCGAATCTGCATTTACCCGGACCAGACTGTTATTTATAAAATCATAACCATATGCAAAACCGCCCTTTACCGGGTCCAGCGAACCATCCCAGAATCCATGTCCCACATAGCAGACAATAGAATTTTCCTCGCCGGCGGCAGTTCCTTTTTCCCTGGGCTTCTGTTCCTGTCCGCAGCCTGTCAGCAACAGAATCACGCTGCCAAGCAGAAACATTCTTTTCTTATTCATATCGTTTCCTCCTGTGCTCTGACTCATAGTAAGACATGGTTTATGCTACCACAGAAGAAAAAAAGGCGGAAGCCCCCTGGGGGGTCTTTCCTGCCCTGGATGAATAAAATGTGTTTTATTTTTTCACCGGCAGCCGCACCGTAAAGGTGCTGCCCCCGCCTTCTGTATCACTGACCGATATTTTCCCGCCGTGGCTGCTGCAGATTTCTCCGGCAATGGACAGCCCCAGGCCAAAATGCTCCTTATCGCTGCGGGAACTGCTGACCTGATAAAATTTATCAAATATTTTCTCCTTTTCCTCATCGGGAATACCTTTCCCGGTATCGGCCACCTGAATATAACATCTGCCCCTCTGCCGGTACAGATTCAGTGATACGTTCTTCCCGGAAGGGGTGTAGTACAGGGCGTTTTCCAGTAAAATCACCAGCACCTGCTCCACCCGCCGGAAGTCGCAGACACAGTGATAATCCTGCCCTTCTTTCCGGCTGCAGGACAAAATAATTTCTTTCTTCTCTGCAATTTCTTTATATTTCTCATATACGCTTTCCACAAGCTCCGCCAGATTTACCGGTTCAAACTGAAAGTTCAGCTCCGCCCGCTCCACTTTTGCAAGACACAGAAGATCCTGTATCAGACGCTCCATCCTGGACATTTCATTTCCCATCAGAGCAAAAATCCGCTGCTGCCTGTCTTCATCCGGTCTGTTTTTCAGCATGGACAGTCCTGTTTTAAACACAGCCAGAGGGGAACGCAGCTCATGGGAGGCAAAGGCGATAAAATCCTTCTGCTGTTCCTGATTCTGCACCACAGGCTTCAGCACATGAGACGTAAACCCGCAGGAAAATCCGTAGACCAGCGGTATGGACAGCAGCCATACAGCCAGAAACCGCAGCCGCTGCCGGTTTACCCTCTGGTAAAAAGATTCCAGACTGTACAGATACAGCCAGGTAATCCGGGGGCTCTGATCCTGAACACATCCGTACAGTACAAGACAGCCCGGTTTCTCTTTCTCATATCTGAAATACTCCATGTCGGAGGTAAACTTACCGGTAACCGGAGAAATTTCATTTTCCTGCATACAAAGCTGTACTTCTTCCGCCAGCCCGCGCTCCGGCTCTGTCAGAACCACCTGGGAAAGGGTGGATGGCACGCCGTCCACTTCCAGATAAAGAATATTTTTTTCAGGATTTACATTTCGCATATACCAGTTGATGGTAACGGGGGCTTCACTGTGCAGTTCATGGGAAATATTGCCGGCTTTCAACATAAAATAAGCTTCTTCCTGTCCGTACATGCTCTTCTCTGAAATTTTAAGACAGCAGAACACAACGGCCAGTACCAGAAGTTCTGTAAACAGGCAGCATAGCAGAGAAAGCCTGATTTGAATTTTCCGGAACATCTCACTCCTCCTGCTTTGCCATCAGGCAATATCCCTGCCGGTGTACCGTCACAATCTGCACAGTGGTATCCAGACTGTTCAGTTTCTTCCGCAGCAGATAAATATAGTTGTCCAGGTTCCCATCCTCGATTTCCGCCTCCGGTCCCCACACATTTCCGATAATCTGAATACGGTTCAAAACCTGCTGCGGATTCCGGAGAAAATACGCAAGCAGCTGTCCTTCCCGTCCGGGCAGAAGATATGTATGGTCATGATGGATTAATTTTGATTCTTTTTCCGAAAAACAGATATCTCCGAACCGGAGCAGAAAAGGGGAAGGCTGGGCCAGTGTCCTTCGCATGACGCTGCGAATCCGGGCCAGCAGTTCTCCTATCTCAAAGGGCTTTACCAGATAATCGTCCGCCCCCAGATCCAGCCCGTTGATTTTCTCGATGGATTCTCCAAGAGCTGTAATAAATATGACCGGCGTACTGATTCCATCCCGGCGCATACGTTTCAGAATATCTTCTCCCATCATACCCGGAAGCATTCGATCCAGCAGAATCATATCGCAGGCTTCCTGCATGGCCAGCAGAAGTCCTTCATATCCGTCATGGCAGATATCCACGGAAAATCCTTCCTCTTCCAGACCGTACAGCAGCAGTTCCGCTAACCCTCTGTCATCTTCAATCATCAGTATTCTCATGGCGTTCCTCCTCAGTGCATATTATACCACAACAGTTCTCTAAAAGTCCTCTAAAGGCCGAATCCTGGAATGTTTTTCGTGTTTGAATCTGTATCAATACTTTGGACAAAAAAAGTTAAAAGATCAGGCTGCTTTTTTAGCTCCTCATCCTCCTTTTATTGTGACGTCAGATAACCGGCAGAGCTATGTATCCGCTTACGGCTATACCAGCCCTCTATGTATCTATCAACTGGCGATTTTTGAAAATGCCAGAAAATGGGTACAAAAAACAGGAAACCTTTTCCTGATTTCCTGTTTCAGTGTGTCGTTTCATGTAGTGGCGGTTATTCAGCTTTCATGTGAGCCGGATTCTGTTTGCCCCAGTGTTGTTCCCTGCCTCAATTACATCAGATAATTATTTTCCCGATTTGCAATCTGTAAACCAACTAATTTGCAGGTTGCATACCCTCCCATAACCAGCGGCTCTGATTTGCAAATATCTTCTGCTTCTTCACGACTCTCTGTTTTCAGGATATACATACCCGCCATTCCCGGATAGCCTTTAAAGACACCGCAGATTTCCAGCTTTCCTTCATCGTCCAGCTTTCTTATGTTCTCAACGTGTTCCATAACTACCTGTTTTGTCATTTTATTATAGGTCCTGCTTTTCTCAATCATCATCATGTACATCAGTTTTTCCATACGATTTTCTCCTTTACATTTTTCTCCCACATGGGGCGTGCATGATTTCGTTTTAATGCCATATTGAATTTGAAACATAAATAGTTTATCATAGAATAGTGACAAAAGTTGTCACTATTTGAAAAGGAGTTCAAAAATGTCAAAGGCAGAACGTCTCATCGAAATGATGATAACAATAAATGCAAAAAAAGATTTTACGGCAGGCGAATTGGCAAATGAATTTTCGGTATCAAAAAGAACCATACTGCGTGACTTGCAGGAATTGGAGCAGGCGGGCTTCCCTCTTTACTCCGAAGTAGGGGCTGCAGGTGGTTATCATATCTTAAAAGAACGCATTTTGCCGCCTGTTGCTTTTTCAGAAAACGAAGCAAAAGCTATTTTCTTTGCCTGTCAGGCCTTGCAATATCACCGTGACCTGCCGTTTGAACAGGAAACCATATCCGTCATGAAAAAGTTTTTGAATTGTCTGCCATTAGATATACAAAACAGTATCACGCAGATGCAAAACAAGGTTGTATTCTGGATTCCAGACAGACATTGTGATTCACCATTGCTTAAATCAATGTTTCTTGTTGCCATAAACCGCCATGCCGCAACAATACGGTATTCGTCAACATATTCTGAAAGCACGCGCACAATTATACCTGTTGGCTTATATGCTATGAATGGACTGTGGTATTGCCCCGCCTATTGTACAACAGCGAATCAAATCAGAGTGTTCCGGGTTGACCGTATCAAAGAAATCATAGAGGAAAAGCCCTGTCCAAAAGGAAAATATCCTATTCCTGTGTCAATTCAGGAATATCTTGAAAAAACAGAGGTTAAAAACGATTACCACATGAAAATCCAGCTGACGGATACAGGTGTCAAACGCTGTGAAAGTGAATGTTTGCTTGCAAGTGGATTAAAAACATTTTCAACAGGTGGCGGGATAATCGACATGGAAATAAACCATGCTGCTTTAGAATGGGTTGCCGATTATATATTGCCGTTTGGAAATAATGCCACTGTATTAGAACCAGTGGAGTTAATAAAGCTAATGCGGCAAAAAATATACGAATTA
>JAYMNP010000003.1 GCA_036941025.1 Lachnospiraceae bacterium JLR.KK002
TTATGGAAATATTTTCAGCAATCGGGACGGTAGGAATTTCAACGGGAATTACAAGGGAAGTTACCACAGCGTCAAAATATCTTCTGATATTTCTGATGTACAGCGGAAGAATCGGAAGTATGTCCTTTGCATTATCTTTTACGGAGAAAAAGCAGGGCTCCCTGGTAAAACTGCCCATAGAGCGTATCACAATCGGATAGGAGGAAAGGAACATGAAATCAATCCTTGTAATTGGAATGGGAAGATTTGGAAAGCATTTATGCCAGAGTCTGGTAAAAAACGGAAATGACGTTATGGCAGTGGATGAAAATGAAGAAAATCTGGAGGATATTCTGTCTCTTGTGACCAGTGCAAAAATCGGGGACTGTACCAAAGAAGAAGTGCTGAAAAGTTTTGGAGTCAGCAATTTTGATATCTGTTTTGTGTGTATTGGCACAAATTTCCAGAGCAGTCTGGAAATTACCAGTCTGCTGAAGGATTTGGGAGCACCCTATGTAATCAGCAAGGCTACCAGAGATATCCAGGCTAAATTTCTGCTGCGGAACGGAGCGGATGAGGTGGTTTATCCCGACCGGGATATTGCCAAACGGATTGCCGTGAAGGTCAGTGCCAACCATGTATATGATTATATGGAGATGGGAGAATACTCCATCTATGAGATTCAGCCTCTGGAAGAATGGATAGGAAGGTCCATCAAAGAAGTGAATTTTCGTGTGGCATACAATGCCAGTATTCTGGGAATCAAACAGGATGGCCATACCAGTCTTCTGCCGGATGCAGATCACAGATTTATCAAAGAAGAACACCTGATGGTTATCGGCAAAAAAGAAGATATTGAGCGAATCCTGAAACGGTTATAACAGGAAACGGAACAGCATAAAACATACAAAGGATAAAAGGAGTGCAGGGATGATACAATATATTACGGAGCTGGACGGGAATATTCTGCTGTTTATTCAGGAGTTTCTGAGATTTGAATGGCTGGATCCCATCGTATTGTTTCTCACTGCTCTGGGAAACGGTGGAGCAGTCTGGATTGCCCTGACTGCCTGCTTTCTGATACAGAAGAAATATCAGAAAACAGGAATTGCCATGGCGCTTTCTCTGATACTCGGAGCGCTGATAACCAATGTGCTGCTGAAAAATCTGGTGATGCGTCCAAGACCTTATACTATGATACCGGAGCTCCATGCGCTGGTAACTGCCGCGGACTGGTCTTTTCCATCCGGACATTCCACCAGCTCCATAGCGGCAGCATTTGTCATGTTCCGGGAACTGCCCCGGAATATCGGAGTACCGGCACTGGTTCTGGCAGTCATAATCTGCCTGTCCAGACTGTATGTGGGCGTGCATTATCCTACGGATGTGCTCTGCGGGGCGGCTATCGGCCTGCTGTCTGCAGTCTGCGCCATGCATCTTGCGGAACGCCGGAAAACGTCCGGAGCAGAATGAGTATACCGAAGTTACCTGAATTTACAGAAAAGAGGAGATATTATGCCACAGGGAAATCCAAAACCCGGAGAACGCTATTTACATTTTAAACAGAAGATGTATCAGGTTATCACAACTGCCAGACATTCCGAAACAGGGGAACTGCTGGTGATTTATCAGGCCCTGTACGGAGATTTTCAGGTTTATGCCAGGCCTCTGGAACAGTTTGTCAGCCTGGCAGACCGGGAGAAATATCCGGATGTACGTCAGAAATACCGGTTTCAGCTTCAGGAGGAAGTACCGGAAAACACTTCCGGAGACCGGGCAAAAGTACCGGAAAAATCCGGACGGGAGAGCACTGCGGAGACGCCGGGAAAATCTGCATGGGGGAACGCTGCGGAGACGCCGGGAAAATCCGGATACGGAGATACGGCAGAAGAAAAACTGATGGCATTTTTTGACGCCAGGACCATGGAGCAGAAATATGAGATTCTGCTGGATATGCGGGAAGATATTACGGACCGGATGATTAACAACATGGCGGTGGTGCTGGATGTGGTGATTGAGGAAGGCCCTCTGGACCAGCGTTATGAAGAACTGAAAACCTGTGTGCGCACGTTTCAGAAATATGAGGTGGGGCGTTAGAAACTGCAGAAAAGGAGGTTGCCCCTCCTTTTTTTCTGTGCTAAAATAAAAAGAAAGATTATTATTTTCAGAAAGGATTCAATGCAGATATGTTGCTTCTAATTAAAAATGGAACCGTAATCAATCCGGGAGACAAAACAGAACAGAAAGCAGACGTACTTGTGGAAGATGGTATCATTAAGAAGATTGCTCCCGGACAATCCGTAAAGGCGGACCGGGTGGTGGACGCGGCAGACTGTTATGTTATGCCGGGATTTATTGATATGCATGTACACCTGCGAGATCCTGGAATGGAAGAAAAAGAAACTGTGGAAACAGGGTTAAAGGCAGCGGTACACGGAGGTTTTACCACCGTAGTGGCAATGCCCAATACCAAACCTGTGGTGGACAATGCAGATGTGGTAAATTACGTCCATAACAAGGGAAAAAACATGGGACTTGCCCATGTGCTGCAGACCGGAGCTGTCACGAAAGGGCAGCGGGGAGAGGTACTGTCAGATATAGAGGGAATGGTGGAAGCGGGGATTCCCGCCATCAGCGAAGATGGAAAATCCGTTATGAACGCCCAGTTATACCGGGAAGCCATGACTCTTGCCGTGAAATATGATATACCGGTGCTGGCCCACTGCGAAGATATCAATCTGGTAAACGGCGGGGTGGTAAATGCCGATGAAACTACGGAGAAAATGAGGCTGAAAGGCATCAGCAACTCTGTGGAAGACGTAATTGTGGCAAGAGATATTATGCTGGCAAAAGAAACGGGCGCGGCTCTTCATCTGTGCCACTGTTCCACAAAAGACAGTGTGAAAATGGTAGAAATGGCCAGACAGGAAGGAATCCGCGTGACAGCGGAAGTCTGTCCTCATCATTTTATCCTGACCAGCAGTGATATCAGAGAAAATGATGCCAATTATAAGATGAATCCGCCTCTGCGCACGAAAGAAGATGTGGAGGCTCTGCGGGAAGGGCTGAAAGCAGATATTATGGATGTAATCGCCACAGACCATGCGCCCCATACAGCCATTGAAAAGGGCATGGGTATCCGCAAAGCGCCTTTCGGAATTGTGGGCCTGGAAACGGCCGCAGCCCTGACCATGACAGAACTGGTGGACAAGGGTTATCTTACGGTTATGCAGATGGCAGAAAAAATGAGTTATAACCCCGCACGGATTCTGGGACTGGACAAGGGTGTGGTGGAAGAAGGGAAAGAAGCGGATCTTGTGGTATTCCATCCCAAAAAGGAATATACCATCAATCCCGATGATTTTTATTCCAGAGGAAAAAATACGCCTTTTGCCGGAAAAAAGGTAAAAGGAATGGTAATGGCAACAATTGCAGGCGGCAGAGTAGTATACGAGAAGTAAAGAGAGGATTGTTATGATTAACAGGTTAATAGCAAAAATTCAGAAAACCCATGCTCCCGTGGTGGTGGGGCTTGACCCCATGCTGGAGTATATTCCGGAACATGTGAAACAGAAAGCATTTCAGGAATACGGGGAGACACTGGAGGGCGCGGCGGAAGCCATCTGGCAGTTTAACAAAGAGATTGTGGACAATACCTGGGATCTGATTCCGGCTGTAAAGCCTCAGATTGCCATGTATGAGCAGTTTGGCATACCGGGGCTTACAGCCTTTCAGAAAACCCTGGATTACTGCCATGAAAAGGATCTGGTGGTAATCGGCGATATAAAAAGAGGTGATATCGGTTCTACATCCGCGGCTTATGCGGCGGGACATATCGGAACAGTTACGGTGGGAAGCAGAACGTACCATCCTTTTGATGAAGATTTTATTACCGTAAACCCCTATCTGGGAACGGACGGGGTGAAGCCCTTTGTTGATGTGTGCCGTCAGGAGAAGAAGGGCCTGTTTATTCTGGTCAAGACTTCCAATCCCTCCAGCGGGGAATTTCAGGACAGGCTGATTGACGGAAAGCCCCTGTATGAGCACGTAGGAGAACAGGTAGCCCGCTGGGGCGCCGACTGCATGGGAGATTCTTACAGCTATATCGGGGCAGTGGTGGGCGCTACTTATCCGGAGATGGGGAAGGTACTGCGAAAAATCATGCCCAAAACGTATATTCTTGTGCCCGGATACGGAGCCCAGGGAGGCAAAGGAGCAGATCTGGTACATTTCTTTGATGAGGATGGGCTGGGGGCAATTGTAAACTCATCCAGAGGTATTATTGCGGCCTGGAAGCAGGAATCTTATCAGAAATTCGGAGCGGAGCATTTCGGGGAAGCCTCCAGAGCGGCAGTACTGGAAATGATTCAGGATATCAGCGGAGCGTTGCAGAATCGTTCCTGAGCAAATAAAATATGATATGCAGGAGAAAGGTATGACAGAACGATATAAGGAACAGGCGGTAATTATCCGGCAGGAAGAAATTTCCTATGGGATTTTCAGCATGTGGTTGAAAACAGATAAGATTGCAGGACAGGCGGGACCGGGACAGTTTTTATCCATTTACTGTCATGAAGGCAGCAGGCTGCTCCCCCGGCCCATCAGTATCTGCGAGGTGGACAGAGAAGACCGGGCGGTCCGGATTGTATACCGGGTGGCCGGAAAAGGGACGGAGGAACTGTCCGGAATGAGAACTGGAGGAAGCCTGGAAATTGTGGGCCCTCTGGGAAACGGATTTCCCTTAAAAGAAAAAAAGGCATTGTTAATTGGCGGAGGAATTGGGATTCCACCTCTGCTGCAGCTTGCAAAAGAGTTAAAATGTGAGAAACAGATGGTGCTGGGATACCGGGATTCCCTGTTTCTGCAGAAAGAATTCAAACGCCGGGGGAACGTTTATATTGCCACGGAAGACGGAAGCTACGGCACGGAAGGAAATGTGCTGGACGCCATACGGGAAAACGGGCTGGACGGAGAAATCATTTATGCCTGCGGTCCCGCGCCCATGCTCCGGGCAGTAAAAGCCTTTGCCAGAGAAAGGCAGATGGAGTGCTGGGTATCCCTGGAGGAACGGATGGCATGTGGAATCGGGGCATGTCTTGCCTGTGTGTGCAAATCCAAAGAACGGGACAGCCACACGAATGTAAATAACAAACGGGTATGTAAAGAAGGACCGGTATTCCGTGCAGAGGAGGTGGAGTTTTGATGAACACAAAAGTAAAGCTGGCTGGCGTGACATTGAAAAATCCCGTAATGACTGCATCGGGTACCTTCGGCTCCGGAGCGGAGTACGCGGAATTTGTGGACTTGAATAAACTGGGGGCAGTGGTGACAAAAGGCGTGGCCAGCGTGCCCTGGGAAGGGAATCCCACCCCAAGGGTGGCGGAGACTTACGGAGGAATGCTCAATGCTGTGGGACTTCAGAATCCGGGCATTGATTTATTTGTGGAGCGGGATATCCCCTTTCTGACCAAATATGACACGAAGATAATTGTAAATGTCTGCGGCAGAACCACAGAAGATTACTGCGAGGTGGTAAAGCGCCTGGCCAGCCAGCCGGTGGATATGCTGGAAATCAATATTTCCTGCCCCAATGTAAAGGAAGGGGGCATTGCTTTCGGCCAGGACCCGAAGGCTGTGGAAGAGATTACGAAAGAAATAAAGAAATATGCGAAACAGCCGGTGATTATGAAACTGAGTCCTAATGTGACAGATATTACGGAGATGGCAAAAGCGGCGGAAGCCGGCGGTGCAGATGTAATTTCCCTGATTAATACCATTACCGGAATGAAAATAGATGTGCACCGCAGGACCTTTGCCCTTGCCAATAAGACAGGAGGGCTCTCCGGTCCGGTCATTCATCCCATAGCAGTGCGGATGGTATATGAGGTTGCCCAGGCAGTCCGGATTCCCATTATCGGAATGGGTGGAATTACCACTGCGGAAGATGCGCTGGAACTGATTCTGGCAGGAGCCGCTGCAGTGTCGGTGGGAACCGCCAGTTTTCATAATCCCACAGTGACCATGGAGATTGTGGAGGGCATTCAGGACTACATGGAACAGTACGGGGTGAAGGATATCCGGGAACTGACAGGCGCAGTAAGAGGATAACATTTCAGAACAGGAAGTTAAGAATTTTAATCTGAATCGAACCAGGACAGGAAGACGGAAGGGCCGCTGCACCGGGAGATATGTGCAGGGCCCTTTTATCGCACTGCGGCGGATATGAAGTATGTCGCAAAGCGGCCTGACGCAGGCGGAGAATCCTGCAAATCAGGATTCTTTTTTTTAGTTGCATCGTGCGGAGGAAAGTGATACAATAGCCAGGATATGCTCTGAGAGCAAAACTGGAAGGACAGAGAGGATACTGAAAATTATGGCTAAAAGCGTAACAAAAGACATGACAAATGGTTCCCCCATGAAGCTGATTCTGCAGTTCTGCATCCCGCTGTTTTTCGGAATGCTGTTTCAGCAGTTTTACAGTATGATGGATACGGTAATCGTAGGGAAATTTCTGGGCGTGAGTGCTCTTGCGGCAGTGGGAGCCACCGGTTCCATAAATTTTATGATTATCGGATTCTGTATGGGTGTGTGCAATGGATTTGCCATTCCTGTGGCCCAGCAGTTCGGGGCGGGCGATTACCATGCGCTGCGCAAATATGTGGCCAACAGCGCATGGCTTTCCATTGTATTTGCCGGTGTGATGACAGCGGCAGTCTGTGTGCTCTGCCGCCGGATTCTGCTGTGGATGAACACTCCGGCAGATATTCTGGACGGAGCGTACAGTTATATTTTTGTGATATTTCTGGGTATTCCGGTGATTTACCTGTATAATCTGCTGTCCGGGATTATCCGTTCCCTGGGAGACAGCAAAAGCCCTCTGATTTTTCTGATTTTTTCTTCTGTGCTGAACATTATCCTTGATATGGTGCTGATTCTGGTGTTTCACATGGGAGTGTCGGGGGCTGCCTGGGCAACGGTAATTTCCCAGGCCATTTCCGGAGTTGCCTGTCTGATTTATATGATAAAAAGATTTGATATTCTGAAAATGAGCAGAGATGAATGGAGGGCAGACGGGATTTATGTAAAAAATCTCTGTAATATGGGAATTCCCATGGGATTGCAGTATTCCATTACCGCCATTGGAAGCGTCATTCTTCAGACGTCGGTGAATACCCTTGGCTCCCTGGCGGTGGCGGCTATTGCGGCGGCTTCCAAAATCGGCATGTTTTTCTGCTGTCCCTTTGACGCCATGGGCTCCACTATGGCTACTTATGCGGGACAGAATGTGGGCGCAGGGAAGCTGGAGCGTGTTTCCAGAGGTATGAAATCCACCTGTGTGCTGGGACTGATTTATTCTGTTCTTGCCTTTCTGGTACTGGCATTTTTCGGGAAAACCATTGCATTGCTGTTTGTCAGTCCTTCCGAACACGCAATTTTGCAGGATGTAAGCAGCTATCTGGTCATCACTGCCGCATTTTTCTTTCCGCTGGCACTGGTAAATATTGTCCGGTTTACCATTCAGGGGCTGGGATTCAGCCGGTTTGCAATTCTGGCAGGAGTGTGTGAAATGGCGGCCCGGAGTCTGGTGGGGCTGGGATTTGTGCCCGTGTTTGGCTATATTGCCGCATGTTTTGCCAGTCCGGTGGCATGGATTTGTGCAGATTTATTTCTGATACCGGCTTATCTGTATGTGATGAAAAAACTGTATCGTATGATGGAGGGCGAAAACAGAATTGCTGTTTAAATTCTTGTAACTATTCAGAACCCCAGGCCACAGACATGCCAGCAAAGCTGTCATTCGTCCCAAAAGGGACTTTTGTCTGTGGCTGAGGGGATGATCACCTTCCTGGAAATAGCAATTCATCCGTTTTCAAATAAATTTGAACGTTCTGAATTGCTATTTCCAGGGGGTTCTGAATAGTTACAAATTCTTAAAAAATATTAAGAAAGTTTTCACAGAAGACAGGTTGATTTTTTCCGGAAATCTGTCATATGATAGAGGAGAAAAATATATGATAGACAAAAGAGAGTATGGACAGGGAGAGAAGTATGGAAAAGCAACAGAATGAGATGAAGAGAAGAGAGAACAGAAGAAAACAGAAGCGTTATCTGCAGAAACGTATGGGAATGACGCTGGCTCTTTTGCTGGTGATTACCGGTGTGGGAGTGACGGCTGCAGTGATGGCCGCCAGTAGAAAGAAAGACAAAGAACAGGATAAAGGCACGGTGGAAACCATTGCAGACCCTGCGGTGGACGAGGTGAAAAATAAACCGGAACAGGCAAAACAGCCGGAAGAGCAGGAACCCCAGGATGACAGCGCCCTGATTCTGGAGGAAGCAAACCGTCTGGCCATGGGATACGATTATGACGGAGCCATAGAGAAAATAAAGAGTTACAGCGGCTATGAGTCTGTAACTGCCATGACAGCAGCTATTGAGGATTATGAGGCCCGGAAGGCAGAATGCGTCCCGGTGAATGTAAGTGAGATTACCCATGTATTTTATCATACGCTGGTAGTGGAGCCGGAAAAAGCATTTGCAAATCAGGAGAACGACCCGCAGGCAGTGGGCAATAATCAGTGGATGACTACCATAGATGAATTTAATAAAATTACTCAGACCATGTATGACGAAGGTTATGTACTGGTGGATTTGCATGATATTGCAGAAGAAACGGTAGATGAAAACGGGGTTTCTCATTTTAAAGAGGGAACCATAATGCTTCCGCCGGGAAAGAAGGCCTTTGTGCTGTCTCTGGATGATTTGTCCTACTATCACAGTTACGACGGATATGGATATGCGTCCAAAATGATTGTGGATGAAAACGGTAAGCCCAAATGTGAATACGTCCAGGATGACGGAACTACCGTGGTGGGAGATTTCGATGCGGTGCCGCTGCTGGATAAATTTATTGAGGAACATCCGGACGCCGCTTATAAAGGCGCGCGAGGCACCATTGCCCTGACCGGGTATAACGGGGTGCTGGGATACCGTACGGATATCAGTTATCAGACCGTGCCCGACGATATCAATGCGGACAAGAAGAAATGGCTGGAAGAACATCCGGACTTCAATCTGGAAACGGAGCGGGCTCAGGCAAAAGAAGTGGCAGAAGCCATGAAAGCGGAAGGATGGAGATTTGCAAGCCATACCTGGGGCCACCTGAAAGTGGGAGAGGCTTCCATGGAGCGGATACAGGCAGATACCGCCAAATGGAAAGAAAATGTGGAGCCCATAGTAGGAGCTACCGATACCATCATCTTCGCCCATGGGCAGGACCTGGCGGGCTGGCCGGAAGGATATCAGCCGGGAAATGAGAAGTTTGAATACCTGAAAGGACAGGGATTTAACTATTTCTGCAATGTGGATTCCATGCAGTATGGTGTGCAGATTCGTGATAATTATGTACGCCAGAGCAGGAGAAATCTGGATGGATTCCGGATTTACTATAATTCCGTCGGTCAGGAAAATACATTGTCGGATTTGTTCAATGCTTCTGAAATCATTGATCCCAAAAGACCTCCGGTTCCTCCGCTGAACAAATAAAAGAAAATAATTTTAATAACGGTGTTATAACAGCCACCCGGAATAGCCTGAAGTTCCGGATGGCTGTTTTTGAGTAAAAATAAAAAGAAAAGGACATAATAAAAGAAACAGAAAATAAAAGAACATGCAGGAGGAAATATTATGTCACAGACAGTTGGGACACAGAGTATCCGGTTTGAGCAGGCGCCCTATATTCAGAGCAGTGCCAGTATTGTGGGTACCAAAGAGGGAGAAGGTCCCCTGGGAAAATTATTTGACGTGGTGGGTTCCGACGATAAATTCGGAGAAGAGACCTGGGAGGAGGCGGAAAGCACCCTCCAGAAAGAAGCGGCTACCCTTGCACTGGGAAAAGCTGATTTGAAAAAAGAAAATATCCGCTACATTTTCGGAGGAGATTTGCTGGGCCAGAACATTGCAACCACGTTTGGCCTGATGGAGCTGAACATTCCGCTGTTCGGCCTGTACGGCGCCTGTTCTACTGCAGGAGAGTCCTTATCTCTGGCAGCCATGGCAGTGGCCGCAGGTTATGGAGACAATGTGCTGGCAGTTACTTCCAGCCACTTTGCCAGTGCGGAGAAACAGTTTCGCTTTCCCCTGGAATATGCCAGTCAAAGGCCCCTGTCAGCTACCTGGACGGTTACGGGAAGCGGAGCCTTTGTACTTGGCACAAAACGAAGCCATCTCAGAATTACCGGAATTACCACGGGAAAAGTGGTGGACTACGGCGTGAAAGACTCCATGAACATGGGGGCTGCCATGGCCCCTGCCGCCTGCGATACTATTTATCAGAATCTGGTGGATTTCAAGCGGCAGCCGGAGGATTATGACAAAATCATAACCGGAGATCTGGGAACGGTAGGGCAGGAAATTCTCATTGACCTGCTGAAGAAGAAAGGATACGACATTTCCACGGTGCATATGGACTGCGGCATTGAGATTTTTGACAGTGAAACCCAGAATACCAATGCAGGAGGCAGCGGGTGCGGCTGTTCGGCGGTGACTCTGAGCGCATATATTCTGCCCAAGCTGGAGAAAGGCACATACAAACGTGTGCTGTTCGTTCCCACCGGGGCATTGCTGTCCACCGTCAGCTTTAACGAGGGGCAGAGTGTGCCGGGTATTGCCCATGGAGTGGTAATTGAATATGCGGGATAGCTTTTAATGAGAATCAATAAGGAGGAATCAGATGGATTATGTAAATGCTTTTTGGGTGGGAGGACTGATTTGTGCCCTGACTCAGATTTTAATGGAAAAAACGAAAATGCTGCCCGGACGGATTATGGTGCTGCTGGTATGCAGCGGAGCGGTGCTGGGCGCCCTTCAGATTTATGAGCCTTTCCGGGAATTTGCCGGAGCCGGAGCCAGCGTGCCCCTGCTGGGATTTGGCAATACGCTCTGGAAAGGCATTCAGGAAGCGGTACAGACCGACGGATTTATCGGAATTTTTATGGGAGGCTTTACCGCCAGCGCGGTGGGAATTTCAGCGGCTCTTGTATTCGGGTATCTGGCCAGCCTGATTTTCCAGCCGAAAATGAAAAAATAAGCAAACAGGTATAAATTTGAGAAATCTGCCCACATTAATACAGCGAAGAAAATTTTATGGAAAAGGAGATTTTATTATGAAGCAGTTTAAGAAAATTTTGCTGGGCTGTCTGCTGGTTCTGGTTCTGAGCAGTGTAACCGCCTGCGGCACCAATGATAACGGTAAGGATAATACCGCAGAGGACGGAGTAAATGACAACGGTACCGGAACGAACGGAACGAACGGAACCACCAATAATACCAACGGAACCAATGGAACTACCAACAATAACAATGGAACCAATGGAACCACAGACAATAACAATGGAACCACCAACAATGACAAGGTAACAGATGATGCGGATGGCGTTGTGGATGACATTGTAGACGGTGTGGAAGACCTTGGGGATGATGTGGAGAACGGTGTGGAAGACTTAACCAACGGAACCGATAACAATAACAACAATAATAATAACAACGATAAAAATACCAATAATAACGGAACAGACAAAAATACTGATAAAACCAACAGCAAGGATAAGAAGAATCCGTAACTGACGGTGAGCGGTATCAAAGATACAGAAAAAGAGCGGCAGGGTCTTTGGAGACGGTGCCGCTCTTTTTATCTTACAGGAAAGATCTTGTCACGCTAAAGCATGAAAGTGTCTTCCCATAAGATGAAAAACAGAGAGCCGGTAACTGCGGACTGTTCAGGGCAGTTACCGGCTCTCTGTGGAAATTTATTCATCAATACTGTAGTTGGGCGCTTCTTTGGTGATATGGATATCATGAGGATGGCTTTCCTTTAAGGAAGCAGCGGAAATCTTCATAAACTGTCCGGTTTCCTTTAAGGTTTCAATGGTGGGAGCGCCGCAGTATCCCATGCCGGAACGGAGTCCGCCGATTAACTGGAACACGGTGTCCTCTACGGAGCCCTTGTAGGCAACCCGGCCTTCCACTCCTTCCGGTACCAGCTTTTTGGCGTCCTGCTGGAAATAACGGTCTTTGGAGCCGTTTTCCATGGCTGCCAGGGAACCCATACCGCGGTATACCTTGTATTTTCTGCCCTGATACAGCTCAAAAGTTCCGGGGCTTTCATCGCAGCCGGCAAAAATACTTCCCATCATACATACGTTGGCTCCGGCAGCGATTGCCTTCGTCATATCGCCGGAGTACTTGATACCTCCGTCTGCAATAATGGGGATACCATATTCTTTTGCCACATTGTAGCAGTTCATAATGGCTGAAATCTGAGGAACTCCGATACCGGCCACCACACGGGTAGTACAGATGGAGCCAGGTCCGATTCCCACCTTTACCGCATCTGCACCGGCTTCAATCAGTGCTTTGGTGGCAGCGCCGGTGGCTACATTTCCGGCAATTACCTGTAAATCCGGATAAGCAGATTTAATCTGTTTCACTGCGTCCAGAATGTTTTTGGAATGGCCATGAGCGGAGTCCACCACAATGACGTCAACTTTGGCATCGACAAGGGCTTCCACGCGTTCCATCATGTTGGAGGTGATGCCCACGCCGGCGCCGCAGAGAAGCCTGCCCTGCTCGTCCTTGGCTGACAGGGGGTATTTAATCTGTTTTTCAATATCCTTAATGGTAATCAGACCTTTGAGGTTGAAATGTTCATCTACAATGGGAAGTTTTTCTTTTCTCGCTTTCGCCAGAATGGTCTTGGCTTCTTCCAGAGTGATGCCTTCTCTGGCAGTCACCAGTCCCTCCGAAGTCATGGATTCTTTGATTTTCCTGGAAAAGTCCTCTTCAAATTTCAAATCGCGGTTGGTGATGATACCCACTAATTTGCCATGTTCTGTGACCGGGA
Source organism: Lachnospiraceae bacterium JLR.KK002 (assembly GCA_036941025.1). Taxonomy (NCBI): domain Bacteria; kingdom Bacillati; phylum Bacillota; class Clostridia; order Lachnospirales; family Lachnospiraceae; species Lachnospiraceae bacterium JLR.KK002. The sequence continues at coordinate 12,881 of JAYMNP010000003.1, forward strand.
CGCCGGAAATCCGGAATTTTCCCATCAGGTTGTCCGCATCCTGCAGGGTATGTTCGGGAGAAAGGGAAAAGGGATCGGTGATAACCCCGTTTTCAGAACGTTTTACTTTGTCAACTTCTTCTGCCTGGGCAGCCACAGACATATTTTTATGAATAATGCCGATGCCGCCCTGACGGGCCATGGCAATTGCCATTCTGTGTTCTGTAACTGTGTCCATGCTTGCGCTCATCATGGGGATGTTCAGCCTGACTGTTTTGGTTAAACTGGTAGAAAGATCCACCATATTCGGTGTAACTTCTGAATATGCAGGAACTAATAATACGTCATCAAATGTGATTCCTTCGCCGATAATTGTACCCATTGTTTTCCTCGCTTTCTGTGAATTTTAATTTTTTGTTATTCCCACGATTTTAACAAAAAAGCAGGGAACTGTCAACGCCTGAATTCTGTTTCCGGCAATCGTGGACAAATACCTTATATTATGATAGGATAAACCTGCAAACAAAAGGAGGAACTGCCATGCAATTATATGCCAAATGTATGTGCTGTATGATTAATCAGCAGGAACGCCAGATTCGTAAATTTGACGATGAGGAGAGGAAAGCTGCTTTTATAAAAGAAATTATGACCCTGACGGGAAGCTGCGGGCCGGAGTACAGCGCTCCCTGGATTCTGGCGCTGATGACGGAAATCCGGGAAAAATATTTCGGAAAAGATGAAGAAATGCCCCGGAAGAAACGGGAGTTTAACCAGTTTTTGCTGGATTTGGAGGATGAACTGGCACAGATGATTCAGGAAAGTGGGGATGCGCTGAAAGAAGCCATGCGCTTTGCCAGAATCGGAAATTATATTGATTTTTCGGCGCTGGAACATGTCTCAAAAGAGGAATTTCTGAAACTGTTTCACAACGAAAAAGATTCCATAGACGAGACAGAATACGCATATCTGTTAAAAGACCTGGAGCAGGCGTCGGAACTGGTTTATATTATGGATAACTGCGGGGAGATTGTACTGGACAAGCTGCTGATTCGGGAGCTGAAAAAATCATATCCGAATTTACATATCACCGCCATGGTCCGGGGCCGGGAGGCGGTCAATGACGCCACCATGGAAGATGCGGAAATGACAGGAATCACCGGAGAAGTTCCCGTGATAACAAATAACAGTTCCATTACGGGGGTGGTGCTCTCAGAGCTTCCGGAGGAAACACGGGAGGTGCTTGATAAGGCGGATCTGATTCTGGCCAAGGGACAGGGAAACTTTGAATCACTGCACGGATGCGGGAAAAATATTTACTATCTGTTTTTATGTAAATGCGAGCTGTTTTCCGGAAGATTTCAGGTGGAACAGTTTCAGGGTATGCTGGTCAGTGAAAAAAGAGTGCGGATATAGAAAGGGCGGACAGAATGGAATTTCGGCCGTGTATTGATATCCACAATGGAAAAGTAAAACAGATTGTGGGAGGAAGCCTGAGAGATGAAAATAATCAGGCAGAAGAAAATTTTGTATCGGAGCAGGACGGTGCTTTTTTTGCCGGACTTTACCGGAACCATGGAATCAGAGGGGGGCATATTATTCTTCTGAACAGGACGGACAGCCCTTATTATGAAGCCACCAGGGAGCAGGCCATGAAAGCTCTTGCCGCCTGGCCCGGCGGTATGCAGGTGGGAGGCGGTATCTGCGGGGACAATGCGCTGGAGTTCCTGCGGGCCGGGGCCAGCCATGTGATTGTGACCTCCCATGTATTTCAGGGAGGAATGATTCATTACGGGAATCTGGACAAACTGCGGAAAATCACCGGAAAAGAGCGCCTGGTGCTGGATTTGAGCTGCCGCAGGCGCGGAGAGGATTACTATATTGTCACAGACCGGTGGCAGAAATTCACCGATGAAAAGCTGACGGAATCCCTGCTGGAAAAGCTGTCCGGGTATGCGGATGAATTTCTGGTCCATGCGGTGGATGTGGAAGGAAAAGCCAGGGGAATCGAGACAGAACTGGTAAAATTACTGGGAGGGTGGGGAAAAATCCCCATAACCTATGCCGGAGGCGTGGGCAGTTTTTCAGATTTGGAGCAGTTAAAGAAACTGGGAAAGAACCGTCTGCATGTGACCATCGGAAGCGCGCTGGATTTGTTCGGCGGCAATATGCCCCTGAATCAGGTGTTGACTTTCTGCAAAAAGACTGCGTATAATATGGCGTGACAACAGGAAACCCGTTCTTCTTCCGGGGTCTGGAAGGGGGACAATGGATGTAAAGGAGTAGTGACGCCATGGGCAGATACACAAAACAGGATATTATCCGGATGGTGGAGGAGGAAGATGTGGAATTTATCCGCCTGCAGTTTACGGATATGTTTGGAACACTGAAGAATGTGGCAATTACCAAAAGCCAGCTGGAAAAAGCACTGGATAATCAATGTATGTTTGACGGTTCTTCCATAGAAGGATTTGTGCGTATTGAGGAATCCGATATGTACCTGTATCCGGATCTGGATACCTTTGCAATTTTCCCCTGGAGACCTCAGCAGGGAAAAGTGGCAAGGATTATCTGTGATATTTACCGTCCGGACGGGACGCCTTTTGAGGGAGATCCCAGGTACATTTTGAAAAAAACGCTGGCGGAGGCCGCTGCAATGGGCTATCAGTTTAACGTGGGGCCGGAGTGCGAGTTTTTCCTGTTCCATACGGATGAGGATGGCTGTCCCACCACCCTGACCCATGAACGGGCAGGCTATTTTGATCTGGGGCCTGTGGATCTGGGCGAAAATGCAAGGCGGGACATGGTGCTGGCGCTGGAAGAAATGGGATTTGAAATAGAGGCCTCCCACCATGAGGTGGCGCCGGCCCAGCATGAGATTGATTTCCGCTATGATGAAGGGCTGCGGACAGCCGACAATATCATGACCTTTAAACTGGCGGTCAAAACCATTGCAAAACGGTTCGGTCTGTTTGCCAGCTTTATGCCGAAGCCAAAATACGGAATCAACGGTTCCGGAATGCACATCAATATGTCCGTATCCAGGGACGGGAAAAATATTTTCCAGGATCCGTCGGATGAACTGGGGCTGAGCCAGGAGGCTTATTATTTTATCGGAGGACTGATGAAGCATATGCAGGGCATGACTGCCATTACCAATCCGCTGGTCAATTCTTACAAGCGTCTGGTGAAAGGCTATGAGGCTCCCGTCTATATTGCCTGGTCCGCTACCAACCGGAGCCCTCTGATTCGGATTCCGGCAGCCAGAGGGGAAGCCACCAGAATTGAACTGCGGTGCCCGGATCCGGCGGCAAATCCCTATCTTGCTCTGGCGGTCTGTCTGGCAGCAGGGCTGGATGGCATAAAAAATCATATGGAGCCCCCGGCTCCGGTAAAGAGCAATATTTTCCATATGCAGAAAACGGAAAAAGAAAAGCTCCGCATCGAGTCTCTTCCGGTAAATCTTCACGATGCGGTGAAAGCAATGAAACAGGACACGTTTATCTGCAGCGTGCTGGGCGCCCACATTTCGGAAAAATATGCGGAAGCAAAAGAGGCGGAATGGGAGTCTTACCGGGAACAGGTTACCGAATGGGAAATCAGCAGTTATCTGTACAGAATATAGAGCCATGGAGCGTGCGTCATGGTTTCGGTAATCGTAGCATTTCCCAAAATGGAAAATGGAAAAAGTATTAAGAATATTCTGGTGCAGCATGGATTTCACGTAAATGCTGTTTGCACAGCAGGCGCTCAGGTACTGCAGCACGCGGATATACCGGGCGAAGGAATCGTGATATGCGCCGCCCGCCTGCAGGATATGATGTGCGGCCAGCTCCGGGAATATCTGTCTCCCTGTTTTGAAATGCTGGTGCTGGCAGGGCCCGGCACCTGGGGGGAATCCATGGAGCGTATGACATATCTGTCCATGCCTTTAAAAGTCCATGAACTGGTGAGTACACTGGAACTGATGTGCCGTTCCATAGCCCGGAACAGACGGAGCAGGAAGTCCCGGCCGGAGCAGAGGAGCGAGAAAGAAAAGCAGATGATTCAGCAGACGAAGGAACTTCTGATGCTCCGAAAGCAGATGACTGAGGAGGAGGCCCACCGCTATATCCAGAAAAGCAGTATGGACAGCGGCACAGGGCTGGCGGAAGCAGCGCAGATGATTCTGAGTATGCTGGAGCATAGTTGAGTATGCTCCGGAGAAAGGAATGTAAATCAGAATGAAATTTACAAAAATGCATGGAATTGGAAACGACTATGTGTATGTGAACTGTTTCAGAGAACAGGTGGCCAGTCCGGAGGAAACGGCCAGATTTGTCAGCGACAGACATTTTGGAATCGGAAGCGACGGTCTGATTCTGATAAACCCTTCCCAAAATGCGGATTTTGAAATGGCCATGTACAACGGAGACGGTTCCCGCGGGGAAATGTGCGGAAACGGGATTCGCTGCGTGGCCAAATATGTGTATGATTACGGTCTGACAGATAAAACCAGTATCAGTGTGGAAACGCTGGGAGGAATCAAATATCTGGATTTGACCGTAGAGCATGGAAAAGTCTCTCAGGTAAAAGTCAACATGGGAGCCCCGGAGCTGATGCCGGAGAAGATTCCTGTACTGGCGGAAGGGGCACAGGCGGTAAATGTGCCGCTGGAGGTGGATGGAAACGTATATCAGATGACCTGTATTTCCATGGGAAATCCCCATTGTGTGATTTTTATGGAGGAGGACGTCCGGAATCTGGATTTGGAAAAAATCGGGCCCTCCTTTGAGAATCATCCCAGATTTCCCCGGAGAATTAATACGGAATTTGTAAATATCATAAACAGAAATACCCTGCGTATGCGGGTGTGGGAGCGGGGCAGCGGAGAAACCCTGGCCTGCGGCACCGGAGCCTGCGCCACAGCAGCGGCCGCCATCTTAAACGGAAAAGCGGAACAGGAAGTGACGGTGCGGCTTCTGGGAGGAGACCTTAAGATTGCATGGGCGGGAGCGGATGCTCCGGTGTATATGACAGGGCCGGCAACCACCGTATTTGACGGGGAGATTCAGCTCCCCTGGGAGTAATATTACAGTGAAACAGCGTAAACAGAGAGGCGTAAGTTATGTATAAAATTAACGAGAATTATCAGAAACTGCCGGGCAGTTACCTGTTCAGCACCATTGCAAAGAAAGTAGCAGCTTTTACGGAGGCCAATCCGGACAGAGAGATTATCCGTCTGGGAATCGGAGACGTAACCCAGCCTCTGGCTCCGGCCATTATCGAAGCCATGCATAAGGCGGTAGACGAGATGGGAAATGCAGCTACGTTCCGGGGCTATGCGCCGGATTTGGGCTATGATTTCCTGAGAAATGCCATTGCGGAGCATGATTACAAAGCCAGAGGCTGCGATATTTCTGCCGATGAGATTTTTGTTTCTGACGGTGCAAAGAGCGATTCCGCCAATATTCAGGAAATTTTCGGTGCGGAAAACAGAATCGCAGTCTGCGACCCGGTGTATCCTGTGTATGTGGATTCCAATGTCATGGCGGGCAGAACCGGGATGTATGACAGGGAAAAAGAAATCTGGAGCAATGTGATTTATATGCCCTGCATCATGGAAAATGGATTCGTACCGGAATTTCCGGAAGAAACGCCGGATATGATTTATCTTTGTCTGCCCAACAATCCCACCGGTACCACCATTACCAGAGCACAACTCCAGGAATGGGTGGATTATGCCAATAAAGCGGGAGCGGTAATTATCTATGACGGAGCCTATGAAGCATATATTTCGGAGGAAGATGTGGCTCACTCCATTTTTGAGTGCCGGGGCGCCAGAACATGCGCCATAGAGTTAAAGAGTTTTTCCAAAAATGCGGGATTTACCGGGGTGCGCCTGGGTTATACGGTGGTACCGAAGGAATTAAAATGCGGAAATGTTTCCCTGCATCAGATGTGGGCAAGACGCCACGGGACGAAATTCAACGGAGCGCCCTACATTATCCAGCGGGCAGGGGAGGCAGTCTACAGCCCGGAAGGAAAAGCCCAGTTAAAAGAGCAGGTGGCTTATTATATGAAAAATGCCGCGGCTATCAAAAACGGTCTGCAAAAAGCGGGCTATAGCGTATTCGGCGGCGTCAACGCACCGTATATCTGGCTGAAAACACCGGGAAACATGACTTCCTGGGAATTTTTTGATGTATTGCTGGAGCAGGCCGGTGTGGTGGGAACTCCAGGTTCCGGATTCGGCCCCAGCGGCGAAGGATATTTCCGGCTGACTGCATTTGGGAGTTATGAAAATACTCTGGCGGCTCTGGAGCGGATTCAGAAACAGGCATTTTGAAAAAAGTGTTGTCAATACAGGCGGAACAGTGTATAATTTCAGACAAAAGATAAGTGAGCCTGAAAGGAAGGGAGCGTGATCGCCCTGGATGATACGAAAACGCGGATTATTTTTGCGGCAATGAAGGCTGTACGACAGTATGGCCTGGAAGGGGCGCGTATCCAGAATGTCAGTGAGCTGGCCGGGATATCTCCCGGAGCGCTGTACCGCTATTTTGACAGCAAGGATCAGTTACTGGTAGATTGCTTTACCTGGGTGGACAGACAGGCTGCGGCAATTTTTGATCATCTGGAATTTAATCCCAGGACCATGGTGACAGATCCCATGGGGGCAGTGAAAGAGCTGTGGCTGCCTTACTTTCGGTTTTGGGTGGCGCACCCGGATGAGACGATTTTTTATCACCGTTTTCGGGACAGCGCTTTTTTTCCAAAATACGACAAAGTCCGGGAAGTAGATTATTTTGATTCCTTTGTGGTCATGGTGCGCGCTTTCCGGGAAATGTTTCCCGGTTTGAAACGAATGAATCAGGATTTGCTGTGGCTTCATGTGCTCAGTTCCACGGTAATGTATGCCAAATATGTGGTGGAAGGCGTGGTTCCTGACGACCAGGAAACAGAAGATACGGTATTCCGTCTGCTGGCCACCGGACTGAGCAGCTATCTGCAGCCGGAATAGTCTGCGGAAGAAAAGAATATGACAAACTTACCGCTGTGAAAGCGGTTTGTTTTCCAGGGAAGGTAAATAAATATTTATTCCCGCAATCAATGTGCACAGAACCGCAGTGCCCAGGGGGATATGGAGCCAGAAAGAAATTCTCTGGTATTTTTTTTAAATAATAGTAAATAAACGTTTATTTGCTTCGACGAATGCCGGGAGAATCTGAAAATCAGAATCTGAAATTTTAATTGCAGGTATGGAGGATGGGATGAAATGTTAAATGTTCAGGGATGTTGCGGTAGCAAAAAGCGGGTCTGGGGGAAACGTCAGAGGCACTTTGTCAGAAAACTTCTGGTATTCTTTTTATGTTTCTCTCTGCCGGCCGGGCTTCTTTCTGCACCGGCCCGTGCGGCGGATGAGGAAAAACTGGCAGATATTGTGGAATTTCACAGTATTACCCTCCATTATGCGGCTGAAAATGGTCAGCCGGAAGGAGCGGCCATTTTGGATAACACCCTTCTGGAAAAAGAAAAAATGCTGGCACTGCGTTATGCATTTGAGATTACGGAGGAACAGTGCGGCCGTATCGAGGCAGATACCAGATATTATCTGGAGGTGTCTCCCCATCTGATTTTACCGAATCTGGAGCCGCAGGGGTCGGCGCTGACCATGGAAACGGAAGACGGGCCTCAGAAATTCGGAGCTATTTTTGCAGACGGCAGCAGGGCCTGGGTCATATTTGACGGAAAGGAAGATGGTTCCGGTACGGTTCTCTCAGAGTATGGGGAACTTCAGGATGCGTTTTTTTATTTAAACTGCAGCCGGGCAGGCGCGCCGCCGGCGGACGAAGCTCCCATAGACGGAAAGTCCAATCTCTATGCAATGAAATTTGAAAATGGGGAACAGCTCAGATTCGGCTATCAGGAGAATGAACCTCTGGAAGCCAGAGCTCAGGTGAAAAAGGGCGGGAAACTGGAGGATAAAACAATTACCTGGACAGTCAGCTATACCCCCTGGCAGAATCCTTCTCCGGAGGATGGTATTTCCATGGACACTGAGTTTGAATTGCGGGATACCATTGACAGGGCTGTTCACTGCTATGTGGATGGCAGTGTTACCATAGATGGCGACGCGGTCAGCACTTATACCTCACGTGATGCGGTGGATGACAGGGCAGAATCCTGGGTGCTGATAGAAACATCTGAAAACGGGGAGCATACGGTGCTGACTTTCGGAGGTACGAGATTCAGGGCGGGAGCCGCCACTCAGGGGAATCCGCCGGTTCCGCTGCATATCACATATCAGACGGTTATCCGGGACGAACTTCTGCTGCCAGGCAGCGCCGGCGGCCAGAAAATCACCAACGAGGCCGGACTGTTTGCCAGGCAGGACGGGGAGTTTCAGAAGCTGAATATCAGCAGCAGCCAGACTGTGACCGTACCTCAGCCCAAATGGCTTTCCAAAACAGGAAAAACCACCCGCCACACGGATGGAAGCGGCTCCACTACCGACTGGACCATAAGTTTTTCTCCCGGCGGATTTTCGTTTACGGAGGAAAACAGGCTCACACTCCATGACCGGCTTCCGGCCGGAAGTGCGCTGGTAAAAGATTCTCTGAAGGTAAACGGAGCGCCCATGGCTGCAGCTTCCGGGGAGAAAAATGAGTTTACCGTTTCCATTGGGACAGCGGACAGCCAGCCGGTTACCATTACTTATCAGACTCAGGCGCCGGAGGAAATGTATGACAGCGGAACCAGCCTGGGAAATAATACTGCCTGGTTTACCTTTCGTTATCAGGATACGGAATATGCCACGCCCCAGGTTACGGTGCCTGTGGACAGCGGAGACGGCAGCGGAACCCCCGGTACATCCACTCTGGTAAAAACCGGTTCCACGTACAACCCGTCCACCCGCACCATTGACTGGACGGTAACCATCAATCCTCACAGAGCCTGGCTCAAAGGCGGAACATTTACGGATAATCTCAGTGATATCGGAGGTTCCTGCGGAATTGAGGGACACCATACAGGCCTGGAACTGGCAGGAGATGTATCGGATATCGCTGTGCTGATAGATAACCGGCCGCCCACAGAGGATGAAAAAAAGCTGCTGGAATTTACATACAATCAGCAGGTTCTGACGGTCAGAACAGGAGAAATCGGCGCCAGAACCATTACCTTTACCTGCAGGACAAAAGTATGCGACCCCTGTATTTTTGCAAATAATACCGCAGGTAAAAAGCTCAGAAATCTGATTTCCACCGAGGATATGCTGATTGGAAAACAGTCGTCAGAGGTGCGCAGCGCCAGTGCGGATTGTACGGTGAATGTGAATGCGGCGGTTCTGACGAAAAAAGCACCGGTGTATCATTATGAATCCGGTAAAATGAAATGGGCTCTGGAGGTGAATGCGGCGGGGCTTCCCATGAGCGATGTGGTTCTGGAGGATGTACTGCCTGCGGGGCTGACGTATGTGGATGGCTCTCTGGACACCGTGCCGGAAATCCCAGAGGCAGCGGCGGATACGGAGGGCCGGAAACTGCTCATCCGTCTGGGCGGCATTACAGGAAAGACCATGGTTACCTTTGACACCGAAGTGGAGCCGGAAAAAGCCGGATTTAACAGCAATGAGGACGTCCGGATTACAAATACAGCGGTTCTGACAGGGAAGGCAGACGGGATTGTTTTTTCAGAAGTTTCCCATAAGGTGGAGCACAGATTTACCAATCATGGACTGGTAAAAAGCAGCAGTGTGAACGGTCAGGACGAACTTATACGGTATGAGGTGCTGATTAATCCTTTCGGGCTTATGCTGCCGGAACATCCTTCCCTTGTGGATACCCTGGATGCGCGGCTGCAGTTAGATATGGACACCCTGCGGTTTTATAAAGTAAAATTGTCCGGAACCACTGAAAATGCAGGCCAGAAGCCTGCTTATACGAAAGTGGGAGACGGTCAGCCCCTGAAACCTGCTGATTATAATCCGGAGAATAACAGTTTCAGGGTGCAGCTTCCCCTGGAGGGAAACAGCCGTGACGCTTATGTGCTGACTTATACGGCAGACATTATAAAGCGGCAGGCAGGGGGCTACAGTAACAGCGTCCGTTTTGAAGGAAGTACCGTGCTGCTGGGAGGCAGTAAGAACAACAGCGCTTCGGTGGGAGGCGGCGGTGGAGGCGGAGGCGGCGGTGTTGCCGCCCGGAAAGCCGAAATTGCCATTACGAAAACAGACAGGGAAAATCGGGCGCCTCTGGAAGGCGTGACATTTACTCTGTATCAGTGGGATAATGAGAAGCAGACGCGGGGCCTGCCCTTTGCCCAGGGAAGCACAGACAGACTGGGGAAAGTGTCATTTCTGGTAAAGCCCGGCGGGAGTTACGAACTGGTGGAAACGGAAAGTATTGCCGGATATGACAGTACCCCCGGCTGGGAACAGCTTCCGGAAGGGGTAAAAGAGACAGCCGATGGTCTTCTGATTACAGCAGGAGAGGCAAAATCCAGAATGGAGCTGGATGTGACGAATGAGGCCCGTAAAACGGATACAGGCCCTGTGATACCGGAACTGCAGTGGACGCTGACCGTCCATAAGGTTGCCAGCGGCGGCACAATGCCTCTGGAAGGGGCAGTTTTTGGCCTGTATGAAGAAGAAGCATGTAACACTCTGCTGAAACAGGATGTGAGCGGACAGGACGGAATTCTCACTTTTACAGGCCTTGCAAAGGGTCGGAAATACTGGCTGAAAGAACTGGAAGCGCCGGAAGGTTATGAAGTAAATACTGCTGTGTATCAGGCGGATGAGGCAGAGGCTGCGGTAACGGTGCCCAACCGTCCGAAGACAGTTCCGGTGAATCCCGAAGAACCCGGTACCTCTGCCGCACCGGATAATCAGAATCCGCCCGGTACCTCTGACAGCCAGAATCCTTCCGGTACACCGGATATTCCCGAATCACCGGATTCCCCGGATGTTCCGGAGCATCCGAATTCATCAGAGGTGCCGGATGTTCCGGAATCTTCCGGCAGTTCCGATACTTTGGAAACAGCTGCCTTGCGGGAAACTTCCGATACTGCCGGAACGGAAGATTTGCTAAATGGTTCCGGTAAAGAGAAACTGCCTGAGCCGCCGGAAGATACGACGGAAAATACAGAAAATCATAATGTCAGTGATTCAGCAGAAAATCCCGGTATTCCCAGGACAGGAAATCATACGGAATGGCTTATTATAATTGCGGTTTTATCGGGGATTTTGCTGGCAATTATGACGGTGTATGGCCTTTGGGCGGAGAAAAGAAATGAAAAGAAATAGAGGATTCTGTGTTTTTTATGTTATGCTTCTGACTGTTTTTACAGGAGCAGTGGCAGCGCTGGCTGTTCAGTTCAGGGAGATACGGCAGGGAGATGAATTTTATGAACAGGCAGCAGAAGCTGTGTTCATGGAGGAAGGAACGGGGTATTCCCGGTGGCTGTCCAAACTGTCCGGCGTATATCCCGGCATGATTGGCTGGCTTCAGATTCCGGACACTTCAGTGAATTATCCGGTGATGTCAGGCCCGGATAATCAGTTTTATCTGAATCATTTGCCGGACGGAAGTGAAAATGTATGCGGCAGTCTGTTTTTAGACTGCCGCTCAAATCAGGAGAGCCTTCATTTTATTATTTACGGCCATAACGGGGCAGACGGAAAAATGTTTGGTATTCTGAAGCAATATGAATCAGCAGATTTTTTTGAGGAACACCCTGCATTTACAGTGATTACGCCGGAATTCTGCCATGTCTGCCCTGTTTTTTCCGTTCGGCGTGTGAAAGCGGACGGAGATGATTATCGGATGGATTTCAGGGATAAAGAGGAACTGCTGGATTATGCGAACCATGCGGCGGCAGAATCTCTGTATGATACGGACACTGATTTTGGCAATATGGCCGGAATTGTGACCTTATCTACCTGTACCGGGCGGCGCAATCAGCGATTAATTGTACAGGGCGTCCTGCCACGGGAATGATGCCGAATGAAAAACATCATTCCCATGGCGCGGCAGGAGAAGTCATGGATGCCTCCTTTCTGTCTGCATTTTAA
>JAYMNP010000004.1 GCA_036941025.1 Lachnospiraceae bacterium JLR.KK002
GTGTCTGCTGATTAAGCAAATATTTGCAACTTCCAACTCTTACATCTGCTCCAGTTACACCAAAATCGGATCAGATACAAAAGAGCATAAAGTATTCGCCTCTGAATCTTGAATAGATTCATCACAAATACAGATAATGCGACAGAAGTTAACTGCGTTTCCTCCAGCTTGGTGGTAATACAGTCCATGCCATAGCAGCGTTTGCTTAAGCTAAAAGTACGTTCCACTTCGATTCTGTCAGTATTATCCTGATACTCTTGTTTTTTATCAACTTTTACTGCAGCACTTGGTCTGCCCAGTTTTGGTCCTGACAGACGGATCCCATGCTCTTTGCAATAACTCCTGTTTTCTCTGGTCCGGTATATCTGATCTGCCAGCACACGTTTCGGATAATAACCGGTGCGTTCCTTGAAGCGTTCTACCGCTTCAATCAGGCAGGTGCTCTCGTTATATGCTTCAAACGATATTTTTTCGATGCGTCCGTATCCTTCACTGTCAAGGCTTAGATCAAACTTTGCACCAAATTCAACTGGGGCTTTTACTTTCCCCCTGACAATAGGACGAAGCCATGGCTGCGAGATGCTTACGATACGATGTTCCACTGAGTGTACTTTGTTATCGTACATGTACTTCTGCTGCTCGTACAGCGTGATGATAGTCAGATACAAACTAATTTCTTTATCTGTCATCGCATATCCGTCGCTCATGAACTTTTCCAGATATCCGATGTCTCTTGCAACGTAACCAAGCTGTTTGCGCAGTGCCTTCCTGATTTTCTTTGCACTATGTTTTTTACTTTTGGCAAATGAAAGATAATCTTTTCTGGCACGTCTTCTATAGCGTCTTGGCAGTGGAAGACCATAGGATTTGCAAAAACGGTAAATGATGGTTTCCAGTTTCTCCCTTGCTTCGTTCAGGAGTGAAATATCCTGGGGATAACGGATGTCTGCCGGTGCACAGGTTGCGTCCAGTGTCAGTGTTCCTTTGTTTGTGTCTTCTTTCAAAGCGTCATTATCGCCGGAGTTTCCGGAAGATGGTGGTGTATTGTTGTCATCATCTTTGTGAGCAAGAAGATACTCATTTACTTCCATCAGCATTTCAGCAGAAATGCGTTTGCGAAAAAGAACCAGTGTGCTTGCATCAAACGGAGCTTCTTCCTGATAGCCGGGAAGTCCGATAAAGTACTGCAGATATGGATTCTCTGTGATCTGTTCCACGAGTTCACGATCAGAATACTGGAACTTGGTCTGGATGATCAGGGCTCCTAACGCCATCCGAAATGGCTTGGCAACATTACCCGTACCACTCGGGAACAGTCTGGCATATTTTACTTCAAATTCATCCCATGGGATTCGGTCAGCCAGTTTGATCCAGCGGTTATCCGAGTTCATGTGGAGTCCCATAGGCTGGTTGAAATCGAGAAACGAGTGGTGTAACTTGTTAATAGGTTTGTACATTGATTTAGCCCCTTTATACATAAAATATGCAGAATAACTGCAAGAAAAACGGTTTGATTTTATCAAAATCCTTGCAGGTATTATACCATAAAATGCGGTAAAAGTCGGTAAAATCAAGTGTTTTAAACCTAATCAGCAGACAC
>JAYMNP010000005.1 GCA_036941025.1 Lachnospiraceae bacterium JLR.KK002
GTAATTGCGAAACAAGTTCAAAATCTTGATTCCAATAGGGCAAAGGCCCGGTTGAGCCGGACTTACAGGAGGTGGATGTGGATAACAAGGATTTTAAGACATGAAAACAAAGCAGATAAGGATATCTGCCCGTGAAATGGTATGCGGTATGTAAGGTTATGCAATCAGAGGTTTTAAACTGCGGATATATTCATGCCTGTGCAGTTTATCAGCCACCATTACAGTAATAAGCTGGGTAATCCCGGCGAGAAGCAGGTCAGCATGAAGCGTTTTTTCATTCTGCGTTT